>NZ_MLHJ01000048.1 GCF_001998965.1 Rodentibacter rarus
TGCATGATCATTAACAGGTAAAATTATTCCACAGCGTAGAAAGTGCGGTTAATTTTTCCGTATTTTTAGGGAAAATGCTATTTGGTGTAAGCGATTGAAAATCGTAAAAGAACTGCTTTTTAGTGGTATCTTGAAGGATATTTTCAAACAAGCTATAAAGCGTTTCTTGAGAAAGTTTAGCTCCGGGCTTTTTACCTAAAACAATTTCTTCTGCTTGAGATAAAAATGGGGAAATGTCCTTGATTTTTAATTGATGAGGAAAGTTTGGCAAAGTTAGATAGTGTTTTTCAGCGAGCATTTTCAAATAATGATGCCACACTGAAAAAGCAAGAGAAATAGTATGTTCTGACATAATTACTCCATTTCAATAACGAATTGACTAGAGTATATTCCGATTTGAGGACACTGTCATCAAATACAAATTTGTACTATTTAATGAAAAAGCGATTGTGAATTTTATGTGATTTCAATCGCTTTTCCCATCAAGTGTCAGGTTATAAGTGTTTCACCCGACGCTTCACCTCTTCTTGTTTGCCTGCATTAAACGGGCGTGCATCGGGGCTGCCTAAATAACCGCATACACGGCGGGTGACGGAAACTTTACTGCTTTCGTGATTGCCGCATTTCGGGCAAACAAAACCTTTGCTGGTGCAGTGGAATTCGCCGGTGAAGCCACATTCGTAACATTCGTCAATAGGGGTGTTTGTGCCATAATAAGGGACACGGTCATAGCTGTAATCCCACACATCTTCCAGTGCTTTTAAGTTATGCTGAATATTTGGATATTCACCATAGCAAATAAATCCGCCACTGGCTAAAGGCGGGTAGGGCATTTCAAAATCCAATTTATCGTAAGGATTCACTTTCTTTTCGACATCTAAATGATAACTGTTGGTGTAGTAGCCTTTATCGGTCACCCCTTCAATCACCCCAAATTGTTTGGTATCTAAACGACAGAAACGGTCGCATAGGTTTTCACTCGGTGTAGAATAAAGGCTGAAAGCATAGCCTGTTTCTTGCTGCCATTGTTTCACGGCATGATGTAGGTGACGAACAATCTCAATGCCTTTTTCACGCAATTGTTCATCATCAAAAATATGCCCTTTTTGATAAAGCGCATTGACGGTTTCATGAATACCAATGTAACCGAGTGAAATCGAAGCGCGTCCATTTTTGAAAATTTGTGCGACATTATCATCTGCATTTAAACGTACGCCACAAGCTCCCTCCATATAAAGAATAGGGGCAACCCGTGCTTTGGTGTTTTCAAGGCGGGCAATTCTTGTCATTAAGGCTTTTTTAGCGATAGCAAGACGCTCATCCAAAGTGCGGTAGAATTCTGCCTCGTTTTTTGCTTCTAAAGCGATACGCGGTAAATTCAGACTCACCACGCCTAAATTGTTGCGGCCATCGTGAATTTCTGTGCCTTGTTCTTCATAAGCCCCTAAGAAACTACGGCAGCCCATTGGGGCTTTGAAAGAACCGGTGACCTTCACTACTTGATCATAATTGAGGATATCCGGATACATGCGTTTAGAGGCACATTCAAGTGCCAACTGTTTAATATCGTAATTCGGGTCGCCTTTGGCTTGGTTAAGCCCTTTTTTAATGGTGAATACGAGTTTAGGGAAAACCGGTGTTTTGTGATTTTTACCCAAACCACGGATGCGATTTTTTAAAATAGCTTGTTGAATTAAACGGGCTTGCCAACTCGTACCTAAGCCAAACCCAAAGGTGACAAAAGGCGTTTGTCCGTTTGAGGTGTGTAAGGTGTTCACTTCATATTCTAAAGATTGAAAGGCATCAAAACATTCTTTTTCAATTAAGGCTTTGGCATAACCCTGTGCATCCGGGATTTGCCATTGTTCGGCATTTTTTAAATGTTTTTCATAGCTGATTTGAACATAAGGCGCCAGCACTTCATCAATACGATTAATGGTGGTACCACCGTAAATATGGCTGGCAACTTGTGCAATGATTTGTGCGGTGACGGCTGTTGCTGTGCCAATGGATTTGGGCGGTTCAATTTCAGCATTGCCCATTTTAAACCCTTGGGAAAGCATACCTTTTAAATCCACCAACATACAATTGAACATGGGGAAAAAAGGTGCGTAGTCTAAGTCATGATAATGAATTTCCCCTTTCTCATGGGCTTCTACCACATCACGGGGCAGGATATGGTGTTTGGCATAATGTTTTGCCACAATGCCGGCGAGTAAATCCCGCTGGGTCGGGATAACCTTCGCATCTTTATTGGCATTTTCATTTAGCAATTCCACATTGCTTTGTTCAATTAATCCCTCAATTTCTTTGTTGAGTTTGCTCCGTTTTTCACGGGCTAAATCACGATCGTGACGATATTCAATATAAGCGCGTGCAATTTGAGGATAACGGCTTGCCATTAATTTATCTTCAACGATTTTTTGGATTTGATTGATGTCGATTTCTTGTTGATGGTGGGTAAAAATTTCGTTTCCCACTTCGTGTCCTATTTGATGACAATAAAATTTATCGTGAATATTGACCGCACTTGCGGCTTTTTTAATAGCCTGGATAATGCGTTGAATTTCAAAATCCACTCGTGATCCATCACGTTTAATCACACTAAAAGCGTTCATTGTATGCTCCAAGATATAGTATTTTAAAAATGCGAAGTGACTATATATAGTTATGATTGGACAATCAACACACAATATGTAGTGTTTTTCTTAAGTTTTGTTGCTAATGTGATGTGTGAAGGCTTGATTTCACTGATGTAATGAAGCATTGATTTACGAGAATTAGTCTCAAATAAAATGTCATTTTTTTTGATTTTGATCAAATTTTGAAAGGAGAGGGAAAACAAAAAACGGCCGAAAAATCGACCGCACTTTTATTTGTTCGTCTTTTAAAGATTATGCCGCCACCATTACCATAGCAGGACGAATAACACGACCATTTAGCGTATAGCCTTTTTGTAATACCGCCGTAATTTGATTGGATTCAAATCCTTCCACCGGTTGCATGGAAATCGCTTGGTGTAAATCCGGGTTGAAGGTTTCACCGACTAAACCTACCGCCTCAACACCAAATCGACCGACAGTTGAAATGAGTTCTTTTAAGGTGAGTTCCACACCATCAAATAATGCTTTTATGCTTTCATCTTCCTTATTGGCCGGGGTAGCCAGTGCGCGTTCTAAATTGTCGATGGTATTTAAAATGTCTTTTGAGAATTTTTCTAGCGCAAATTTATGCGCCTTTTCTACATCTTGTTCGGTACGGCGGCGAATATTGTCAATTTCTGCACGAGTACGCAGTAAAAGATCTTGCTCTTTTTTAGCGGTTTCTTCAACCTGTGTTTTAAGCTGTTCCTCTAATTCTTGAACACGGGCAATGGCTTCTTCTAAAGGATCATCGGATTGTACCTGTTCAACTTCTTCCTTTTGAATCTCTTCAATAGGTTCTTCAGTGGCATTAATTTTTTGTTCTTGTTCAGACATATTGTTCTCCATTGATTCAAAAATTGGCAGTATTTTAGCAAAATTAAAGTGCTATGTAATATAATGGCGAAAATTTTGAATTCAAGTGCGGTCAATATTCCGCCGAAATTGATTAAAGATGAACGAACTACATAATTCTTTTAAAATTATTGGTCTAGCAGGAAAACCACGTAATGATGTGAACCTGCAAATGCACAAAAATGTCTACCACTGGCTAACTGAGCATGGCTATCAGGTACTAGTGGAAAAAGAGGTAGCAGAAAAACTTGAATTACCTGAACACGCACCGGCAACATTAGAACAAATTGGGCAATTGGCGCAACTTGTGATCGTTATTGGGGGGGATGGTAATATGCTTGGGCGTGCACGTATCCTTGCAAAATATAATATTCCCCTTATCGGGATTAACCGTGGAAATCTTGGTTTTTTGACGGATATCGACCCGAAAAATGCCTACGCTCAGCTAGAAGCCTGCTTAGAACGAGGCGAATTTTTTGTAGAAGAGCGTTTTCTTTTGGAAGCTAAAATTGAGCGGAATGGTGAAATTGTTGCAAAAGGAAATGCTATCAATGAAGCGGTGATTCACCCGGCAAAAATTGCACATATGATTGATTTCCACGTGTATATTAATGATAAATTCACTTTTTCTCAGCGTTCTGACGGATTAATTGTTTCAACGCCAACCGGTTCGACAGCCTATTCTCTCTCGGCTGGCGGTCCGATTTTGACACCTAATTTAAATGCGATTGCACTTGTGCCAATGTTTCCTCATACCCTCTCATCACGTCCGCTTGTCATTGATGGCGACAGTAAAATTTCTATTCGCTTTGCGGAACATAACACCTCTCAGCTGGAAGTAGGATGCGATAGTCAAATCGCATTAGATTTTTCACCGGATGATGTTGTTCATATTGAAAAAAGCGAACATAAATTACGTTTACTTCATTTAAAAAATTATAATTACTACAATGTATTAAGTACCAAATTAGGATGGCTAAAAAATTTCTAAATAAAATCTAAAAAAATCTTTACTGTGTATTGAATCAGTATTAATATGATAAATATACAGTAAATAAGGATTTTATTATGCTTACCCAACTTACCATTAATAATTTTGCGATTGTTCGCCAGTTAGATATTGAATTAGCCAAAGGTATGTCCGTGATTACAGGTGAAACCGGGGCGGGTAAATCCATTGCCATTGATGCATTGGGTTTATGCTTAGGGCAACGTGTTGAAAGTGCGATGGTAAGAGAGGGGCAGGAACGTGCAGAAATCTGTGCGAGTTTTCATCTCCAATCGCATAATCAGGCTTATCATTGGTTACAAGCGCAGGAATTACAA
Organism: Rodentibacter rarus; assembly: GCF_001998965.1. Taxonomy (GTDB): domain Bacteria; phylum Pseudomonadota; class Gammaproteobacteria; order Enterobacterales; family Pasteurellaceae; genus Rodentibacter; species Rodentibacter rarus. The sequence goes on from NZ_MLHJ01000048.1 coordinate 4,824, forward strand.
GATTCCGAAAATCCCTCCGAATGTATCTTACGCCGTGTCATCAATGCCGATGGGCGTTCTAAAGCCTTTATCAATAGTACTCCGGTTTCTGCGGCTCAACTTAAAGAAATTGGGCAATATTTGATCCATATTAATGGTCAACACGCTTCCCAACTCTTACTCAAAAATGACTATCAACTTCAATTAGTGGATGGTTTTGCACAACATGCTGATTTGCTCAACCAAATGCGTGATGATTACCGGGCATGGAGAAATTTGCAAACGCAAGTGAAGACATTTCAGCAAAAAGTGGCGGAAAATGAATCGAGAAAGCAACTGTTGCAATATCAAGTTGAAGAGTTGGATGAATTTAATCTTCGTCCGAATGAATATCTTGAATTAGAAGAAGACCAACGCCGTTTATCAAATAGCGAACAGCTTACCCAGCTTTCTCAAGCTGCCTTACAACTTTTAAGTGAAAATGAAACGGTCAGTATTGATACGCTGCTCTATCGTGCTACGCAATATATTGATGAACTTGTCGAGCTTGATTCTCGTTATGCTGATGTTCAAAACCTATTAAATGAAGCCTTGATTCAAGTGCAGGAAGCCACAAATGAAGTGCAACATTTATCGTCCAATATTGAACAAGATCCGATGTTATTGCAAGAAATTGATCAGCGTATGGGACAAGCCTTACAGTTGGCAAGAAAGCATAATATAAAACCAGAAGAATTAGTTGAATGGCATCAAAAATTAAAAGCAGAATTGACCGCACTTTTAGATTTTTCTGAAAGCGAAGAAGCGTTAATCACACAAGAAAAAGCAGCATTCTCCAAAATGTGGGCAACAGCAACAGCGTTAACGACAAGCCGTCAAAAATCCGCCGCTCTCTTGGCGAAACAAGTCACAGATTCCATTAAACAGCTTGCAATGGAAAATGCGCAATTTTATGTAGAGTTGAAAACGGATGATGAAAAAATTACCGCAAATGGAGCAGATCAGATTATTTTTACTTTACGCAGTAATCTTGGGCAACAGCCTCAACCGCTCGCTAAAGTGGCTTCAGGGGGGGAGCTTTCTCGAATTTCATTAGCTATTCAAGTGTTAACCTCAGATCAATCGGCGATTCCAACCCTTATTTTTGATGAAGTGGATGTAGGAATTAGTGGGTCAACCGCCAGTGTGGTGGGTAAATTGTTACGCCAATTAGGCAATCAATGTCAAGTGCTTTGCGTGACCCATTTACCGCAGGTCGCCAGTTGCGGACATCATCAATTTAATGTTGAAAAATTTACGGTAGAGGGAAAAACGGAAACCAAAATGACCGCACTTTCTCAAGATGAACGTATCCCTGCATTAGCACGTTTATTAGGGGGAAGCCAAGTGACAGAGCTTGCTTTAGCCAATGCGAAAGAAATGTTGGATTCAGCCTGTGAGTAAAACAAAAGGAAATAAAAAACACAGAAAATAAAGAAATTGCTATAATCCGCCCCATTTATTTCTTCAAAAGTTTATCGCAATGTTGGGTCAGCTATGTCATTACAACTAAATATGATCGCACTATTACTGGTCATTTTAATCATTCTTGGGGTGGTAAGCCATAATAGTGCTATCACCATTTCTGCCGCTGTGCTGTTGATTATGCAGCAAACTTTTTTATCTCAATATATTCCATTTGTTGAAAAATACGGTTTAAAAATCGGGATCATCATTCTGACTGCGGGTGTATTAAGTCCTCTGGTTTCAGGAAAAATCAAGCTCCCAAACTTAGCGGATTTTCTCAGCTGGAAAATGGCACTTTCTATTGTGGTTGGTGTCTTTGTGGCCTGGTTGGCAGGAAAAGGCGTTTCCTTGATGGGAGAACAACCGGTGTTGGTGACCGGACTATTAATTGGTACGGTGGTCGGCGTTGCTTTTTTGGGAGGTATTCCCGTTGGGCCACTTATCGCTGCCGGCATATTGGCATTATTGTTAGGAAAATGATAGATGAAAAATAAATGGTTATTGATCGCCGCTTTTAGCGGTTTTTTCTGCGTGGCATTGGGGGCATTGGCAGCACATGGTTTAACCCATATTTTAGAGGCTAAAGCTCTGGCGTGGATTGATACTGGTCTGAAATATCAACTCTTTCATACCTTAGCGATTTTAGCTGTTGGCTTGTCAGCGTGGAAAAATGACAGATTTGTAAGCTTGGCAGCCATGACATGGTCGGTAGGAATCGTTTTTTTCAGTGGCAGTTTATATGCTCTTGCCTTTGGTGTAGGTAAGGGGATGGCTTGGCTTACACCGCTTGGTGGTACGTTATTTTTAGTTGGCTGGCTTTGCCTAGCTTACGGTGGTCTAAAAACGAAATCAGAATAATGAAAAAAAGAACGATAAAATCCGAATTTAATCCTTTACAACAAGCCCTCATTGCCCAACTGGATAACCTGATGCAGGTGGAAAAGCGTTGGTTATTTTCGCGTATTCAGGGCATGGCGAAAATTAAAAATCAAGATGCACAACAAGCGGTGGCATCGGAAATTGAACAACAAATCCAGCAGGCAAAATGGCGTGTGAAATGTCGTGAAAGTGCAGTTAAAAATCCGATTGTTTTTCCTGCTGATCTGCCGGTTAGCCAACGTAGAGCGGAAATTGAAAAACTGCTATCGGAACACCAAGTCATTGTGGTTGCAGGGGAAACGGGATCGGGCAAAACTACCCAGTTACCGAAAATGTGCTTAGCCTTAGGACTAGGTCGATTAGGAATGATTGGACATACTCAGCCTCGCCGTATTGCTGCCCGTTCCGTTGCCACCCGTATTGCGGAAGAATTACAAACGGAATTAGGGGATTTGGTGGGGTATAAAGTCCGTTTCAATGACCAAATCAGTGAGAATACCCAAATTAAACTAATGACTGATGGGATTTTGCTGGCAGAAATTCAAACGGATCGTTTTCTTAATCAATATTCCTGTTTGATTATTGATGAAGCCCACGAACGCAGTCTTAACAATGATTTTATCCTTGGGTATCTCAAACAGCTTTTACCCCGCCGCCCGGATTTAAAAATCATCATTACCTCCGCCACCATTGATGTGGAACGTTTTTCTAAACATTTCAACAATGCGCCGATTATTGAAGTCTCCGGCAGAACCTATCCTGTGGAAGTGCGTTACCGCCCTATTGCGGATGAAGAGGATCAAGATCAGTTACAAGGGATTTTAAATGCTGTGGAGGAGCTCCAGGCAGAAGGCAGAGGCGATATTTTAATTTTTATGAATGGCGAGCGAGAAATTCGTGATACCGCAGAAGCGTTACAGAAACAAAATTTGAAACATACGGAAATTCTCCCGCTCTTTGCCCGCCTTTCTGCACAGGAACAAAATAAAATTTTTCATCCTAGCGGATTAAATCGCATTGTCCTTGCCACGAATGTAGCAGAAACCTCGCTTACCGTACCTGGCATTAAATATGTGATTGACCCGGGGACTGCTCGGATTTCCCGTTATAGCTACCGGACTAAAGTTCAACGCTTGCCTATTGAGCCGATTTCACAGGCTTCTGCTAATCAGCGTAAAGGGCGTTGTGGACGGGTGAGTGAAGGCATCTGTGTTCGTCTTTATTCGGAAGAAGATTTTAATTCTCGCCCTGAATTTACCGATCCTGAAATTTTACGCACCAATTTGGCTTCTGTGATTTTACAAATGACCGCATTGGGCTTGGATGATATTGAAGCTTTTCCTTTTGTTGATGCGCCGGATAGACGACATATCCAAGACGGCGTGAAATTGTTAGAAGAGTTAGAGGCATTTGAAACCATTAAAACAAAATCAGGTGAAAAACGCCGATTAACCCAAACCGGTCGTCAGCTTGCCCAACTGCCGGTTGATCCCCGGTTAGCAAAAATGCTGTTAAGTGCGGTCAATTTTGCTTGTGTTTATGAAGCGATGGTGATTGTTTCTGCTCTCTCTATTCAAGACCCTCGTGAACGCCCAACGGAAAAACAGCAAGCCGCAGATGAAAAGCATCGTCGTTTTGCCGATAAAAAATCTGATTTCTTGGCATTCTTAAATCTTTGGCATTATGTTCAAGAACAGCAAAAAAACTTGAGTAAAAATCAATTTCGTCGCCAGTGTCAAAAAGATTTCTTAAATTACTTACGCATCCGAGAATGGCAGGATATTTATCATCAAATTCGTCTTTCCGCGCGAGAAATGGGGCTGCCGATTAATTCTGAAAAAGCGCAATACCAACAAATCCATAGCGCACTTTTAAGTGGCTTATTGTCACACATCGGGCTGAAAGAAGTGGAAAAACAACAGTATCTTGGCGCCCGTAATGCCCATTTTGCCATTTTTCCTAACTCCGTCCTTTTCAAAAAACAGCCGAAATGGGTGATGGCGGCAGAATTGGTGGAAACCTCAAAACTTTGGGGCCGAATGGCGGCAGAAATTGAACCGGAATGGATAGAGCCACTTGCAGAACATTTGGTGAAAAAATCTTATGCAGAGCCTCGTTGGTCAAAATTTCGTGGTGCAGTGATAGCCGATGAAAAAGTGAGTTTATACGGTGTGCCGATTGTGCAGGCAAGAGCGGTAAATTATGGTGCGATTGACCCAATTGTGAGCCGAGAGATTTTTATTCAATCGGCTTTAGTGGAAGGGAATTGGCATACCAAACATCATTTCTTCAAACAAAATCAAAGATTGATTAATGAAATCGAGGAACTGGAGCATAAAACTCGTCGTCGAGATATTTTGGTTGATGAACGGGCCCTTTTCGAATTTTACGATCAACGTATCGGCACCGAAGTGGTTTCACAAAAACATTTTGATACTTGGTGGAAAAAAGCCTCAAAACAGGATGGGGAATTATTGAATTTTGAACGTGCTTTTCTTATTAATGAAGGGGCGGACAAAGTCAGTAAACTGGATTTCCCTAATTTTTGGCATCAAGGTAATCTAAAGCTGAAACTCACCTATCAATTTGAACCGGGCACAGAGGCGGACGGTGTGACGGTGCATATTCCTCTACCATTGCTTAATCAGGTAGAAATGACAGGCTTTGACTGGCAAATTCCGGGATTACGAGAGGAATTAGTGATTGCGTTGATTAAATCGTTGCCAAAAACCTATCGACGTCATTTTGTTCCGGCACCGAATTATGCCAAAGCATTTTTAGGCCGGGCAGTTCCTTTAGAAAAAACCTTGCTGGATACGCTTATTTACGAATTGCGCCGTATGACCGGTGTAACAGTGGAAGCGGAACATTGGAATTGGGCACAAATTCCAAGTCATTTAAAAATGACCTTCCGTGTGGTGGATGAAAAAGGCAAGAAACTTGCCGAATCCATGGATTTGGATCGACTCAAATTTGATCTTAAAGAACGTGTGCAGGAAAGCCTTTCTGCTGTCGCCGATGATGCTATTGAACAGACAGGTGTACATGTTTGGAATTTTGCCGATTTGCCACAATTTTATGAGCAAAAAAAACAAGGTTTTAGCGTAAAAGCCTTTCCAGCGTTGGTAGATGAAAAAGAATCAGTAGGGATCAAACTTTTTGAAACGGAGTTTGAACAAAAAGTGGCAATGCAGCAAGGGTTACGCCGATTATTGTTACTTAACGTTCCGTCACCCATTAAATATCTTCATGAAAAATTACCGAATAAAGCGAAACTTGGTTTGTATTTCACCCCATTTGGGCGAGTATTGGATTTAATTGATGATTGCATTGCTTGTGCGGTGGATAAACTGATTACGGATTTTGGTGGTTTTGTGTGGAGTGAAGAGGGGTTTGAAAAACTACGGGATGTTGTGCGTGAAAATCTGAATGAGGTGACGGTGGATATCGCACAAAAAGTAGAACAAATTTTAACCTTTAGTCACGGGTTAAACCAACGTTTAAAAGGTAAAATGGATTTCACCATGGCGTTTGCCCTTTCGGATATAAAATCGCAATTGAGTGGTTTGGTGTATCAAGGTTTTGTGCAGAAAAGTGGGTATTCTCGTTTGCCTGATCTATTGCGTTATTTACAAGCGATTGATAAGCGTATTGATAAACTGGCACAAGATGTAAACCGTGATCGTGCGGCAATGTTGCGTGTAGAGCAAGTGCAACAAGCTTATCAGCAATTATTGGCGAAATTACCCAAATCCAAGCCAATTTCTGATGAGGTGGCAGAAATTCGCTATATGATCGAAGAATTACGCGTGAGTTTGTTTGCCCAACAGTTGGGAACAAAATATCAGGTATCGGATAAACGGATTTTGAATTTGATTCAGCAGTTTTGATTAAACAATATTTATGCTATGGAGGATATAAAATCGTAACAAACAAGTAAGACTATTACTTCTATGGGGTGTCAATGATCTTCCAA
>NZ_MLHJ01000049.1 GCF_001998965.1 Rodentibacter rarus
ACACACGCAGTGTGTCCCTTGTATGTTAAAAATAAACGATAATAGCCCCTCAAATGTTATCCATAGCTTGTATGTCCCTAGAGTCGCAACTCGTTTCGTAGTGTAGGCGTGGATAACTTTCATCAGCAAAATCGAACAGTTGAATGGTTTACCCAAATACAAGGCAGGTTACCGATGAACAATCCAATTTATTGCGACATTGATGTTGCTAAGCGTAGTCTCGTGATTGGGATTTCCAATTACAAGAAAACTAAAACACAGACGAATAATCCGAAAGGTATCGCACAGACCGTAAGGTTGAAAATGTGGCTCTGATTACTCTCGAAGCCACCGGCGGACTTGAAATCCTCCTTGCCAAAACTCTCACTCAGGCAGGTTTTCGGGTGTTGATTGCCAATCCACAAAAAGCGGCAAGCTATGCTCGCTCCCAAAATTCGGTGAAAACCGATACCAAGGATGCGATTAACTTGGCATTTTATGGGCAAAATCTTGACCTCAAAGGCGAAACAGAAAGCTTGCTTTATGTGCCGTTAAGCAAAGCTTCAGGCCCTTGTGGTACGTCGTCGCCATCTCATTGAGATGCATGTTGCCGAGCTCAACCGCTTGCAACAAAGCCATGAAAGTCAGCTTGCCAGTATTCAACATTTAATTGATACGCTGGGTAAGCTGATTGCCGAGTTAGACAAGGATATCAACGACTATAGCCGGTACTTGAACGACAAAGCGGAATTCATCGCCGACATCAAAGGTGTTGGAAAAAATACGGTTGCCGTGTTGATGTCAAATTTGTCTGAGCTTGGCAAGTTAAGCGGCAAAAAGATTACCTCGCTTGTCGGCGTAATCCCCCATCCGCGAGAAAGTGCGAGTGGAAAGGTAAATTTTTTTGCTCAGGCGGTCGTGCTATTGTCCGCAATGCGCTATATATGGCAGCGCTGCCCGCAAGTCGGCACGAAACCGTTTTTAAAGCCTTTTATGACCGATTGGTCGCAAGAGGCAAAGCGAAGAAAGTCGCATTAATGGCGTGTATGCGTAAATTATTAACCATTATCAATGCGTTAGTGAAAACAATGAAAAATGGGAGGCTACACGATATTTATAAAAGGTGTTTTGAACACGGTTGCTACATTTCATTGATATTTCTATTTTGTGGTTTTACATTCCATTTAAATCATCAAGTGAGGTCAAAATAATCTGCCCCAAAAAGTTAGACTAAACTTCAACTCACTAAGGTGCAGATTTTTTATGACTAAATATAACCCACTTTTCAAACAGCAAGTGATCGAATTTTATCTCCAACACAATAAAAATCGATCACTGACACGCAAACAATTTCATCTCAAAGAGAGTACGTTAAGATTTTGGATTACCCGATTTAATCACTATTTTAATCACTGTGGAATCAATGGCTTAACGATGCTAAACCTCAAACAAATCTATTCTCCTGAATTTAAATTAACCGTCATACAAGCCGTTAAAAATGGGCACTATTCTATAGGAAATGCCGCCACTGCCCAAAACAGAAGAAGAACGTTTGCGTTACCGAATTTTAGAGCTTGAAGCGGAGAATGTCATCTTAAAAAGTTGCGGGAACTCAACCAACAAAAAATGGAGAAAAGGCAGAAATCATAAAAGCCTTGCGCATTCACTTTCCACTTGAGTTGTTACTCCGTTTAATTGGGTTGGCACGAAGTGTTTTTTTTATTACTTAAAACCTAAAGTCGATAAAAATGTGTCGATTAAGCAAAAAGTCACGAGGATTTATCACGAAAATGACGGTAAATATGGCTATCGTCGTGTGACATTTGTGTTAAAAAAAACGATGACTATCAATCACAAGCGAGTGCAATCTATCATTCAACAGCTCGGTTTAAAGGGGAAATGCAAACAGAAGAAATACCGTCCTTACAAAGGTGAAATGGGTAAAATCGCTGATAATCCGCTAAAACAAAACTTTGTTGCACAAGGGGCAAATGATAAATGGGTGACTGATGTGACGGTGCTTAAATGTGTTGAAAGTAAGCTTTATTTATCGCCGATTAAGGGCTTATTTAATGGTGAGATTATCTGCTATGGTCTTTCGCCAAGTCCAAATTTTGAGCAGATTACCGGAATGATGGAGCAAGCTGTTAGAAGATTTGATGGCGCAAAACCGATACTCCATTCAGATCAAGGGTGGCAATATCAAATGGAAAGCTATCGTAAAATACTTGAGGATAGTATTCAATAAAGTATGTCGAGAAATGCCTTGATAATAGTGCGATGAAGAGCTTTTTTTGCCCGATTAAAAACGGAATGTTATTACGGCAACCGATTTGAAACGTTTGAGCAACTTGAAAAAGCGATTGTGAATATATTCATGACTATAATTATGAACGGATTCAAACAAAACTAAAAGGACTAAGCCCCGTGGAATACAGAACTCAGTCCTTGAATTTAATTAGTCTAACCTTTTGGGGGCAGATCAAATTAACTATACTTTTATCGCAACCCAAATGAAAAGCCCGCTAAATGCGGGCTTTGATGTTGATGTGTTTATTTATCGGATTTCCCGAGATTATCAAAGAATTTCTTCACCCCATCTAAAAAGCCGGAGGATTTCGGACTGTGTTTGCTTAATCCCTTGCCTTGCAGACTTTCTTCAAGTTCTTTCAGTAATTCTTTTTGCTTGCTGTTTAAATTCACCGGGGTTTCAACCACAATGCGACAAATTAAATCACCGGCATAGCCACGTGTGGTGACCCCTTTACCACGCATTCGGAATAATTTTCCGGTTTGGGTTTCAGCAGGAATTTTGAGTTTTACCCGACCATCTAAGGTCGGTACTTCAATTTCACCGCCTAATGCTGCTGTAGCAAAGCTAATCGGGACTTCACAATAAAGATTGTTGCCATCACGTTCAAAGATATGGTGCTCTTTTACATGAATAACCACATAGAGATCACCTGCCGGTGCACCATTTTCGCCTGCTGCGCCTTTGCCGGCTAAGCGAAGTTGGTTACCGGTATCGACCCCTGCCGGAATTTTAACGGAAAGGCTTTCTTTTTTATGAACACGACCCTCACCATGGCAGACGTGGCAAGGTTTTTCGATTTTCTTACCGGAACCGTGACAGGTTGGGCAAGCTGTTTCCGTTACGAAGAATCCTTGTTGGCGGCGTACTCTTCCCGCACCGTGACAGGTTGGGCAGGTTTCCACTTTTGAGCCTTTTTCTGCCCCCGTACCATCACAGCTATCGCAATGGGCAAGGGTGTTGATTTGAATGTCTTTGGTGGTGCCTTTCACCGCTTCTTCTAAGCTGATTTCAAGATCATAACGCAAATCTTCACCACGCACGACACGTTGGCGACCACGGCTGCCACCACCAAAAATATCACCAAACATATCGCCAAAAATATCGCCAAAATCCGCACCACCGAAACCGCCGCCAAATCCGCCACCGCCGAAACCACCTTGCTCAAAGGCTGCATGGCCGTATTGATCGTAGGCTGCACGTTTTTCTTTATCGCTGAGGATTTCGTAGGCTTCTTGAATGGTTTTGAATTTTTCTTCTTTTTCCTTATCGCCTTGAGTACGATCAGGGTGATATTTCATTGCAAGCTTTTTATAAGCCCGTTTAATTTCTTTTTCGTCTGCACCTTTTGAGATGCCGAGAAGTTCGTAGTAGTCTTGTTTTGCCATTAGGTTTTTCCATTTTATTGTCACTTTTACTTCGCTACGCTTGCACTTTGTGCCGTTGGCAAAGCCAACGTTCAGAATCTTTCAGATTTTGTCTTTGCTTCGCCAAAGAAAAGTAACCAAAAGAAAGGCGACCCTGCATTTCCTTATCCCTTTGTTCCATTGAATTTGCTTCACGGAAATTTTCGGAACTCGCTGCGCTCAGACAGCCGAAAATTACCTACAAATTCAATTCCACAAAGTCGGAAAAGAAGGGAACCCATTTTATTCTTTCTCCGAATAGTTTTTTACCATTTTGTTCCTCCTCTTTTGTAAAGAGGGGGGAGACTTAAAGTGCGGTCAAATTTTCAGAAGTTTTTGGATTGAAAAACTCGGTTAAAATCAACCGCTCTTTTTATAAGATAAATACACGAAAAGGGCGTTTTGCAACGCCCTTGTTAGTATTAACAAATGGATTATTTGTTATCTTTCACTTCTTCAAACTCAGCATCAACAACGTCATCGTTTGGTTTACTGTTGCTTTGAGCTTGTTCGCCTTGTGGTTGGGCGGTTTGTGCGAGTTTCTGTGCCGCTTCGGCAAGGGCTTGGATTTTCGCTTCAATCACTGCTTTATCTTCACCTTTTGCCGCCGTTTCTAAGTCACTTAAGGCACTTTCGATTACGCTGCGATCTGCCGCTGGCACTTTATCACCGGCTTCTTCCAACTGTTTGCGGGTGCTATGCACTAAGTGATCCGCTTGGTTGCGTGCCTGAACTAATTCTTCAAATTTACGATCGGATTCCGCATTGGCTTCCGCATCACGCACCATTTGTTGAATTTCTTCATCAGTTAAACCGGAAGAGGCTTTAATGGTAATTTGTTGTTCTTTACCGGTGCCTTTATCTTTCGCTGAAACGTGAATGATACCGTCTGCGTCAATATCAAAGGTCACTTCAATTTGTGGCATACCACGAGGAGCCGGGTTAATGCCTTCAAGGTTAAATTGACCTAAGGATTTATTGGCTGAGGCTTGTTTACGTTCACCTTGTAACACATGAATGGTTACCGCACTTTGGTTATCTTCCGCTGTTGAGAACACTTGCGATTTTTTCGTTGGAATCGTGGTGTTTTTCTCAATTAAGGTGGTCATCACACCGCCCATAGTTTCGATACCCAATGATAATGGGGTTACGTCTAACAATAATACATCTTTCACATCACCGGCTAATACACCGCCTTGTACGGCTGCGCCGATTGCCACCGCTTCATCCGGGTTAACATCTTTACGAGGTGCTTTGCCAAAGAATTTTTCCACTTCTTGTTGTACAAGTGGCATACGGGTTTGACCGCCCACTAAAATTACATCATCAATTTCAGAAGCGCTAAGACCGGCATCTTTTAACGCAATGCGGATTGGTTCAAGTGATTTCGCCACTAAATCTTCCACTAAGGATTCTAATTTCGCACGGGTTAATTTAATGTTTAAATGTTTCGGCCCGGTGGCATCTGCGGTGATGTAAGGAAGATTAACATCCGTTTGTTGAGCAGAAGAAAGTTCGATTTTCGCTTTTTCTGCCGCTTCTTTTAAACGTTGCATTGCTAGTGGGTCATTGCGTAGATCAACACCTTGCTCTTTTTTGAACTCATCCACTAAGTAGTTGATCACACGGGTATCAAAGTCTTCACCCCCTAAGTGGGTATCACCGTTTGTAGCTAATACTTCAAAGGTTTTTTCACCGCCGACTTCATCAATTTCGATAATGGATAAGTCGAACGTACCGCCCCCTAAGTCATACACAGCGATAGTTTTGTTGCCTTGACCTTTATCCAAGCCATAGGCTAATGCTGCAGCCGTTGGTTCGTTAATAATACGTTTCACTTCTAAACCTGCAATACGACCGGCATCTTTGGTTGCCTGACGCTGTGCATCGTTAAAGTACGCCGGTACGGTAATAACCGCTTCGGTGACCGGTTCGCCTAAGAAATCTTCGGCGGTTTTCTTCATTTTTTTCAACACTTCGGCAGAGATTTGTGGTGGTGCAAGTTTATCGCCTTTCACATTAACCCAAGCATCGCCGTTGTCTGCACGAGTGATTTCAAATGGCATAATATCAATATCGCGTTTGACTTCGTCATCTTCAAAACGACGACCGATTAAACGTTTGATTGCAAATAAGGTATTTTTCGGGTTGGTAACCGCTTGGCGTTTCGCCGGTTGACCCACTAATGTTTCGTTATCATTGGTGTAAGCAATAATTGACGGTGTGGTGCGATCACCCTCTGCATTTTCAATCACACGAGGTTTATCGCCATCCATTACAGCGACACAAGAGTTGGTTGTACCCAAGTCAATACCAATAATTTTTCCCATTTTTTTTCTCCTAAGTAAATTTTTTAATTGAGTGTAATTCGTTACGAATTGTAAGATGTGGATACTTCTTCGCATTTCAAGAGAAAATTAAAAAATTTTATTTTTCTCGATAGTAAAGTGCGGTGGTCTCCGTTCTTGTTTTGCAAGATAAGTGCAAACTATCAAACTTCAAGGGGGGAATGCGTTTTTTCATAAACTACTGGAGAAAAAAGAAAAGTGCGGTAGAATTGACCGCAGTTTTTATGTCTTATTATCAGAAGGATAACTTATGAAAAAATCAAAAGTTACTATTGGCGCAATCGCTGTACTTGGGGCTGCTTGGGTAGGAGGGAGTTGGTTTACCGGTCAAAAAGCAGAAACGGAATATCTACGCCAAATTGAGCAGGCAAATCAACGTTTAGGTTCATCAGAGGGATTTAAGGTTGAGTTTAAAAATAAGCAATTTGAACGTGGCTTTTTCAGTTCTCAAGTGGAAGATGAAGTGGTGATTTCTTTGCCGAAAGAAGAAAAACAATGGACGATCCCTTTTTCAACAACACTGTATCATGGGCCGCTACCCCTTAATCAACTGGCTAAATTTAATTTGAAGCCGGCAATGTTTTCGCTAGAAGGAACCATTGGCAAAAATGAAACGACACAATCATTATTTGATGCGATTAAGTCGGACAAGCCCATTCAGTATCAATCCTCGACAAGTTATGGTTTAACCACAAAAGGTGAATTAAAGGTACTCGCTGGTGAGTTTATTGATCCTAAATCCGATCAAAATAAATTGATTTGGTCGGATATGCTGATTGGTTTTGATGTTAATCAAGATCTTTCAGGCATTTACGATACTTCAATTGAGCACTTGTTATTTGAGACAAAGAATCTTAGTGGTGAAGACAATCTTAAATCGGCAAAATTTCAATGGAAAGGCATTAAGTCTAGTACGACTTTTGCTCCAACGAAGTGGGCATATCTCTATACAGGAAAAGGGACGTCTTCTATTGAAAGTATGGAAATGACAAATCTGGATCAAAACGGAAAAGAGATGTCTTTTGTGGAAAAAGGCGTAAAAGTAACATCCGAAGTGTCCTTGGATGGGGATTTTTTAAGTCTTAAAGGTACAAATGATATCGGTTCGCTCATCATTGATGGTAAAGATTTTGGGAAAGTCACCTATAATTTAGCGCTTAATCATATTGAAGCGAATGCAGTAAACTCACTTGTTGAATCTTTCGTTACCGTTTTTAATTCAATAAGAAAAGAACAAGAAAATTTAGATGCAGTTGTCGGGCAAATTTTCAGTGATTGGGTAAAACAATATGGTGTGGCGATTTTTAATAACCAGCCGCAAATTAAATTTAACCCTATCTCTATTTCCGATGAGCAAGGAAAAATGTCATTCGATATGAATATCGCCTTAGCCAAAGATCCGAGATTTAATTTTATAGATGGTGATTTATATCAACAATTTACGGATTTTGCTGTCGATATTCAGGTAGATAAGGCAACGGCTGAAAATCTGATGATGAAGTTTGCAGAGGAAGAAGATAAAGCAAACATTAAGGCTAGAATTGAGGAAATGGCAACAGAAGCCGCGAACAAAGGTATCGCTGTAAATAATGAAAAGTCCGTGACAATGAAATTGGTGCTTGAAAATGGTGAGTTGAAATTAAACGGTCAAGTTGTGCCGGAAGAACAGGTTCAAGATGTGATTTTTATATTGTTAATGGGGGCAGCAATGCAGCGTTAAGATAAGTTAAGTTCACGCTGATGCTTCAAAAGAGATAAAATATGAGCTATCCAAAAAGTTAGACTCATTTAATTTAAGGACTGAGTTCTTTATTTCACAGGACTCAGTCCTTTTACTTTTAGCTGAGCACGAGCGTTATCATTATTCTGATTATCTGTTTAATCCCCTATTTTTGCCTCGGATCTACCGGTCTTTTTTATTCTTCATAAACAGGACAATAAGCTATCGATCCTTGTATTTTTATGGTCGATATCTGTTATTTCTCCCCTTATTTTATTATTGTCTTTTTTTTGGTAGAAAAATGATGAGGACAAAATTTTTTCACTTTTTGTTTAAAAGGTTAATCGTATTTAATTACAAAAAATCTGCACCTTAGTCAGTTGGCATTTCGTCCAACTTTTGGGAGGCAGATCTCTTTGCACCTCTAAGGAAGGAGGATTACATTTTTTCAACGGTTTTAATGCCTAATAATGTTAAGCCTTGTTTTAAGGTTTTTTCAGTTAACAAAGCTAATTTCAAACGGCTTAATTTCACCTTTTCCTCTTCTGTATTTAAAATTGGGCAATGTTCATAGAAAGAAGAAAATACGCCGGCCAATTCATATAAATAGGCACAAAGTATATGAGGCGTGCCTTCTTTACCGACGGTTTGTACGGCTTCTTCAAATTGCAGTAATTTAATGGCAAGTGCCCGTTCTTTTTCATTGTCGAGAATGATTTCTGCATCAGAAAGTGCGGTCATATTTACATCCGTTTTACTAAAAATTGAACGAATACGGGTGTAGGCATATTGCATATAAGGAGCGGTATTGCCTTCAAAACTGAGCATATTGTCCCAATCAAACACATAATCGGTGGTACGATTTTTAGAAAGATCGGCATATTTTACTGAGCCAATTCCCACCGCTTCAATCACGGCTGCTTTTTCAGCTTCAGAGAGTGAGCTATTTTTTTCATTGATTAGTGTGGTTGCCCGTTCAATGGCTTCATCTAATAAATCCGCCAATTTTACCGTGCCGCCGGTACGGGTTTTAAAGGGTTTGCCATCTTTACCCAGCATCATTCCGAAGTTTTTATGTTCCAAGGAGAAACTATCCGGAACATAGCCAGCCTTACGGGTAATAAGCCAAGCCTGTTGCATATGTTGGCTTTGACGGGTATCCGAGAAGACAAGGGCTCGATCGGCTTTTAAGGTTTCGTAACGGTATTTTGCGGCAGCAATGTCTGTTGTGGTGTATAGAAAACCCCCGTCTTTTTTCTGCACAATGACGCCCATGGGTTCGCCTTCTTTATTTTTGAATTCTTCTAAATACACCACAAAGGCCCCCTCATCTTCAACGGCTAACCCTTGTTTTTTCAAATCTTCAACAATGCTTGGCAACATAGGATTGTACAGGCTTTCACCCATCACATCTTTTTCTGTTAAGGTGACATTTAAGCGATCGTAATTATGTTGGTTTTGCTGCATAGTGATATCCACTAAACGTTTCCACATGGAAAGGCAGTAAGGGTCGCCACTTTGTAATTTCACCACATAATGACGTGCTTTCTCGGCAAAAGCTTCATCCTCGTCATAACATTTTTTCGCTTCACGATAGAAGGTTTCTAAATCTTGCAATGCCATTTCATTGGCCTGCTCATTTTGCATTTTTTCAAGATAAGCAATAAGCATACCAAATTGCGTTCCCCAATCCCCCACATGGTTTGCTCGAATAACATGATGCCCTAAAAATTCGAGGGTGCGGGCAACCGCATCACCGATAATAGTAGAGCGAAGATGACCCACGTGCATTTCTTTTGCCACATTGGGTGAGGAATAGTCGATAACAATAGTTTGTTTTTCCTTGGCTTGAACACCTAGATGAGGTTGGGCAAGAGCGGTGGAGATTGCTTTGGCAATCCAATCCGGATTAAGGAATATATTGATAAAACCCGGGCCGGCAATTTCTAATTTTTCTGCAATATCGGATAAATTCGCATTCTCTAGTACTTTTTCGGCAAATTCACGGGGATTTAAACCTAATTTTTTGGCGACCGCCATAATACCATTGGCCTGATAATCACCAAATTGAGGTTTGCCTGATTGACGAACAAGCGCATCACAGGATTCATCAGCGCCAGCAGCGATCATCGCTTGTTTGATTTTATCGGATAAAATAGATTGAATATTCACAGTTTTTCCTACGTTAAATTTGAATAGTAAAAATATTTGGCTATGATAGCGTTCTTTATGTATTTCTCAAAGGGAGAATATGATAATTTTCAATGAAAATTTAACCGCACTTCAGCTCGAATTAATTGATTTTGAAGATAAAATCCAAGCACTCGCCTCGGTAATGAAACTTGATTTAAAGGATTACGAAATCGATCATCTCGCCTTACGAGTGAATAGTGAACAAAATGCAAAAATTTGGCTGACACGTCTATTAAAGTGCGGTAGAATTTTGTCCGATAATATCGTCAATGGTCGGTCTATCTATTTAATTCAATTAGAAAGACCGCTTGCCTTTGCCGGGCAACTTGTTGATGTTATTGAATTACCGTTTCCTAAAAATAAACAATATCTTCAAGAGACCTGGGAGCATATTGAGATTGTGATTCCTTTCCTCGCAGATGAATCAATTGAGGCGTGGATAGGGAGAATCAATCGACAGTTTTTATGGCAACATTTAACTCAATTAACCATTAAAGTTAGTGAACCGAAAGTTGAAGGCGAACGTTTACCGAATCCTTCTATTGCAGTAAGTTTTGCGGATAAAAGTGCAAATCATACTTGCATAAAAGTTCACCCTTACTCTATTAAGAAAATACTCGAGGTTTAGCATAATGAAAAAGATGATCCTGGCATTAACCGTTTTACTCAGTTTGGGTTTGACAGCTTGTTCATCAAATAATCAAAACGATGAAAGCGCATATAAAGGTCAAGTAATTTTTAGTGAAATGCAAGGTGAAAACCTTCAGCTAACTATCCGTAAAAACGACTGTTCGTATAAACAGGAAGGCGAAACTGAAATAGTTACCCATCAATATGACTCAACCCTTGTTGTTGGTGCTTGCGTAAAAGTCTCTGACAACGGTAATGGGTTAAAAAATATCTCAACTTGGTCTCCAAGAAACCCAATTTAATTTAAATTTATAAGGTCGATTAATTATGAAAAAAGTGACAGTAGCATTAGCGCTTGCAGTGGCACTTGGTGTAACAGGTTGTGCAAATACTGATATTTTTAGTGGCGATGTTTATTCTGCTGATCAGGCAAAAGAAGCTCGTTCAATTAGCTACGGTACATTGGTTTCGGTTCGTCCGGTAAAAATTCAAGCAGATAATCAAGGTGTTATTGGTACTGTTGGGGGGGGCGTACTGGGTGGTGTTGCTGGTAGTGCAATCGGTGGAGGTCGTGGTCAAGCGATTGCAACAGCTGTTGGTGCAATTGCCGGTGCGGTAGTCGGCAGCAAAATTGAAGAAAAAGCAAGCCAAGTTAATGGTGCAGAACTTGTGATTAAAAAAGATGATGGTAAAACGATTGTTGTCGTACAAAAAGCTGATCCTAAATTTGTTGCAGGTAAACGTGTTCAACTTGTTGGTGGCTCATCATTAAATGTCTCTGTAATTAATTAATTAAATTAATTTAGTTTGATTTTTCAAGGAAGTGAATATAAGACTCGCTTTTTTGTTATAGCCAGAATTTGTATCGTCATAATAGCGATATACTTTTAAAAATGCTCCCGAAACTTGCTGACAAGTTTTGTAGGCTGTCTGAAAAGTAAGTTATCATTGATGATATTTAAAAGTATGTGAAATTAGGTATAGTAAACAGAATGGTTGATCGTTAAGTTAACGGTCAACTTTTTTATTGGGGCTGTACTAGAT
>NZ_MLHJ01000005.1 GCF_001998965.1 Rodentibacter rarus
ATTTGCTACATAATACCGAGAATTTTAACCGCACTTTCGTTTTTCTTAAGGCATTAAACTATTTGTTTAATTTTGCTTTGTAAGTCGGGTTCATCAAGTTTTCCACAGAAAGAATATCATCCAATTGCTCTGCGGTTAATAGCCCTTTTTCAAGCACGACTTCACGTACGCCTTTGCCGGTTTCCGCACAGATTTTCCCCACTAAATCGCCATTGTGATGACCAATGAATGGGTTAAGATAAGTCACGATACCGATTGAATTAAAGACGTAGTTTTCACAAATTTCTTTGTTTACGGTAATACCGTTCACACATTTGTCACGTAAGTTTACGCACGCATTCGTTAAAATGTCGATAGATTCAAACATCGCCTGACCAATAACCGGTTCCATCACATTTAATTGTAATTGACCAGCTTCTGCGGCGAAAGTGACGGTTGTGTCGTTACCGATCACTTTAAAGCAAACTTGGTTGACCACTTCAGGGATCACCGGATTCACTTTAGCCGGCATAATAGAAGAACCTGCTTGCAATTCCGGAAGGTTGATTTCTTTTAAGCCCGCACGTGGACCGGAAGAAAGTAAACGTAAGTCATTACAGACTTTGGAGAGTTTCACCGCAGTACGTTTTAGGGCACCGTGAACCATCACATAAGCCCCGCAGTCAGAGGTGGCTTCAATGAGGTTTTCAGCCGGTGTACAAGGTAAGCCGGTCACTTCTGCAAGATGTTTTACAGCAAGTTTAGTGTAGCCTTGAGGGGTATTTAGACCGGTACCGATCGCCGTGGCACCAAGGTTGACCTCAAGCAACAATTCGCCGGTTCGTTTCAAATTGCGTACTTCTTCTTCAAGTAATACCGCAAAGGCCTTAAATTCCTGACCTACGGTCATTGGCACGGCATCTTGCAATTGGGTACGTCCCATTTTCAATACGTTGGCAAATTCTTTTGCTTTATTTTCAAAGCCTTCTTGTAAGTATTGAATTTTATCGACCAGTTTCAAAATGCTGTTATAAACGGCAATACGAAACCCGGTTGGGTAGGCATCATTAGTCGATTGGCTGGCATTGACGTGATCCATCGGATTGATCACATGATATTCCCCTTTTTTGTGCCCAATCTTTTCCAATGCAAGGTTTGCCACCACTTCATTGGTGTTCATATTCACCGATGTACCAGCACCACCTTGATAAACATCCGATGGGAATTGGTCGAGGCATTTTCCTGTTGTTAGAATGTCATCACATGCCTCAACAATGGCTTTTGCAATGTCTGCCGGAATTGCGCCTAATTCACCGTTGGCAAGCGCAGTGGCTTTTTTCACCATTACCATTCCACGGACAAATTCAGGCACATCAGAAATGGTGACATTCGAAATGTTGAAATTTTCAACCGCTCTTAATGTATGAATGCCCCAGTAAGCCTCCGCCGGGACTTTGCGTTCACCGAGTAAATCCACTTCTGTTCTAAATTGTGTCATAGTCATCCACCTATTTGGGTTAGTTAATTCGTCGCCATTATAGAAATTTCTATAAGAAAAAAATTGATCGAGATCACAATTTTAAAATGGGCTATCACGACATATTTTCATTTTTCGCATTAGTTTTTTTAGGGAAAATTTTTTTGATTTTCCCCTTGAAAGGGGAATTTTGCACCCTATTATAGTAAACGCATTTCAAACTTTAGAAGGAAATTAACAATGAATATTCGTCCATTACATGATCGTGTCATTATTAAACGTGAAGAAGTGGAAACCTTATCGGCCGGTGGTATTGTACTAACCGGTTCTGCGGCAACCAAATCCACCCGTGCAAAAGTCTTAGCGGTGGGGAAAGGTCGTATTTTAGAAAATGGTACCGTTCAGCCTTTAGATGTGAAGGTGGGAAATACCGTCATTTTTAATGAAGGCTATGGCGCCAAAAGCGAGAAAATCGATGGTGAGGAAGTGCTCATCATCTCTGAAAACGATATTTTAGCAATTGTAGAATAATGAAAATGCGGTGAAAAATGACCGCACTTTTCATCACTTGAGATAACAAATAACTGAGAAAGGAAAAATAAAATGGCAGCAAAAGATGTAAAATTTGGCAATGATGCCCGTGCAAAAATGTTAAAAGGCGTGAATGTTTTAGCTGATGCAGTAAAAGTCACCCTTGGTCCGAAAGGTCGTAATGTGATTTTAGATAAATCTTTCGGGGCACCAACCATCACCAAAGACGGGGTGTCTGTGGCGCGTGAAATTGAATTAGAAGATAAATTTGAAAACATGGGCGCACAAATGGTGAAAGAAGTGGCGTCCAAAGCCAATGATGCCGCCGGTGATGGTACAACCACTGCGACAGTTCTTGCGCAAGCGATTGTGAGCGAAGGATTAAAAGCAGTGGCGGCAGGTATGAACCCAATGGATTTAAAACGTGGGATTGATAAAGCCGTTAGTGCGGTGGTTTCTGAGCTTAAAAACCTGTCTAAACCTTGCGAAACCTCAAAAGAAATTGAGCAAGTGGGAACGATTTCCGCTAACTCCGACAGCGTTGTCGGCCAGTTAATTGCACAAGCAATGGAAAAAGTGGGGAAAGAAGGGGTGATTACCGTAGAAGACGGTACAGGTCTTGAAGATGAATTAGCGGTGGTAGAGGGTATGCAATTCGACCGTGGTTACCTCTCTCCATACTTTATCAATAAACCGGAAGCGGCAACCGTTGAATTGGATAACCCGTATATCTTATTAGTGGATAAAAAAATTGCCAATATCCGTGAATTATTACCGGTATTAGAAGCGGTGGCGAAAGCCGGCAAACCATTATTAATTATCGCTGAAGATGTAGAAGGTGAAGCCCTTGCAACCCTCGTGGTGAACACCATGCGTGGTATTGTGAAAGTGGCTGCAGTGAAAGCGCCGGGCTTTGGTGATCGCCGTAAAGCCATGTTACAAGATATTGCGATTCTCACTGCGGGTACCGTGATTTCTGAAGAAATTGGTATGGAGCTTGAAAAAGCGACATTAGAAGATCTTGGTCAGGCGAAACGTGTGGTGATCAATAAAGACAACACCACCATTATTGATGGCGTAGGAGATCAGGCACAAATTAACGGTCGTGTGGCGCAAATTCGTCAGCAAATTGAAGAATCAACGTCTGATTACGACAAAGAAAAACTTCAAGAACGTGTGGCAAAATTAGCCGGCGGTGTTGCGGTAATCAAAGTAGGTGCGGCAACCGAAGTGGAAATGAAAGAGAAAAAAGACCGTGTAGATGATGCGTTACACGCAACCCGTGCTGCGGTTGAAGAGGGTATCGTTGCCGGTGGTGGTGTAGCGTTAGTGCGTGCCGCTTCTAAAGTGGCTGCAAGCCTACAGGGTGACAATGAAGAACAAAATGTGGGTATCAAACTTGCATTGCGTGCAATGGAAGCGCCTTTACGTCAAATTGTGACTAATGCCGGTGAAGAAGCCTCTGTTGTGGCAAGTGCGGTGAAAGCGGGCGAAGGTAACTTCGGTTATAACGCCAGCACCGAACAATACGGTGATATGTTAGAAATGGGGATCTTAGATCCAACAAAAGTGACCCGTTCTGCATTACAATTTGCTGCATCGGTTGCAGGCTTAATGATTACCACCGAATGTATGGTAACTGAGCTGCCAAAAGAAGAAAAAGCCGATCTAGGTGCCGGAATGGGCGGTATGGGAGGCATGGGCGGAATGATGTAATTTTCCCCCGATGATAAGATAAAAAGTGCGGTCGTTTTTCCATTGGAAAAGCGGTCGCTTTTTTATAGCTAAAAGGGTACACTGGATACCGTTTTTTACCATTAAAATGAATGATAACCATGGATCAAATCAAACTAGATCAACAACTTAAATCCAACGGTATTGGGATTAATGCAACAGAACTTCACGGCTTTTTAAGCGGCTTAATTTGTGGCGGAATCAACGATCAAAGTTGGCAACCTCTGCTTTACCAATTTACCAATGACAATCACGCCTATCCAACCACACTTTTCGCACAAGTGAGCGAGTTCTATCAAACTATTTCCACCGCATTAGCGGATGTAGAAAGCTTTTCTTTTGAATTGGGCTTAACGGAAAATGAAAATGTCTTTGCCCGTGCTGACAGTTTATCCGAATGGGCAAATCATTTTTTGCTGGGTATAGGATTAGCGCAACCGCATTTAGACAGAGAAAAAGGTGAAATCGGCGAAGCCGTTGAGGATTTACATGATATTTGCCAACTCGGGTATGATGAAGATGACGACAATGAAGAAGAAATGAGCGAAGCACTTGAAGAAATCATTGAATACCTCCGCACGATTGCCACGTTGTTTTATACTCACTTTAATCAATCGCCCAGTGTAGAAAAACCGCTGTTACACTAATTGAACGACTTCGATAAAGGAGGAAAAATGGATTTGGCATATATGGCGAACCTACCGCAAGAAGAATTCATCGAACGCCGCCAACGAACATTGGCGAAAATGCAACCCAATTCTGCTTTGTTAGTTTTTTCCGAAATTGAAAAACGCCGCAACAACGATTGTGATTTCCCGTTTCGCCAAGACAGCTATTTTTGGTATTTGACCGGATTTAATGAACCGAATGCCGCTCTACTGTTAGTGAAAACCGAACAAACTGAAAAAGCCATCCTTTTCCTTCGACCACGTGACCCTTTACTTGAAACCTGGAATGGTCGCCGTTTAGGGGTGGAATATGCCCCGCCAATTCTCAATATTGATGAGGCTTATGCTATTGATGATTTTTCTGCTCATTTCCCAAAAATCACACGAAATTTGACCGCACTTTATTATGTACCGGCGTTTCATTTGTGGGGAGACAAATTGCTTTCAGAAAGTGCGGTTAATTTTACTGATTTTTTGGATTGGCGTCCTATATTGAGCGAAATGCGTTTAATTAAATCACCGAATGAAATTCGCCTCATGCAACAAGCAGGGCAAATCACCGCATTAGCCCATATTAAAGCGATGCAGGAAACCCGAGCCAATCGTTTTGAATATGAAATTGAAAGTGAAATCTTGTATGAATTTAATCGTCATGGCGCACGTTTTGCTTCTTACAATTCCATTGTCGCAGGGGGAAATAATGCCTGTATTTTACATTACACAGAAAACGATCAAGCCTTGAAAGATGGAGATTTAGTGTTGATTGATGCCGGCTGTGAGTTTGCGATGTATGCCGGTGATATCACAAGAACCTTTCCTGTAAACGGCAAATTTAGCCAACCCCAACGTGAGATTTATGAACTGGTATTAAAAGCACAAAAACGAGCCATTGAATTATTGATATCGGGCAATTCCATAAAACAGGCGAATGATGAGGTGATTCGTATCAAAGTGCAAGGCTTAGTGGATTTAGGCATTTTACAAGGTGATGTAGAGGCGCTTATCGAACAAAAAGCCTACCGTCAATTTTATATGCACGGGTTGGGGCATTGGCTCGGTTTAGATGTACACGATGCTGGGGAGTACGGCGAAGAACGCAGTAGAATATTAGAGGTCGGTATGGTGCTGACCGTTGAGCCCGGTTTGTATATTTCTGAAGATGCCAATGTGCCGGAACAATATAGAGGTATTGGTGTACGTATTGAGGATAATTTACTCATCACGGAAGATGGAAATAAGATCTTAACTGCGGCAGCCCCAAAAGAAATTGAGGCGATCGAAAATCTCATGCAAAAAAATAGACAATTTCTCAAAATGTGATCTAGTGCAAGTTTTTTTAGATATTGAAGTGTTACTATGATTCCAAAAGAAAGATAACCCGATCAGATAAGGAGTCGATTATGTATAAACATGTTTTAGTCGCAGTGGATCTTTCCGATGAAAGTGCATTCTTATTAAAAAAAGCAGCCGGTATTGCCAAACGCCATGAGGCGAAACTTTCACTTATCCACGTAGATGTGAATTTTTCGGATCTTTATACGGGATTGATTGATGTCAATATGTCTTCTATGCAAGATCGCATTTCAAGTGAAACTCAAAAGGCGTTGCTAGACCTTGCTGAAAATGCAGGCTATCCAATTCAGGAAAAATTGAGTGGTAGCGGTGATTTACGTCAGGTGCTTGCTGATGCAATTGAACAGTATGATGTTGATTTATTGGTAACGGGTCATCATCAAGATTTTTGGAGTAAATTAATGTCATCAACACGTCAAGTGATGAATTCGATTAAAATTGATATGTTAGTTGTTCCACTTCGTGACGAATAAATAGCATTTGTTTATTAGCAATCTGAAATAAATTCTAACCGCACTTCTCAAATCAAGTTATGAAGTGCGGTTTTTATTTTTAAGTTTCAATGAACGTTTTATTCAAGTATGTTTTTATAAAAAAGTCAATAAGTAGACTAAATAATAAACAAAGATAGAGGATTACCATTAAAAAGCCTTTCTCTAAACTTAAAAAATATGCAAGAATAATGCGTTTTAGTTTTTAACTTTAAATTATTTTTAACAATAGGTTTACGATGAAAACAACAGCGGAAATCAGACAATCGTTCCTTGATTTTTTCCATAGTAAAGGGCATCAAGTTGTCGCAAGTAGCTCGCTTGTCCCCGAAAACGACCCTACGTTACTTTTTACCAATGCGGGAATGAACCAATTTAAAGATGTCTTCCTTGGCTTGGATAAACGCCCTTACTTGCGCGCAACAACAGCGCAACGTTGTGTTCGAGCTGGCGGAAAACACAATGATTTAGAAAATGTGGGTTATACTGCACGTCACCACACTTTCTTTGAAATGCTGGGTAATTTCAGCTTTGGGGATTACTTCAAACATGATGCGATCAATTTTGCTTGGGAGTTTTTAACTTCGCCACAATGGCTTGGTTTACCTAAAGAAAAATTGTGGGTTACCGTGTATGAAACGGATAATGAAGCCTATGATATTTGGCATAAAGAGGTGGGTATACCGGCAGAGTGCATTATCAGAATTGGCGATAACAAGGGTGCGCCTTATGCTTCTGATAATTTTTGGGCGATGGGCGATACCGGTCCTTGTGGTCCTTGCACGGAAATTTTCTATGATCACGGTGAGCATATCTGGGGCGGACCACCGGGTTCACCAGAGGAAGATGGCGATCGTTATATTGAAATTTGGAACGTTGTTTTCATGCAGTACAATCGTTTGGCTGACGGAACAATGGAGAAATTGCCTCGTCCGTCTGTAGATACCGGTATGGGGTTAGAACGGATTTCTGCCGTATTACAGCATGTTAACTCAAATTATGATATTGATATTTTTAAAACACTCGTTTCTAAAGCGGCTGAAGTTGTCGGCACAACTGATTTAAGTAATAAATCTTTACGTGTCATTGCGGATCATATTCGTTCTTGCGCTTATTTGATTGCAGACGGTGTAATCCCATCAAATGAAGGGCGCGGTTATGTATTACGCCGCATTATCCGCCGCGCGGTGCGTCATGGTCATTTACTCGGTGCCAAGGAAGCCTTTTTCTATAAGTTGGTGCCGACTTTAATTGAAGTTATGGCAGAAGCCGGTCGAGATGTAAAAGAAAAGCAGGCGAATGTTGAAAAATTATTGCGCTTGGAAGAAGAACAATTCGCTCGCACATTAGAACGAGGTCTAGCGCTTTTGGATGAGGCGCTTTCCGAAGTTAAAAATGGTGTACTTTCCGGTGAAGTGGCATTTAAACTGTATGACACCTATGGTTTCCCATTGGATCTCACCGCCGATGTCTGTCGTGAGCGCAATATCACCATTGACGAAGCGGGCTTTGAGCGAGAAATGGAAGCACAACGTACCCGTGCGCAGGCTGCAAGTCAGTTTGGGGTCGATTATAACAATGTCATTCGTGTTGAAGGCGAAACCAAATTTGAAGGCTATACCGAATCGGAATCATTGGCAAAAGTGACCGCACTTTTCCATGATGGTAAGTCAGTAGAGCAAATTTTAGCCGGACAAAGTGCCGTAGTGGTATTAGAAAATACGCCATTCTACGCAGAATCAGGTGGTCAAATCGGTGACAGCGGTTATTTATTGACGCAAGGTGTTTCTTTTAACGTAAAAGATACACAAAAGTATGGTCAGGTATTCGGTCATATTGGTGAATTAGAACATGGTTCACTTTCTGTCGGTCAAATTGTGAATGCTGTCGTGGATATTGAACGTCGCCATCAAACCTCACTCAACCATTCTGCCACCCATTTGTTACATGCTGCATTACGCCAATTATTAGGTAGTCACGTGGTTCAAAAAGGGTCACTTGTTGCAGATAATGCATTGCGCTTTGATTTTTCTCATCCTGAGGCAATCAGCAAAGCGCAACTTGCGGAAATAGAGCGTCTTGTGAACCAAAAAATACGTGCCAATTTCCTAATCCAAACGGATATTATGGACATTGAAGCCGCAAAAGCAAAAGGAGCAATGGCACTATTTGGTGAGAAATATGCGAATCAAGTTCGTGTATTAACAATGGGGGATTTCTCCATTGAACTCTGCGGAGGAATCCACGCAAAACGAACCGGCGATATTGGTTTGTTTAAGATTACCGCTGAAACCGCTGTCGCTGCAGGTATTCGCCGTATTGAAGCGGTAACAGGCGAAAATGCCATAGATTGGATTTTAGACCAACAGTATATTTTGACCCAAAGTGCAGAATTATTGAAGTCCGATATCAATAGCCTTACCGATAAAATTCAACAACTTCAAGATAAAGCGAAGAAAGGGGAAAAAGAGCTGCAAAGTCTAAAAGAAAAGGCGGCGATGCAAGCTGGTTCCGATTTGGCAAAAAGTGTGGTCAAAATTAATGGCGTTTCAGTCATTGTACATCAGTTAGATGGTATTGAAACAAAATCGCTACGTGTCATGGTTGATGATCTAAAAAATCAACTTGGCTCAGGCGTTATCGTATTTGCATCTGTTTTAGATGAAAAAGTCAACCTCGTCGTTGGCGTGACAAGCGATTTAACTACCAGAGTGAAAGCTGGTGAGCTTGTAAATTTTATGGCTCAACAGGTTGGTGGTAAAGGCGGTGGTCGCCCGGATATGGCAATGGCAGGAGGCTCCCAACCGGAAAATGTGGCACAAGCATTAATTGTGGCACAGAACTGGTTAAACGAAAATCTGTAGTACAAGCCTTGGTTGGTGGGATTGCCAACCGTTCCTTGATTGATAGGGATATCTAATAAATGCAAACTAAGGAGATAAAAGATGTTAATCTTAACTCGTAAAGTTGGCGAAAGTGTACTTATTGGAGATGATATTTCTATCACGGTTTTGAGTGTACGTGGAAACCAAGTAAAGCTCGGTGTTCAAGCACCTAAAGAAGTATCAGTTCACCGAGAAGAAATTTACCAACGAATTAAGCAGACACAAGATGAATCTTCTAATGATTCACCTTGATCATTCAAAAATTTAATGGATTTTAAAGTATGAAAGCAATTATTCCCGTAGCCGGTTTAGGCACGCGTATGTTACCTGCCACGAAGGCAATTCCAAAAGAAATGCTTACGTTGGTGGATAAACCGCTGATTCAATACGTGGTAAATGAATGTGTGTCTGCCGGAATTAGAGAAATTGTGCTTGTGACCCATTCATCAAAGAATGCTATCGAAAACCATTTTGATACATCTTTTGAACTTGAAACAATGTTGGAAAAACGTGTTAAACGCCAACTTCTTGAAGAAGTCCGTTCGATTTGTCCGAAAGATGTTACCATCATGCACGTTCGTCAAGGTAATGCAAAAGGCTTAGGTCACGCAGTATTATGTGGTCGTCCGCTAGTAGGAAATGAACCTTTTGCTGTGGTTTTACCTGATGTATTACTTGCTGATTTTAGTGCAGATCAGTCGAAAGAAAATCTATCTGCTATGATCAAACGCTTCAATGAGACCCAAGCCAGCCAGATTATGGTAGCACCTGTTGCTCAAAAGGATGTGAGCAGCTATGGTATTGCTGATTGTGGCGGTACAGCATTGCATGGTGGTGAGAGTGCTAAAATTAATAATATTGTTGAAAAACCTTCTGTTGAAGATGCACCGTCTAACCTTGCTGTTGTTGGACGCTATGTTTTCTCAACTGCTATTTGGGATTTATTGGAAAGAACACCGATAGGTGTCGGTGACGAAATTCAATTGACAGATGCAATTGATATGCTCATTGAAAAAGAAACCGTAGAAGCCTTTCATATGACGGGTCGTTCTTTTGACTGCGGTGACAAAATCGGTTACCTGGAAGCCTTTGTTGAGTACGGAATCCAACACGAAAAATTAGGCAAGGATTTTAAAGCATTTATTAAAAACCTTGCGAAAGATCTGTAAAAGTAGTGAAAAGAGCGGTCAAATTTCCGCTCTTTTTTATATTCTTATATAGCACAAAATAATTGAAAACGATGTTATAAACGTCTAACACATTCCAAACATAATTTGAAAATTTAACGGCACTTTATTTTTTACGTCTAGCACGAGGATGAGTTTGATCGTAAACATCGGCAAGGTGTTGGAAGTTGAGGTGAGTATAAATTTGTGTGGTTGAAAGGTTACTATGTCCGAGCAATTCTTGCACAGTCCGTAAATCTGCGCTGGCTTCCAGCATATGGGTGGCAAAAGAATGGCGAAGTTTATGTGGATTTAAATGGCTATTCAAACCTTGGCGGATTCCCCAAGTTTCCAAACGTTTTTGGATGGCTCGGTGAGAAATACGATTTCCTCGCTGACTAACAAATAGCGCCTCATCTTTTGGATTAAATAATAACCGCACTTTAAGCCATTGTTGAAGAGCCTGTGAGGCATAACGACCAAAAGGCACAATACGTTCCTTATTACCTTTCCCTAACACACGAACCTCACGCGCACGCATATTAATACTACTTAAATCCAATCCTTGTAGTTCCGATAAGCGCAAGCCAGAACTGTACATTAATTCCAAAATAGCCCGATCACGAATATCAATTGGTTCTTTGCTGTCGTTGGCAAGGAGCAGCTGAATTTGGTCACCATCAATATTTTTGGGCAAACGTTTACTTTGTTTGGGCGCTGAAATACCTGTCGCTGGGTTGGCTTTCAGTTTTCCTTGCTGAACAAGGTAATTGAGGAACATACGAAGTGCGGATAAACGCAATGCAAGGCTTTTTTCTTTAAGTCCTTCTTTTTTGCCTTGAGCCAAGATAAAACGTACAACACTAGGGGTAATTTGTTGCCATTGTTGGATACCTTGTGTGGCAAGTAACGCTAATATAGCATTGAGTTGTCGTTGATAATTGGCGAGAGTATGCGAACTAACCTGACGTTCAATACGCAAATAATCCCAGTAAGATTGTAATTCGGTGTGCATTATAAACTCAGTTCAAACAGACTTTTTTTCGGGTTCAATTTAAAACCTTCAAATTCTAATAACTCATGTTGTGCCTGTCCTAATTCAGCAACCAAGCGATTTGATTGGGTATAAAGTACAAATTCCTTCGCTTTAGAAATTAACGCAGTATAAATTTCGGTTTGCTGAGCACCATCAACGACATAAATGTCTGTCAGCTGCCAATAACGTTGTAATTGTAATGAAGATAAACGTGGATAGAGTTGAACGAAACCAACGGCTTCATTTTGCCCATTAACGGCAATAAAAAAAAGGCTTTCATTGAAACGAATTCGGTTACTGAGGAAAGTTAAAGTGCGGTCAGGATTTTCCGTCATTCCATTGGCGAGGCGATAACGTTCAAAAAGAGGCAAAAGCACTTCAATATTCCATTGTTCTGCTTTGAAAATCTTCATATTAATAAAATTGGTTATTTTTTATTTGATCTATACAGTAAATTGTAGCTTTTTCAGGTTGAAGAATCACGCACTCAGGAAAAAATTTTTAAAATTTGTGATTTTTAACAAAGAATCCAAGCGAAAATTTGGTATAGTAGCCGCATTTATTAATTAATATGGAGAAACAAAAATGGCACGTCGTCCTTTAGTGATGGGAAACTGGAAATTAAACGGTAGCAAAGCTTTTACCAAAGAATTAATTGAAGGATTAAAAGCTGAATTATCCGGCGTGGAAGGCTGTGATGTGGCAATCGCCCCACCTGTGATGTATTTAGCGGAGGCAGAAGCCTCATTAGTGGGTAGCCAAATCGCCCTTGGTGCACAAAATGTGGATGTAAATGTACAAGGTGCATTTACCGGTGATATTTCAACGGCAATGTTAAAAGATTTCGGTGCAAAATATATTATCATCGGCCACTCCGAGCGCCGCACTTATCACAAAGAAAGTGATGAATTTATTGCGAAAAAATTTGCTGCATTAAAAGAGGCGGATTTAGTGCCGGTGTTATGTATTGGTGAATCCGAAGAAGAAAATGAAGCGGGCAAAACCGAAGAAGTATGCGCTCGTCAAATTGATGCAGTAATTAACGCCTTAGGCGTGGATGCTTTTAACGGGGCAGTGATTGCCTATGAGCCAATCTGGGCAATCGGTACCGGAAAATCGGCAACTCCGGCACAAGCGCAAGCGGTTCACGCTTTTATTCGTGGACATATCGCAGCGAAATCTCAAGCCGTAGCGGATCAAGTGATTATCCAATATGGTGGCTCTGTGAACGATGCAAACGCTGCTGAATTATTTACTCAGCCGGATATTGATGGTGCATTAGTCGGTGGCGCTTCTCTTAAAGCCCCGGCATTTGCGGTGATTGTCAAAGCAGCCGCCGCAGCGAAAAATTAGTTTTTTATCATTAGAAGTGAAAGTGCGGTTAAATTCAACCGCACTTTTTTAATGTTGTTCCCGTTCCCACAGTTCAGCGTATTTCACAAAAGTGGAATGAGCGGAAAGCACAGCCAGTAAAAAGCCTTGTTTTCCATCTAAAAAACCCGCTTTTAAAATATACATTTTTACAAAACAACCTATGGCGTGGCTTATGCCTTGCCAGAGTGTGGCTTTTTTACCTTTCGCTTGGCGTTGGTCGGCCCAGGCTTTGGCATAACCGGCAGATTTCACCAAATAATGATAAATGCTTTTATAGGTGAAATGTTGTAAATCACCTTTTAATTTTTCAACCCGGGTGTGGCTTGGATAGATCACTTTTTCATGCACTAACGAATCATCATAGCCGGCGTAGTTGGTGCGATAGAGCCGAACCACATAGTCGGGATACCAACCGGAATGGCGAATTTCCCGCCCAAAGACTTCACTTACTCTTGGGAGCTTAAAGACAGTATTTTCTGCGTTTTGTGCTACCGCCTGTTGAATGGATTTCCGCAATTCAGGGGTGACCCGTTCATCGGCATCTAACCAAAGGACATAGTCGGAAGTGACATACTGTTGGGCGATTTGGCGTTGTTTACCAAATCCTTGCCAATGGGTGTTTTCATAGAATTTTGCCCCATAGCTTGAGGCGATAATTTTCGTATTATCTGTGCTACCGGAATCTAAAATGATAATTTCATCAACCCAATCTTTTACCGTGTCTAGACATAATGCAAGATCTTTTTCTTCGTTTTTCACAATCATCGCAACGCTAATTGTTGGCATATTTTGATCCTTTTTTTGCTATACTACTGAAAATTTTTTCCAGTATAACCGAATTTAATTTATGTGGCGTTTTTTTTATACCATCTTGATGTATTTGAGCCAGCCATTGCTATTATTCTTTATGTGGATACGGGGCTTTAAAGCACCGAATTATCGTAAAAGAATAAGTGAACGCTACGGTTTTTATGCTAACTTGGCTCGCCCAAAAACAAATGGGGTGATGATTCATGCGGCCTCTGTCGGTGAAGTCATTGCTGCCACACCGTTGGTTCGCCGTATTCAACAACATTATCCTGATTTACCTATCACGTTCACCACCGTAACCCCAACAGGGTCGGATCGGGTGAAAGAAGCTTTTGGGGATACTGTGACGCATTGTTATTTACCCAATGATCTTCCCTTTGCGATCAACCGTTTTATTGATTTTATCCAACCCAAACTTTGTATCGTGCTTGAAACGGAGCTTTGGCCAAACTTAATCAAACAATTGCATCAACGTAATATTCCCTTTATTGTTGCCAATGCCCGTTTATCCGCCCGTTCCGCTAAGCGCTATGGCAAAGTGCGATTTCTTTTACAAGAAATGTGGTCGCAAATTAGTTTGGTTGCCCCCCAAGATAAAATTAGTGAAAAACGTTTTATTGAGTTAGGTTACCCAAAAGAAAAAATTCACCTGACCGGTAATATTAAATATGATTTAACCCTCAGCCACGGTTTGCTTGAGAAAGTTCAACAACTCCATGAACAATGGGTGAAAGAGCGCCAAATTTGGGTTGCCGCAAGCACACATGAGGGCGAAGAAGAAATAATTCTACAAGCACATCGCCGATTGCTGAAAAAATATCCTCATTTACTTTTATTGCTCATACCACGCCATCCTGAGCGTTTTGATTTAGTCGCTAGGTTAATTGAAAAAGAAAAATTCCCATTTATTCGCCGTTCTTCCGGTGAATTGCCAAATGCGAACACACAAGTGATTTTGGGCGATACCATGGGGGAAATGATGTTGATGTACGGTATTTCCGATATTGCTTTTGTAGGGGGGAGCCTTGTAAAACACGGTGGGCACAATCCTCTTGAACCATTAGCATTTAAAATTCCGGTTATTAGTGGCAGATACACCTTTAATTTCACCGAAGTATTTAGAACACTACTTGAGGTACAAGGCGTGTTTGAAGTTAATTCAACCGCTGGAGCATTAGAGCGGGCAGTGGAAACATTACTCATCTCAAAAAAAGCCCGTTTGCGTTTAGGTTATGCCGGTTATGAAATATTAGTGGAAAATAAAGGGGCATTATCCCGTTTATTTGATTTATTAACGCCTTATTTGGAGCGTAAAGTATGACAACGGTGATTTATCCCGGTACTTTTGACCCCATCACGAATGGGCATTTGGATATTATTGAGCGAAGTGCGGTCATTTTTCCCAACGTTTTGGTGGCAGTGGCAGAAAGCCCAAGTAAAAAGCCGTTGTTTTCTTTGGAAGAACGGGTGGAACTTGCCCGACAATCCGTTTCGCATCTCGAAAATGTTGAAGTCTTTGGTTTTTCCGATTTACTGGCAAATGTGATTAAGGCTCATAATGTAACGGCAATTATCCGAGGGGTGCGAACCACTACCGATTTTGAATACGAACTCCAACTTGCCGCCCTTAATCGCCTCCTCACAAATGGCGTGGAAAGTCTTTTCTTCCCCCCTACTGAGAAATGGGCATTTGTGTCTTCCACTATCGTGCGTGAAATTTATTTACATAGTGGTGATGTGGCAGCACTTGTACCAACAATAGTCTTTAACGCCTTACAAACACGATGCCCAAAATAGCCTTCATTTTAACCGCACTTTTTACCTTATCCGGTTGTGGTACCGTGGTGAAATGGATTGATCCTTCAGCGGATTATACCATTTATGCCATTGTCGCCTATGATTTGGAAATGGCGCAAAAATGGGGATTACCTATTTTGGATTTGCCTCTATCTTTTTTACTTGATACCGTTTTATTGCCCTCTGTATGGACGCAATGACTATGATGAAACTCAATCCCCAACAACAACACGCCGTGGACTATGTGACCGGCCCTTGCTTGGTGCTTGCCGGCGCCGGTTCCGGCAAAACCCGTGTGATTATCAACAAAATTGCGCACTTGATCGCAAAGTGCGGTTATTCTCCGAAACAAATTGCCGCCGTGACCTTCACCAATAAAGCTGCCCGAGAAATGAAAGAGCGGGTGGCGCATTCCATCGGAAAGGAACAATCGAAAGGGCTGACGGTCTCCACCTTTCACACCCTCGGTTTTGATATTATCAAACGGGAATATAAGGCATTGGGCTTTAAAGCCAATATGACCTTGTTTGATGAACACGATCAATTGGCTTTATTAAAAGAACTCACCGCCGATGTGCTAAAAGAAGACAAAGATCTGCTGCGTGAACTCATTTCGGTGATGTCCAACTGGAAAAACGACTTGGTTTCGCCCAAGCAAGCCTATGCTTTAGCACGGGATGCCAAATATCAAACCTTTGCCAAATGTTATGAACGCTATTTGACCCAAACCCGTGCTTATAATGCCTTGGATTTTGATGATTTGATTATGCTCCCCACTTTATTATTCAAACAAAATGAAGAAGTGCGGTCAAAATGGCAACAAAAAATTCGCTATTTGCTGGTGGATGAATATCAAGATACCAATACCAGCCAATATGAGTTAATCAAACTGCTGGTGGGGGAACGAGCCTGTTTTACCGTGGTGGGGGATGATGACCAATCCATTTATTCTTGGCGTGGGGCAAGACCTGAAAATATGGTGCGTTTGCGAAATGATTTTCCTCATTTACAAGTGATTAAATTAGAACAAAATTATCGTTCCACCCAGCGTATTTTACATTGTGCCAACATCTTGATTGATAATAATGAGCACGTGTTCGACAAAAAATTGTTTTCCAATCTTGGCGAAGGAGAAAAACTGCTGGTGATTGAGGCAAAGAATGAAGAACACGAAGCTGAACGCATTGTCGCCGAGTTGATCGCTCATCGTTTTAGTCGTAAGACAAAATATAAGGATTACGCCATTTTGTATCGAGGCAATCATCAATCCCGTTTATTGGAAAAAGTGCTGATGCAAAACCGTATACCCTATAAAATTTCCGG
The DNA here is from genome assembly GCF_001998965.1 of Rodentibacter rarus. Classification (GTDB taxonomy): domain Bacteria; phylum Pseudomonadota; class Gammaproteobacteria; order Enterobacterales; family Pasteurellaceae; genus Rodentibacter; species Rodentibacter rarus. The sequence goes on from NZ_MLHJ01000005.1 coordinate 16,625, forward strand.
TGGCACCTCTTTTTTCTCCCGAGCAGAAATCAAAGATATGATGGCCTATTTGCGTTTAGTAGTAAACCAAGATGACGATGCGGCATTTTTACGCATTGTGAATACCCCCAAACGTGAGATTGGCACGGCAACCTTGCAAAAACTGGGTGAGCTTGCCCAAGAAAAGCAGATTAGCCTGTTTGAAGCCATTTTCGAATTTGAGCTTATTCAACGGGTTACCCCAAAAGCCTATGATGCCTTGCAAAAATTCGGTCGTTGGATGGTGGCATTAAATGATGAAGTGCAACGTTCAGAACCGGAACGTGCCGTTCGTGCTATGTTGTCCTCCATTCATTATGAGGAATATTTGTATGAATATGCCACCACGCCAAAAGCGGCAGAAATGCAAAGTAAGAATGTCGCCACGCTGTTTGATTGGGTAGCGGATATGCTGAAAGGGGATGAAATGAGCGAACCGATGAATCTCAATCAAGTGGTTGCCCGTTTAACCTTGCGTGATAGGTTGGAACGGGGGGAAGATGATGAAGAAAGCGATCAAGTTCAGCTGATGACCCTGCATGCCTCGAAAGGCTTAGAATTTCCCTATGTGTATTTGATCGGGATGGAAGAGGGCATTTTGCCGCATCAAACCAGCATTGATGAAGATAATGTGGAGGAAGAGCGGCGTCTAGCCTATGTGGGGATTACCCGAGCGCAAAAAGAACTAACCTTTTCCCTGTGTCGTGAACGCCGTCAATATGGTGATCTGATCCGCCCGGAACCGAGCCGATTTTTAGCTGAATTACCGAATGATGATGTGCTTTGGGAACGGGATAAACCTCAGCTCACCGCAGAACAAAAACAGCAGCAGACACAAAGCCAGTTGGATCGTTTACGTTCTATTTTAAACAGCTAACCTTAAAAACATTGAAAAGTGCGGTTAAAAATTTCGGTATGATATCGCCAATGCACAAAAACAGTTATTTCAATGAAAGTCGGGACACACTGCGTGTCCCCTCAATAAAGCCTAAATAAAGTGTATGCAACAGCGATATCATACCGAAAAAATGTCTTGAATTTTAACCGCACTTTGTTGTTCTTAGCCCTTCGTGATGATTTCTGTACGTTGCAATAACCAATCTCGTGCAGCCCCCTCGGTGAGCGGAAGCAGTGATTCTCTTACTTTAGTGTGATAGCCGTTCAGCCATCTAATTTCGTTTTCAGTCATCAGTGATACTTCAATTAAGCGTGTATCAATCGGGCAGAGAGTGAGATCTTCAAAATGAAGAAAACGTCCAAATTCGATTTCTTGCGGTTGAGAAACCGCACGATTGACCACAAGATTTTCAATTCTTATCCCCCATTTTCCAGGACGATAAAGCCCCGGTTCATTGGAGGTGATCATCCCTTCTTTCATCGCCTGATATGGGTTTTGTGGCGCAAGGTAAGAAATTACTTGTGGTCCCTCGTGTACATTCAGAAAATAACCGACACCATGCCCTGTTCCATGACCATAGTTACATTGTGCTTGCCACAGCGGTTTTCGGCAAATCGCATCAATTAATGTGGCGTTAATATTTTCAGGGAAAATCGTTTCCGCCAATGCAATATGTGCTTTGAGCACAAGGGTATAATCCCGTTTTTGTTCAGGTGAAACATTTCCCACTGGGACAACACGAGTAAGATCTGTCGTTCCACCGAGGTATTGTGCACCGGAATCAATTAATAACAAGCCATGACCTTTAATCTCGCTATAAGAGTCAGGTGTAGCGGAGTAATGGGGAAGGGCGGCATTCTTGTTGAAACCGGCGATGGTATTAAAACTTAATGAAACAAACCCTGGGCGTTGACTACGATACTTGTACAACATTGTGTCAATATCAAGCTCATTCATCGCAATATTATTGACGAGGTTGTGTTCAAATTCTGCAAAAAATTCACATAATGCTACCCCATCTTGTCGCATCACTTCACGGATATGCTCAAGATCTTTAGAGGATTTAATAGACTTAAATAATGTTGATGGATTGATGTTCTCAATGAGGCGAACTTTGTCCGATAAATGTTGTAAAACACTTATAGCAGTTTTGTCCGGATTAATTAATAGTGTGCCAACAATTTGTTTTACGGTGCTGGGGACGTCCTCATAAGGCGCAAGCGTGATACCTGACTGTTCGAGAAGAAGGCAGGCATCGGCATTCAGTTTTGTTTCATCAATAAATAAGACCGCACTTTCTGACGTGATGAATAAGTAAGATAAAAATACCGGATTATAAGGTACATCATTGCCGCGTAAATTGGTGATCCACGCAATATCATCAAGGGATGAGATGAAATGCCCATCTGCGCCTTGCTCTTTCATCGCTTGACGTATGCGTGCCAATTTCTCTCCGGTACTTTCCGAAACAAAGTTTGAATGATGGGGATAGACCGCCTCAGAAGGCAGTGGAGGGCGATCTATCCATAGTGTATTGGCAATATCCGCAGACGTATTGAGTTGGATATATTTCGTTTCAAATGCTTGCTGGAGTTGTCGCTGCGCAGTAAGCGAAAGCATATCGGAAGCACACCCCACCACCGAATTTTCAGGTAATTCTTGGGCAAGCCATTCGGGGAAAAACATCACCTGCCCAACTTTTTGCAACGTGATACCGCTTCCTTCAAGTTGATGGGAGGCTTGCTCCCAATAACGGCTATCAACCCAAAGCCCCGCTTTATCCTTTGTCACGACAAGTGTACCGACAGAACCGGTAAAACCGGAAAAGTAGCGTCTTGTGTGCCAATGTTTCGGCAAATATTCGGACAAGTGAGGATCTGCGGAGGGGATAATCCAAGCGTGAAATCCTTGTTGTTGCATTGCTTGGCGTAAATCTTCAAGTTGTTGTGTCATCTTCATTTTGTTCTCCTTTTTAATCTATACCTTTTAGCATACGATTGAGTTTTGGTACTAAAAACAGCAAAGCACCGCCACTGATAGCACCAATCATACATAATAATAAATAAAAATCGACAGGGGTTTCTGTATTCAAATAATCTTTGAATAATACACCGCCTAGAGTAAATCCTAGAGAAAGGGCGAGGAAGTTGAGTGCAACCATTTGCGTTTTAAACATCGGTGGGGCGATCTTTGTTGAAAAAGAAAGCGATATTGGCGAAAGAAATAATTCAGCCAAGCTAATACCTAATAATATCAGTGAGAATACAAACATTGGCATTGGTGTGTTAGTGATAATAAAGGGAACAAAAGTAAGGTAGGAAAGGGCGAGTAATAACATAGCAATGGCAAATTTTAATGGTGTCTTCGGCTGTTTTTTATTCAACTTTGTCCAAAGTGCCGCCATCGCACCGGAGAATAGGATGATCCACATACTTTGAAGGGAATCTTTCCAAGAAACCGGCACAGTAAAGCCTCCAATCCTGCGATCAACGGTTTCATCAAAATAAACGGTCGCCACAGTATAAACTTGAAACCATACTGCCCAAAATAGGCAAGTGATAATAAATAAGGGAAGATAGGCTGTAATATAGCGTTGATGTTCCGAACTAACGTGTTTATTGGTTAATAAGCGGGAAAAGTAGAGGATAACCACTGCAATGATTATGATTAACAACACATTAGAAAAATTACTCAATGTGAGCCAACCGCTGGTAATCACGCCAACAAGTGCCACACTGATCACAAGGGTGAGGATTGCGACTTTTTGAGCATCGTTTTTTGTTAGTGGGTGCGGAATAGGTGGTTTGGGTAGGTTTTTGCGCCCAAGTGCATAACGCCAAAGTCCCAATGCCATACCTATGGCAGCGATCCCGAAGCCGTAATGAAACCCGATGTTGCTTTGTAATAATCCTGTTAAGAGTGGGCCTAAAAATCCCCCAATATTGATAGCGATGTAAAAGAGAGAAAAACCTGCATCACGTAGTGGCTTGAGTTCATCGCTTTCATATAATGATCCTACCATAGCGCTTGCAGATGACTTTACTCCCCCGCTTCCAAGGGCGATAAAAATCATCCCGATAAATAATCCGGTTAATCCCGGTACAAGCGCTAAGATAATATGCCCGAGCATAACAATCACACCGGAAATAAAAAGTGTTTTTTCTGTGCCTAAAATACGATCTGCAAGCCATGCGCCAAAAATTGTTGAAAGATAAACACTACCACCATAGGCACCCACAATAGCGCCGGCAATGGCTTTATCAATCCCCAACCCACCATTTTCTACGGAATAATAGAGGTAAATTAGCAAAATACCCTGCATACCATAGAAAGAGAAACGTTCCCATAATTCAATATGGAATAATGTTGATAATTGGGATGGATGACCAAAGAATTTTTTTTGATTTGGTGAGGTATTGTTAGACATTGTGCTCTCCTATTTATAGAGGTCTAGGATGTACTAGAAATTAATATTTGTCAGACTTGGTTAGTAAAAATAACCTAAAATATCGACATATGCCCCAATAAAGCAAGCCATTAACTATCTAACAACCATTTAACAAAAAGTCAACAATTAAAATGAAGGGAAAGTGCGGCTAAAAAATAATGCTTTAAATGACCGCACTTTATTTGCACAATATGAAGAGAAAATATTCAAACAACCGGGCTTTTTCAAAAAAGGGTTTGACATATTTTCAAAAAAACGTATTATACCGCCCACGCACTGATTGTGGTGAGATGGCCGAGTAGGCTGAAGGCGCTCCCCTGCTAAGGGAGTATGGGGTCAAAAACTCCATCGAGGGTTCGAATCCCTCTCTCACCGCCATTTGCGATTTTATTTATTCTGCACCCGTAGCTCAGCTGGATAGAGTACTCGGCTACGAACCGAGCGGTCAGAGGTTCGAATCCTCTCGGGTGCGCCATTTTGAAGCGGCTCTATCTTCTAAATGGTTAAGGATATTTAAAACGTCACTACGCACCCGTAGCTCAGCTGGATAGAGTACTCGGCTACGAACCGAGCGGTCAAAGGTTCGAATCCTTTCGGGTGCGCCATTTCCCTTTCTTCCTTATTCTTTTTATCTCTTATAAATTTCCTTATTTTTAAACCGTTTTATCGTTCTTCACGGTCATCAATAGTTTTCAACAAGTAATTTCCATTGATATCCGCCAGGCTACGGAAGCCCACATTGGTAATTTTGTAAGGATAAGCGGTGTTGTAAATCACATTGTCATGGTGATGCCCATGAAAAATATGCCTCACGCCCATTTTTTCGGCAAGCACATTAATCACTTGAAAGCCCATAGGATGGGGTTTTGGCGCTTCGTGACAAATTAAAATATCTGCCTGTTGATTTTCAAGGATTTCAATATCGGAGGGGAAGATAGAAGTGCGATGACGCAGTGGCACGCCACCACGCCAAATTTTTTCTTGTGGACTATATTGACAATAATGAATCGGGTCAAAAAACATCGGGCGATTTGGCGGCATCCAGATTTGTCCACGGAATACCCCGCCTAATCCGGCAATACGAACCCCTTGAATGGTTTCGACCCGATTATGTAAATTGCGATATTTCCATTTCGATTCCCAAATCGCATCAAAGGCAGCAATGGTTTTGCTATCGTGGTTGCCGTGGATAAACCAAATATCACAATATTGCGCTAATTTTTCCAGTTCATCAGGTGAAGAAAGTTGTAAGTCGCCCAAAATAATCAGGGCAACATTGTCGTTTTCTTGCACGAAAGGGTAGAGATGCTCATAGTTTCCGTGGGGATCACCTGCAAATAGTATCATTTTATTTACTCTTTAAGGTTTTAGGACCGTTTTGTAAATTGTCCAATTCTTCTTCATTTAATATTTTTTCAATCACCAATTTCACTTGATTGTAACGCTCTAAATAGCTTGGTGATTCAATCTCAATGTAAGGCACTTTGTATTTATCTAACAATTTTTTAAGCAGTTGTTGGAATTGTTGACGTTGTTTTTGAGAGCCTAGGCTGCGTAATCCATCGTCCACCCATTTGGTATTATTTTTTAGCAAAATGGTGACATCAAAAGGATATTCTTTGATCATCGAATCAAGGAAGGGGTGGGCTTTGCCTTCGTATTGAATACAAAATGCCTGTGTAGTAATAAAATCCGTATCAATAAAAGCGATTTTATGGGCATGGCGAACTGCATAATCAATATAACGTTGGTGTCCCAACGCCATTTGTGGGTAATCTGAGTACTGCATCGCCTGTTCATCACCACCGAGCTTTTCAAACACGAACTCACGCCCATATTCCCAGGCAGAGGTGGTGTTAAATACGGCAGCAAGTTTGTTAACTAACACAGTTTTACCGCTGCTTTCCCCGCCTAAAATTGCCACGGTTTTGGCAAAAAATGGACGGACCTCTTTCGGGATAAATTTCCAATATTGGAAGGGGGTCGTGCGAATTTTCGTGGCGGATACATTAAAAAATGTGCGATCAGGATCGACCAAAGAAACGTCTAAACCTAAATATTTTTCGTAAGGGGCTTTATCTTGCGGTTCACTACTAAAAACCACGGAAGGTTCAAATTCTTTTTCTTTGAATAGCGTTTTTACCGCCTCGCTCCATACCTGCCAGCCGTTAGGGTAACTCGGAATACCGTCCTCAATTAAATGATGAATAAAAATCTGATTTTTTTGGTATTTGAAGATTTGTTGCATCCAACGCAAACGATCTTGCACCGTAGGCATACGCTTCATTTTACTATCATAAAAGAGTTTCAAATCACGTTCGGTATCACTGCACACAATCACGTGCAATTCATCAACCTTACTAAACGCCTCATAAATCATATTAATATGACCGGTATGAACAGGATAAAATTTCCCAAAAATAACACCGATTTTTTTCTCTTGGCTTGCCGACATGGTTTACCTACCAATCGCATAAGGACTAAGTAGGCGTATTGTAGGCGAAATGAAAATATTTTTCACGTTCTGATTTTTTACTTAATGATTTTAGGCTATACTCTTATGCGCATTCTCAGGGCAGGGTGAAATTCCCTACCGGCGGTAAAGCCCGCGAGCACTTAAAAGTGCGGTCAATTTTAACCGCACTTTTGAGGTTAGCAGATTTGGTGAAATTCCAAAGCCGACAGTATAGTCTGGATGAAAGAGAATAAAGCGGATTGGATCCCCAAGCCGTTCTTTTTATTTGCATTTCTCAGCCCTGATTCTGGTTAATTTTAAGTTAAGAAATAAAGGAAATTACGATGAATCAGTCCATTTTATTCCCATTCGGTGCGACCGCCGAAGAACGTGTACTCAACGCTATCCAAGCATTCAAAAAGGGCAATGGTGTATTGGTTTTAGATGATGAAAATCGTGAAAACGAAGGGGATTTAATCTTCCCGGCAGAAACCATCACTACCGAACAAATGACAAAATTAATTCGTTATGGCAGTGGTATCGTGTGTTTGTGTATTACCGAAGAACGCTGTCAGCAACTTGATTTACCGCCAATGGTGGAAAACAACAACAGCGTGAACAAAACGGCGTTTACCGTGACCATTGAAGCCGCAGAAGGGGTAGCCACCGGGGTCTCCGCTGCTGATCGCGTTACCACGATTCGAGCGGCTGTTGCGGATAATGCTGTACCGACCGATTTACACCGCCCCGGTCATATTTTCCCCCTTCGTGCGGTAAATGGCGGTGTACTTGCTCGCCGTGGGCATACAGAAGCCTCTGTCGATCTTGCCCGCCTTGCGGGATTTAAACCGGCTGGTGTGATTTGTGAAATCACCAATGACGATGGTACCATGGCACGTGCGCCTGAAATTATTGAATTTGCACAAAAATTTGGCTATGTGGTACTGACAATTGAGGATTTGGTCGAATATCGCCTTGCTCATCAGGTTTAATTAAAAAGAAAAATGTCCGGATAGCTAGGGGGGAAGTGCCATAAGTATTACTAAATTGACTTTATAGGAGACAACGTGAATTTATTGCTTTTAACTTTTGGACAAAAATTAGAAAACCATTATCAAGCGGTTTTTTGTATTCTGACTTTTTTAAAAGATCCCCAAATAAAAAAGATCATCATTGTGACGGATTATCCGGCGTTTTATGATTTTCTAGGCAATAAAGTCAAGATCATATCAATTAATGAAAAAACGTTAGAGGATTGGAAAGGGAAGAATGATTTCTTTTGGCGTATAAAAATCAAGGCGATAGAACTTGTGGTACATCAATATCCGGATAATCATTTATTCTACGTTGATTCAGATACGTTTTTAGCCTCAAATCTACAGAGTGTTGTTCAAAAATTGGATGAAAATATTGGGCTAATGCATACTTTCGAGTATAAATTATCCGGTCAAAACCGGAGTAAAACCACAAGAGGGATGTTTTCAGTACTCAATGGTAAGGTATTTTTTGATATTACCATTAATCCACAAAGTGAAATGTGGAATGCCGGTGTCATTGCTTTACCAAAAACGTGCGCTAAAGAAATAATTAACCTTTCTTTAAATCTTTGTGATGCCATTTGTGCAACGCCCTGTCCTCGTCGTTTGGTTGAGCAGTTTTCCTTTTCTTTAGCGATGAATCATTTGACTGAATTATCCTCCTGTGAGGATGTGATAGGTCACTACTGGGGCAATAAACCTGAATGGAATCAATTTATCAGCCAATTTTTTGTCAATGCGTTATTAAAACAAAAAACACTTGAGCAATGTGTGGAGGAATTACGGGCGTTTAATTGGCATAGCTTGCCATTAGAAAAGAAATTACGTTCCACTAATTCAACGTTAAAGCGGTTAATTGATAGGTTATTTCCACATAAACATATTAAATATTTTTAGGATAAGGCAGTGTATTTTGGCATAGCGGGAGATTTATTGAGCAAGTCAATTCCTTTTAAGAAATCTTTAATCATTCCCTCTTGCTATCACAAGTATCAAACTGAATTTTATATGCGCTTAACGTATTGAACGTGATAAATAGGGCTAAAACCTTTATAGCAAGGCTTTAACCCTATTTGATCAACAATTTTTCTAGGATGTATTTTTATTCCTATAACATCACTAAATCGGATCTAATCCCAATACCTTCCGCCCATTAAGACTGGCGATATCGACCATCGCATCCAAATGCGGGAAACGACAACCTGCTGCGAGCAAACTTAACTCTTGCCATAAATCCCCTTCGCAGAGTGGCACCATATAATCACAGATATTATCTGTTCCCAAGGCAACCGTAATCCCTTCTGGGATCATCTCATCAGCCGGGGTTAACGCGTTATGAAACGGCATTAAATCTTCTTTACGATTACTGTCAATCCACGCCATTGGGCAGGCTATCATCATCATTTTTGCCTGACGCATTTTTTCGTAAAGTTTATAACGATATTCTTTTGAATGAGAGCCGATTGAAATACCGTGAATCCCCACGACCCGTCCTTCCATACCGTGTTCAATGGTTTTATCACAAAGTTGTTCGGTTTCTTTTTCACCGGGATGGTTAAATTGATCCACGTGCACATGGCACATAATGCCAAGGGATTTTGCTTTATCGAGCAAAATATCCATCGCCTCAAGCCCCCGACCATAATCCACCTCATCACGATAAGGTAAACCGCCAATCATATCCACCATTTCCGAGCCGATATCAAACCATTTTCTCGCCGTGGGTTCGATCACGCCTTTTAAGGTCTGGTTGGCAAATTTAAGAATAATATCGTGTTTATAGACTTCACGGGCTTTATGGGCGGCAATAATCGCCCGATCTTCACAAATGGGATCAATATCCACAAAAGTGCCGAATGCCGTCACCCCTTGGGAAATCATTAATTCAATAGATTGACAAAAACGAGCATAATAGTCATCCACACTGGATGTCCGTTTTACTTCGTCCACCAAATCCCATTTTTGTTGTAAATTACTGCTATGATAAATACCGATTTTTTCTGGGGTCATCGTAAAAGCACGATCAGCGTGAGCGTGAGCATTCACCCATCCCCCCTTTTTAATGATTTCATCACGGATATAGGTTTTAAAACTACGAACATGGCTTTTCATACAAACTCCATAACAAGAATGAGGATAAAAAGACGAGAAGCGTATTAATTGAAAGGCACGACAAACGTGGCGAGAAGCATTGTAATAATGTTATGAAAAACTCACGGATTTTCATTAATAACATCTTTTCAGTCTTAAACTGGGGCGCAAGTATAAAGGGTTAAACCTCAAAAAGCTATTCATTTTTAATGATGAAAATAAGGCGAATTTCCCTCACGTCTATTTTTCAAAAAATGAATTTTCACGTTTAAACACATCCAAAAATAACCCAAGTGGAGGACGTTTTGAAGATTGTTCCTGATAAGTGCGGTCAAATTTTTTGTAATTTCCTTTTCGGTCAATATGATACTGCATACCGTTTGGTTGAATTAACACATTCCAACGATAATTAGAAACAAGCACCCAATCATCCCCCTTCAATTCAAATAAGTTACGCCCTTGCGAATAATCATTAAGAGGATTTTGAACGTTAAAAAGATTCATCATCAATGCCGGCAATACATCAGTATGGCTTGTCAGCCCCTCTACGATTCCCACCGGCAAGTCTTTCCAATAAACCAACAACGGCACTTGAATTTCATCGCGCCCAAAATAATTGAAACGCTCTTTTTCGTTCATTTCGTTGAATGTCACCCCGTGTTCTGCGGTAATAATCACCACCGTATTGTTGAGAGGCGTATTCACTAATACGTCTTCAATCAGCCGATCAATTTGCCCTAAAGTGCGGTCATATTCTGCTTCGTTTTTAGCTTGTAGTTCAAGATTAAGATAAGCAAACCAAGCCTCATTCGTTTTTCTTGCCATCATAAATTTATTGAAATTTTTGACCGCACTTTCGTTGCCTAATTTACTTTGAGGCAATTTCATCCCCCGGAATAATGCCTGACGGAAAAGACTCTCCTTAAAATTTGTTGCGGAAAAGAGACCAAATTGATATTTCTCCGCACGCAATTTTTCAATCAATACAGATGGTGTGTGATTACTTAAAATACTGTCCGTATAATTGGCGTTTAAGCCATAGAATAACCCGACCAAACCGGCACTATTCGTATTACCACTACTGTAATGATGAGTAAATTGGGTTGAACTGGTGGCGAATTCTGCCAATTTGGGCATTTTCCCATTAGAGATCGCATCATAACGCAAACCGGAGACCGTGATAATTAACACATTCGGTTTCTCTGCCATTGGGGCAAAACTGAGCTTATTTTTGGGATAATCAATTTTTAAGGCATCTAATCGTCCTTCCCGCTCTAATTTCTGCGTGTATTGTTCGCCGTCCAATAAACCGTGTTTTTCTAAAAAAGAACGAGCCGTCATTGGATAGGAAAGGGGAAAGTTTGAACGTTGCATCGTGATAGGGCGATACACATACGCATCAGCCCATGCATAAATCAAATGGGTAGCAATAAAGGTTAAAGTGAAAAAAATCCCCACTTTCTTCAACCATTTTTGGCGTTCCAAGCTACGAAGTTTTTCCCAACTCCAACGGGAGAAGAGCATCTGTACCAGTAAAATCATCGGCATTGGTGCAAAGAAAATCTGCCAGTCACGAGACATTTCACCATTTTCCGGGTTCACCAACAGATTCCACACCACCGATGACAAATGTAAATTAAACCGGTGAAATACTTCTGTATCAAAAAGCAATAATGTCGTGCAAATCGTGGAAAGAATCACCGTTAAACCACGAAAAGTGCGGTGATTTTTCACAATAAAACTTAACGGAAAAATCACCAATAAATAAATGGCAAAAACACTAAAACTGAAATGCCCAAACAAGCTGACGAAAAAATAAAGTTTGCCGCCAAGGGTATCCGGCCAATCAATCAGGAAGGCATAACGTGCGCCGATCAAAATGGCAATAATGATATTAAAAAAGGCAAACCAATGTCCCCACGAAATTTTTTGCGAGGTTTCATCACGGTATTGTTTTCCACTAAATGTGCCTTTTTTAAACCACATCATATTAGTGCGTTTTCACTGCGTTAATCAAAGAATGAGAAAAGACCTCTGCCAAGGCTTCCCGCTGAGTTTGCGGCACACTGCTGGTAAGCAAATTACTTGCCATATGACCTAATGCGATCAGAGATAAATCCACCGGCGCTTTATGTTTCTCTAATACAGCAATCATATCATTGACAATAGCGCTCAATTGCGCATCGGAATATTTAGAATGTTGAGCCATTTCGTTAAAAATAAGAGATAAAAAACTAGCCCTATCATACCCGATTATTGACAAGATCCTAAATAATTTCTTTTTTCTTGCTGAAAAAGTGAGGTTATAATTTGCTACGTTTTTGAAAGAAGGAAAATAAAATGAGCATTACCGTAAACCAAATTGTGCTGCACCAATTAATCAAACGAGTTGATGACGAAAATACCAAAATGGAAAGTATTTTGCGTGACGACTTGCTGACGATTACACCAGAAGTAGAGCAAATGATGTTGCAATTACACCAAGGTTATCAAAATAAAGCCAAAGCCTTTGGCATCTTCCAAGAAAATTCTGTTTTTGCACAACATTTGAACCGTTTATTGGAACAAGACATCGCATTTTTAGGCTTTAGCCAATATGCAACGAAACTCTTGGCGGATGAACTAAGCAAATATAATTTTGCTGATAGTGGCACGCTGATTTTATGTCAATATAATTTCTTAGCTACCGATTACTTGTTTATTGCCTTATTGGACAGTCGTCACAGTATGCTGGTAGATGAACATTTGGATATTCGCCGCACAGAATATCTCGACATCACGCAGTTTGATATTGCAGCACGGGTAAATCTGACCGATTTGCAGGTAAATGCCAATTCCAATCGCTATTTAACCTTTATTAAAGGTCGTGTAGGACGCAAAATCAGCGATTTCTTTATGGATTTTTTAGGGGCTGAAGAAGGGCTAAATCCACAAGTTCAAAATCAATGCTTATTGCAGGCGGTGAGTGATTACTGCGAACAAGGCAACCTCAACAAAGAGCAAACTCAAGCGGTGAAAAAACAAGTTTTTGAGTATTGCAAAGGACAACTTGCCGGCGGTGAAGAAATTGAATTAACGGAACTTTCCGAAAACTTACCCACTCTAAACGAGCAATCTTTTATTTCCTTTGCCGAAACACAAGATTACGGACTGGAAGAAAATATTCCGCCTGTGCGTTCAACATTAAAATCGCTCACAAAATTTTCCGGTTCAGGCAAAGGGGTGACATTAAGTTTTGATGCGGACTTACTTAATACCCGTATTCATTGGAACCCAACAGCTGATGAGCTAACAATTAAAGGTTTACCGCCTAATTTAAAAGACCAATTACAAAAGTCACTGAAATCAGAGAATTAGTTTGGCAAGCGTATTAACTTTGGGTATTATTATTTCGCTAAATTTGCAGAAAAATAAGGTAAAGAAAAATGCAATTTAAAACTCTTTTTAGCGCAGCAGTCTTGGCATTCAGTCTTTCTGCTTGTTCCACTGTTGAAAAAGTGGTTTATCGAATTGATGTGCCGCAAGGCAACTATCTAGAAGCGTCTAATGTTGCACAAGTCAAACAAGGGATGACCGTTCAGCAAGTCCAATACTTACTCGGAACCCCTGTCTTAATCGATCCTTATAGCAATTCCACTTGGTACTATGTGTTCTTACAACAACGTGCATACCAATCACCGGAACAATATACCTTCACAGTAAAATTTGACCAGCGCGGTACCGTGACTGAAACGAATTTAGATAAACCGTTGCCCGAAGTCATCTCACAAAACGAAAATAACACGATTATTGAGCGTAAGGGTGACGCCACAAAAAAATCTTGGTGGAAATTCTGGTAGCCTTTTTATTGCCTGCTCAGCAGGCATTTTCCTTTCTGATGTACTAAATAATAATTTCAAGAGGCGAGATCATGTCCAAGATTTTATTAGTTGATGATGATACCGAACTAACCGATTTACTTTCAGAAGTCCTCTCTTTATCCGGTTTTAATGTCGATGTTGCCAATAATGGACAAGAAGCACTCAATAAACTGGAACAAGATTATTCACTCATTCTATTGGATATCATGATGCCGGTATTAAACGGTATCGAAACGTTAAAACAAATTCGCCGCCGCTCTAATATTCCTGTGATGATGCTTACCGCTCGTGGTGATGATATTGACCGTGTACTAGGCTTAGAGCTTGGTGCCGATGATTATTTACCAAAGCCTTTTAATGATCGTGAATTAGTCGCTCGAATTAAAGCGATTCTACGTAGAAGTGAAAGTAACGCTCTAGATACCGCTGAAAATACCCAGGGAATACAAAAAGAAGACGACCATTGGATTCATTTTTGCGGGCTTAAACTTCACACCAAGTATCAACAAACATTCTATAAAACACAAGAACTGTCCCTTACTTCCTCGGAATATGCCCTCCTTGAGGCACTGATTCTTTCCCAAGGAGAACCTATTACACGTGAAGAACTCAGTATGAATGTGCTAGGTAAGCCACTTACCCCTTTTGACCGTTCAATTGATATGCATATGTCAAATTTACGCAAAAAACTCCCCCCAAGAGAAAATGGGCTACCTTGGTTTAAAACCTTACGAGGTCGGGGATATCTTTTAATTAGTGAGTAATGATATACCATGCAGTATCAAAATAAATTTAGTTTAAACCAACTTACCATCCGCACCTTTATCGTATTTTGGTTGGGATTCTTTGCCATGATGGCACTTGTGGTTACACTACCGTATTTGGATAGTACGATTTACTCTTCATTACAAGAGAAGGAAATTGCCTACTATCAAAAAAAGATTGCAGAATCAATCCGTAACAATAAAATTAAATCGCTAGTCGCCAAAATGCCGATTTTACCAATTGATAAATCGGCGAGTCCCCGACCTGTGCTGTTTGATCCTAACAAGAAAGAAATTCTCGGCGCATTTAATGATGAGAAAAACTATGTTTATCGCTTTATTGATAATGCCAATGAATTTGCACACCCGATGAAAAAGAATTTCAACGATATTCAAATTGCAGGCCCTTTTCAGATTTATTTAGATGACTTTAGTGACCCCTTTTCACTCTTTTTTATCTCTCGAGTAAATCCATATCAAGAAATTTTACGGTATATGATTGATTACCCAATCGTGCTTTTTTTGCTTACCGTATTCATTACCAGCCCATTATTATGGTGGTTCACCTACACTATCGTAAAACCCATCTCACGTTTACAAAAAGCGGCTAATTCTATTGCTCTTGGTAATTTTGAGGTTGACCCACAATTAACCAAACATGGACCGATTGAACTTCGCCAAGTGGGACAAAGTTTTAATCGAATGGCTAAATCAATTAGCAATTTAATCTCAAACCATCAAAATTTACTTTCCTCTATTTCTCACGAACTCAAAACGCCCCTTACCCGATTACAATTAGCGACAGCACTTATTCGTCATCAAACAGGCGACAACCTTGCCGTGAAGCGAATCGAAAAAGAAATTGAACGAATGGATAAAATGATAAATGAGTTATTACTTATTTCTCGTCAAAAAATGAATACTCAAATTGAACGAGATATTTTCCCGGCAGAAAATATTTGGAATGAAGTAATACAAGATGCACTTTTTGAAGCGGAGCAACAAAACATTAAATTTGAACAAAACATCAATTTACCAAATAAAAACAATGATCAAATTTTCCTTAACGGCAACATTAATTTATTGCAAAGTGCGGTCGAAAATATTGTTAGAAATGCGTTGAAATACACAAAGGATAAGATCAAACTTAGTATTTTTATCCAAGAAGAAGAAGAAGAAGA
>NZ_MLHJ01000050.1 GCF_001998965.1 Rodentibacter rarus
AGGTTGGAATCCACACAAATTCAGTCGTTGCAGCGAAATGTTACTGTACCTGCAATAGGCTCTGATAGATGTAGTCCACCATAATCAAAAACTTTATAAACTTTGTTTTTGGGGTTAAGGAATTTGAGTTTTGTATCTGTTAGCATTTTTTGCCATTTCTATCGTCTTTGATTTGACGGTATTTTCGGATTTTTGGGTGATATGAGCAATACTGTACTGTCGAAGACTCCGACAAAAAATAAACTACTATGAAACAATATGAAATGGTATGAAATAGAAAAGCCCTTAAATTATAGGGCTTTGAGCTATTTTTGAAATGATATGTAAAGCGATGAAAAGCGGGGTTTTTATTCCCATTCAATCGTTGCGGGTGGTTTTCCACTTACATCATAGACGACGCGGGAAATACCATTTACTTCATTGATGATACGATTGGAGATTTTACCTAATAACTCATATGGTAAATGTGCCCAATGGGCGGTCATAAAGTCGATGGTTTCAACCGCACGGAGAGAAACAACCCAATCGTATTTGCGACCATCCCCCATTACCCCTACGGACTTAACCGGGAGGAACACGGTGAAGGCTTGGCTGACTTTGTAATACCAATCTGCTTTATGTAATTCTTCGATAAAGATCGCATCAGCACGGCGGAGGAGATCGCAGTATTCCTTTTTCACCTCACCTAATACACGCACCCCTAACCCTGGTCCCGGGAATGGATGGCGGTTAAGCATTTCAGCGGGTAAACCAAGCGCTAAACCGATTTTACGCACTTCATCTTTAAACAATTCACGCAATGGCTCGACCAAGCCAAGTTTCATATAATCCGGCAATCCACCCACATTATGGTGTGATTTGATTACATGTGCCTTACCTGTTTTGCTGGCAGCAGATTCAATCACATCAGGATAGATAGTACCTTGTGCGAGCCATTTTACATTTGGTAATTTTTTCGATTCGTCATCGAACACATCCACAAAGACTTTACCGATAATTTTGCGCTTCGCTTCCGGTTCATCCACACCGGCTAATTCACTAAGGAAACGATCTTCAGCATTCACTCGGGTGATATTTAAACCAAATTTATTGCCGAACATTTCCATTACTTGATCGCCTTCGTTTAAACGTAACAAGCCGTTATCCACAAATACACAGTGTAAATTTTTGCCAATGGCACGGTGTAATAATAAAGCAACAACCGATGAATCCACGCCACCGGATAACCCTAGAATCACTTCATCATCACCCACTTGTGCTTTAATGCGGGCTACTGCATCTTCGATGATATTTTCTGCTGTCCATTTGGTTTCACAACCACAGATGTTCACGACAAAGTTTTTCAACAATTCCAAACCGCTTTTCGTGTGGGTGACTTCCGGGTGGAATTGAACACCATAGAAGTGACGATTTTCATCAGACATGGCAGCAATAGGGCAAGTTGGTGTTGTGCCTGTCACAGAAAAGTGATTGGGTAAACGGGTTACTTTATCGCCGTGGCTCATCCAAACATCTAATTTGTTATCGCCATCGTTGAGGTTCGCAAAAAGTGCGGTCGAATTTTCCAATGAAACGGAGGCATAACCGAATTCACGGTGATCGGAAGTTTCCGTTAAACCGCCTAATTGCATTGCCATAGTTTGCATACCGTAGCAAATACCCAACACTGGGACACCGGAATTAAAAACATATTCCGGCGCACGAGGACTGTTTTCTTCCGTGGTGCTTTCAGGACCGCCAGAAAGAATAATCCCGGTTGGATTAAACTCACGGATTTGTTCTTCCGTGACATCCCATGCCCAAAGCTCACAATAAACCCCAATTTCACGCACACGGCGGGCAATGAGTTGGGTATATTGTGAACCGAAGTCGAGGATGAGAATTTTGTGGTGGTGAATGTTTGTCATTTTTTACCTTAATAAGATGAATGATGTAATTTTTGAATAATGGTTAAAATTTCGTTCATATCCTTACCGCAATAATCGGCTTGGGATTGGTCAATATGCATTCGCTTTTCTTCGTAGGCAATCACAGGAATACCCGCAGATTTTGCCGCTTGAATGCCGAAAAATGAATCCTCAATCGCCACCGCATTTTGGGCTTGAACGCCCAATTTTTCGAGGGTGTAACGATAAATAGTCGGGTCAGGTTTGCTCCGTTCAAATTGCTCGCCACTGACGATAAAATCAAAGTGTTGAATAATACCACATTTTGTCAAAATATTTTGGATATGTTCAAGGCGGGAAGAGGAGGCAACCGCCAATTTGATATGGTTTTGTTTAGCAAAATTAATGATACGTTGAATATCCGTACGAAAAATGGAAGGGTAATCCACGGTCGCAAAGAGTTGATTGAAAAAATCGAAATAACGTTGTTTGATTTCTTCCAAAGGCAAGGAGGAACCACTTAATTTTTTCACGATTTCAGGAATTTCCGACAGCCCTTTTCCCACCA
The DNA here is from genome assembly GCF_001998965.1 of Rodentibacter rarus. GTDB lineage: Bacteria > Pseudomonadota > Gammaproteobacteria > Enterobacterales > Pasteurellaceae > Rodentibacter > Rodentibacter rarus. The sequence continues at coordinate 2,455 of NZ_MLHJ01000050.1, forward strand.
CTTCAGAACGCTCAAGGGGCGTTAAAGTATGGTCGTGTTCTTTGATAGATTCGATAAATTGTGCTTGCAAATCGTATTCTAAAAATTCCGTATCGACAATCACACCGTCCATATCGAAGATAATTGCTTGGAGCATATCAAATCCGTTAATTTTGGGGTTTAATAGAAAATGTTTGGTCATCGTCATGAGAAATAATCTCGTATCCTTCTAGATCATTACAGAAGTCAAAAAAACGTTTATAGCCATGAGATTTATATTGAAACCCAATTCTATTTAATGATTCAGCAAATGTTGATAATAGAGCAGTCCCATTTTTTTCAACTTTCTCAAATGCTTTTTTTATTTCGTCATAATTAATATTAGATTCTATATCATCATTTTTTTCACTGTCTTGTTGTTTCAACGAGATTGTTGTTTTATCTGGATGTAGATAAAGTTCATAGCCATCCAAGTTTTTGCAAAATGTTCTAAAGGTTGTATAGCCGTAAGAGCGATGATCGAATTCGGAATCAATTTTTCTTAGCGCCTCAGAGAACTTAGATAGCAGAGCCATACCATTATCTGTATCTTCAACCATTTCAAAAGCACTTTTTATCAATGAGTAATCAATAAATTTTGTATTTTTTTGATCATCCAAGGATTTTGCGGTTTTAATGAGATTTTCCTCTCTAATAAACTGAGTACAAGCCTTTTTGAATGCTTCTGGGGTATGGCTTTTACCTACTCCAATAATATCTAAACCTTCTTCACGGATTCTATGTGCAAGTCTCGTATAATCGCTATCACTTGATACAATGCAAAATGCATCGACAGTCTTAAAATGAAGGAGATCCATTGCATCAATAATTAATGCAGTATCGCTAGAGCTTTTTCCTTTAGTATAGGCAAATTTTTGAATAGGGCTAATGGCATATATATTTAATTGTTCTTTCCATCTTTTGTTCCGTTCTTCCGTCCAATCAGCATAAATTCGTTTTACTGTGATCGTGCCAGATTTTCCAACTTCAGCTAAGATTTGTTCGATTGCTGAGCTGTTGGCATTTTCCGCATCAATGAGTAGTGCAATTTTATTTTTTTGCATATATTTCCTTTTTTGTATGCATTCATAACATAAAAAGAGTGGCTAACTTTTTAACCTCTCTTCTATCAACCGCTACCCCATCCGATAATTCGGCGCTTCTTTGGTAATCGTCACATCGTGAACATGGCTTTCTTTAATGCCCGCCCCGCTGATACGCACAAATTCTGCTTTGGTGCGCAGTTCATCAATAGTGGCACAGCCGGTTAAGCCCATACAAGAACGTAAACCGCCCATTTGTTGATGGATGATTTCTTTTAAGTAGCCTTTGTATGGAATTCGCCCTTCAATGCCTTCCGGTACGAGTTTATCTGCGGCGTTGTCTGATTGGAAATAGCGGTCGCTTGAACCTTTCGCCATCGCACCTAATGAACCCATACCACGATAGGATTTAAAGGCACGACCTTGGTAAAGTTCGATTTCGCCCGGTGCTTCTTCTGTACCGGCAAACATTGATCCCACCATCACACAGCTCGCACCGGCAGCGAGGGCTTTGGCAATATCACCGGAGAAACGGATACCGCCGTCAGCAATAACCGGAATGCCACGATCTTTTAAGGCTTCTGCCGCATCAGCAATCGCTGTGATTTGTGGCACGCCCACACCGGTGACGATTCGAGTGGTACAAATTGAACCCGGTCCAATTCCCACTTTTACCGCACTAGCCCCGGCATCAGCCAAGGCAATTGCTCCTTCAGCAGTCGCAATATTACCGGCGATGATAGGGAGATCAGGGTATTTGGCACGGGTTTCACGCACACGTTGTAACACCCCTTCGGAATGACCGTGTGAAGAGTCGATTAACAACACATCCACCCCCGCTTTGACTAAGGCATCAATACGCTCTTCATTACCCGGTCCTGCACCTACCGCCGCCCCTACACGCAAACGCCCAAATTCATCTTTACAGGCATTCGGCTTGCTTTCGGCTTTTTGGTAGTCTTTTAGGGTAATCATCCCTTTTAATTTGAAATCGTCATTAACCACCAATACTTTTTCCACACGATTTTCGTGCATTAAACGGAAAATTTCATCACGGGTTGCGCCTTCTTTCACGGTGACGAGGCGATCTTTTGGCGTCATAAAATCCGCGACCGTTTTGCTTAAATCGGAAATAAAACGGGTATCACGACCTGTAATGATACCGACTAAATTTTTCTCTGCATCAACCACCGGATAACCCGCAAAACCGTTTTTCTTGGTGAGTTCAGCCAGCTCCGCAAGGGAAAGGGTTGGTGAAACAGTGACCGGTTCGGAAACGATACCGCTCTCGAATTTTTTCACTTTACGTACACGATCCGCTTGGCGTTCAATAGACATATTTTTGTGAATAAAACCAATGCCACCTTCTTGTGCAAGAGAAATCGCCAATTTGGTTTCGGTAACCGTATCCATCGCCGCAGAGAGCATAGGGATATTCAGACGAATGGTTTTGGTAAGTTGGGTTGAAAGATTTGCAGTATTTGGAAGCACGGTAGAATGTGCCGGGACAAGAAGAACATCATCGAAAGTGAGGGCTTCTTTTTTAATTCTAAGCATAGCAATATTTCCGTCGTTAAAAATGAATGTTAAAAAATATTGCGGCGGGATTATACAGATTTTGCACCACTTTGAAAATGAAATTTTTAGGTTTTATGCTATGATCAGCAAAGGTTTTCGTGATGGGGAAAGTATGAATTTGGCATTGTTAATCTGTTTGTCTGATGGTATGCCTAAAGTGCGGTCAGAATTGGCAGCATTTTCACAAAATATCGCTTTTGATGTACAGCAATTGCGAGAATTGGGGCTAAATATTGAAGAAAATACCGCATATTATCAACTCATACCGCAATTGCCTTTACTCAATCCTCACCAAATATCAACCGCACTTTCACCTTATCGAGTGCATTATTACCCAATCATCACTTCCACAAATGAGTGGATTTTGCAGAATATTGAGCATCTTCAAAAAGGCGATCTTTGCCTTGCGGAATATCAAACCGCTGGGCGAGGGCGGCGGGGGCGTCAGTGGTTGTCACCTTTTGCCGGACAAATGATATTGAGCTTTTATTGGACGTTTGATCCAAGAAAATCTATTGAAGGACTGAGTTTGGTGGTAGGATTGGCGATTGCGGAAACCTTTGGCGTGCAGGTGAAATGGCCGAATGATATTTTATTTAATGGGCGAAAGCTGGGCGGGATTTTAGTTGAGATGGCGAATGTAAAAAACGGTCGGTTAAACCTCGTGATAGGCGTGGGAATTAATGTGTCCTTACCAGAAAAAACAGGCATTAATCAGCCCTATGCGCAATTGTGTGAAATCGCTCCCAATGCAGATCGTCAAATTTTACTCCCCAAATTAATCCAACATCTTTATACACGTTTGGAACGTTTTGAAAACAGCGGAATTGATGAAGAATTTCAACGGATGTGGCAAAAATACAATGCCTTTTCACATCAAGTAGTGAATGTGATCACCGAGCAGGGGAGCGTCTCGGGTATTGAGCAAGGCATTGATGAGAGAGGTTATTTGCAAGTGCAATGTGGAAATGAGTTACGTACTTTTAACGGGGGAGAGGTTTCTCTTCGTAAAAAATAAGTGCGGTCAAAATCTCCCCTGTTTTTAACCGCACTTCATACTAGATCACTTTTTGCACCAATGCAGAAATATCACGCTCGAACTGCTCTTTTTCTGCCATTTCAGCGATTTGACTGTGGGTGTAACGCTTGGCGTTATACACCGCCACAATACTGGTATCACCCATTTGCAAGAAGTTGTGCTCGCCAAAATCAGTGTAACGAGTTGCACCAATGCTAATGATGGCTTGTTTGGGATAATTTGTAGCTTCAAGCAAAGCGGCAATATTATTCATCGGGCCTTCATCTGGCTGATTATTCATCCGCTCGATAATCCAATCCAATAATTTTTGATGAAAATAGCTATACCCCACCGCAGGGCTATCAATGCCGTACTCATTCATCACGCCATGGCGTTTGTGGAAACAGGCGATATGGAAATCGTCTAAAACCCCTCCGTTGTTGAAGTGATCTAATGGCAACCAATTTGCCGAAATGCCTTTAGATTTTTCCCCCCAATTCTTTTTCTCACAAATTTTGCGAGCATTTGGGCGGCGAATGGAACAGTCGTTATAGGCAGCGAAATGGGTTGGTAAAAGAGCGGTCACTTTTCCGTGAGAATAGTGAATATCACAAATTAACGCAATTTCAGGTTCAATTTGTAAATTATCGGCATCATTCGGAAAACGAATTTCAGAATGGGAAAGGGGGTAGGTGGACAGAAATTGATATTCGCCCAAATTCTCACTCGGAACATAAAAGGGAAAAATGGCTTTGGGCTGCTCTGCCTCTGCAGTTTTCACCTGCAAAAAATCCGCCGCCTCACCCGCTTGTTCCAAATGCCCCGCAAAATTGCCCGCTACGCCTAGGCCGATAAAGATGTTGTTCATTGTGTTTTCCTCTTATTTAAAATTATCTGAAAACTGATCTGCCCTCAAAAAGTTAGACTCATTTAATTCAAGGAATGAGTTCTGCATTCCACAGGGCTAGTCCTTTTAGTTTAACTTGAATCCGTTCATGATTATAGTAATGAATATATTCACAATCGCTTTTTCAAGTTGCTCAAACGTTTCAAATCGCTTGCCGTAATAACATTCCGTTTTTAATCGGCAAAAAAGCTCTCCATCGCACTATTATCAAGGCAATTTCCCTTTCTCGAAATCCCATTTTCCTTCAACAAACGTTGCTCCCCCTGCATTTGATATTGCCACCCTTGGTCTGAATGAAGAATGGGGGGGACCGTCCAATTTTAAAATCGCCTGCTACATCATTCCGGTAATCAGCCCAAAATTTGGGCTTGGTGCCAAGTCATAAGCGATAATTTCGCCATTAAACAGGTCTTTAATTGGTGATAAATAAAGTTTGCCTTCAGCGCATTTAAACTCACTGACATCTGTTCCCCATCTCTCATTAGGTGCTGGAGCAACAAAATTACGCTGTGATTGATGCTCATCGTTTTTCTTAATGCTAATGTCATTCGAGGATAGCCATAGCAAGCATTATTTTTTATGATAAATCCTTTCTATTTCTTGCAGAATAAAGGTTTTTTTCTCTGCTTGAGGTTTTAAAAACACTTCGTGCCAACCCAATTCAACGGAGTAACAACTCAAGTGGAAAGTGAATGCGCAAGTCTTATACAATTTCTGCCTTTCTTCATTTTTTGTTGGTTGAGTTCCCGCCACTTTTTTAAGATGGCATTCTCCGCTTCAAGCTCTAAAATTCGGTAACGCAAACGTTCTTCTGTTTTGGGCGGTGGAGGCATTTCCTATAGAATAATGCCTATTTTTAACGGCTTGTATGACGGTTAATTCAAATTCAGGAGAATAGATTTGTTTGTGGTTTAGTATCGTTAAGCCATTGATTCCACAGTGATTAAATAGGGTGATCCAAAATCTTAACATACGCTCTTTGAGATGAAATTGTTTGCGTGTCAGTGATCGATTTTTATTGTGTTGGAGATAAAATTCGAGCACTTGCTGTTTGAAAAGTGGGTTATATTTAGTCATAAAAAATCTGCACCTTAGTGAGTTGGACGATTAGTCCAACTTTTGGGGAGCAGATCAGGGAAAACGCGCATTTTTGCTTTAGAACTTGTAAGTTAAACTTGCGTTCATTTTACGTTCTTGTCCGTAGTAGCAATAGTAGTCACAAGAGGCGATATAACGGCGATTACCAACGTTATCGATATTCACTTGGGCAATCCAGTTTGGCGTAATTGCATAACGGGCTATGAGATCAACAACCGTGTAAGACGGAACTTGAGTATGCGAGTAAAGCGAGCCTTTTGAGGTGACGCTATGGTCGTTATAACGTAAACCGGCTCCTAATGTTAAGCCGTTAAGTGCTCCCTCGTTAAAGGTGTAGTCCGTTCTTAATGCAAAGACATTCGTTGGAATAGATGGTCTACGAACTTTTTCGCCGGTGGCTTTATCTTTGGTTTCGGATTTCGTATAGGTATAAGCAAGAGTAAGATTCCAGTTTGGCGTGATATTTACATCAGCTTGTAGCTCAAACCCTTTGCGATATACGTTGTCATCTTGGGTTGTTGTGCCAACACCGTTCATTTTTAATGCGCCATTATCTTTCGCACGGAAACCGGCAATGGTAATCACACCGTCCAACCAAGTTGGTAGATATTTCACACCTAATTCATATTGTCGGGTGATTTGCGGATCATAAAGACGCTCATTACCGGAAAGACCGACCGGAATGTTAAAAGATTCGCTATAACTAAAATAAGGGTTAATTCCATACGGCGCTTCATACATTAAAGAACCAGAGTATGAAGTATGGTTGTTTTTCACCGTTTGGGATGAAGTGTATTCATTTTGTTTTGCTTTATCGTGACGAATGCCAAAACCTAAAACATATTTTTCAGCAATACGAGCTTGATTTTGCAAATATAAACCTAATTGGCGAGTTTTAATGTGAGTTGGTGTACCAATCGGAGTAGCGGATTGTCCCCAATTTTGATGATAATTGGCTAAATTAGCGGAGTAGGCTAAAGCGTATTGGCTATATAAAGCATCTACTTTTGCGTGGCGATAATCCATACCAATACTTAGGGTGTTTTTTAACCATGTATTTTCATATTCCCAGTTAAGGTGATTATCCAGTGTATGGGTGATCATTTTTCCGTTGTTGTAGACAGTATTACCACTGACCATATAGTTATTAGCGCTTGGTGCAACAGGGGCATATGTTGTCGTGTATGCAGAAGGAAAAATATATCCGCCACGGTGGTTGTTTTGAATGTGTGAATAGCTATAACTTGAATAACCTTTTAGACCATTAGCAAAATCATGATTGAATTCATAACCAATACGATATTGACGATTCGTTTCTTTGTCATTTAATGGATCGCCAAAGTTGACATTACGGCTGTAATAGCTACCGTTAGGTAACGAGCGGAGCGTTCCTTCCTGTGGATAAAAGTTTGAACTTGGAATGCCGTGATCTCGTTGATAACTGGCTAAAATGGTTAAATGTGTTCTATCAGAAATGTCCCATTCTAAGGTTGGTGCGATATAGAAGGTTTCATTTTTGGTTTTATCCCAATCACCATCGCGTGTGCCGTAGCTTAATACACTACGAAGACGCACGGAATCATCGGCATTTAACCCGGCAGTATAATCTACTCCAATACCATATTGATTTTTATTACCGGCCGTTAATTTTACTTCTCCTTTACCCACTTGTTCTTTGTGTGGGCGTTTGGTGACGTAGTTAATTAAACCACCCGCTTGTGCTGCACCAAAGGTCATCGAATCAGCGCCTTTTGTGATTTCAATCGCTTCTAAACCAAAGGTCTCTACTTGCGGTGTAAAGAAGCCGTAAGAAAATGTTGGTAAACCATTAATAGCTTGTGTTACTTCCGCACCACGAACTCGGAACCAGTTAGTATTAGTATCGGAACCGTAGATTTGATTGGTAAATCCGGCTTGATAACGGCCTATTTCATCCGCTTTCAGTACATCTTGTTTATCCAAATCTTCACGAGTGATTGCCACGGCAGATTTAGCTTGATAAACAGGCACTTCCCCCATACGAAACATTGAGCCGCCGGTGACGGTAATTTCATCCAACTCTTCCACTTTTTGTTCATTCGCATAAGCGGAATTCATCGCTAAAATAACGGCACTGGTTAGTGCGCTATATACAAAGGTTTTCTTCATTTTTTCGTCCTATTTTTGATCTATGAAAGTTGAGGTTAATAAATAAGGTTAGACTTTTCGCATCATCAGTAAAAAATAACTGCCGCCCACTAAAGTAGCGACCAAACCAGCAGGGATTTCGTAAGGGAACAGGATTTGTCGCCCAATCCAATCGGCGATGAGCATAATCGTGCTGCCAAGTAATGCGGAAATCAGTAATTGTTGCCGAGCTTTATAGACCCCTAAAAAATGGGTGAGATGAGGCACGAGCAAGCCAATAAAACTTAATGGCCCAACCATTAAGGTGGCAAGTGCGGTTAAAATCGCACTAAAAATAATTAAAATCCAACGTGTTTGTAAAATATTCAATCCGAGGGCTTGTGCCATAGGGGATTGTAAGCGGAGTAAATCTAACCAGCGGCTAAATAGCAAGCTCACCACCAATAAAATCAATGCCAATAGGGTAAAAGGAATGGCAAGGGTGGGAGCGAGGCTTTGGGTTGAGCCTGATGTCCAGCTGATGAGTTGGTTTGCCCGGGGATCGCCACTGGCAATGACAATGCGTTGGAGCGTATCAAACAGGGCGGAGAGGCTGATCCCGGTGAGTAAGACTTTTTCCGGTAACATTCCGCTACGTTGGTTGATGCTGGCAAGGATGAACAAGGCAAGGAGTGCGCCACTTATGCCGGCAAGCCAAAACCAAAGCGTATCTTGTGCGGAGAAGACAAAAAGCAACACCAAAATTCCCATGCCGGCACCGGAGGAAACGCCTAATAATTCGGGGCTTGCCATCGGGTTTAAGGTTAAACGTTGTAATAATACACCGGCGACAGAAAGCAGAATACCGGCACAAATAGCAATCAACATACGGGGATAACGTAGGGCGAGAATGTCTAACTGAAAGGTGTGTTCAGGAATGAGCATCTGCCAACTATTTTGCGCATTTTTTCCCAAGCCAAGACCTAAAATCACACTCACTACAAAAAAAGCGATAATCAGCCAAGTAAAGTGCGGTCGATATTGACGGATTTTTTGGAAATGTGTCGTTGTTAAACGCCCGCTATGAGGTAAGGTGCGAAACATCAACCAAAGGAGTAGCGGTGTGCCAAGCAACGCTGTGGCTGCGCCTGTCGGTAAACTTATCTGATAATAAACATTCACCAGTTGTAAAATTAAATCGGTGATTGCCAGTAATAATGCGCCAAGTACAATTGATGCGCTCAGTTGCCAAGTGAAGGTGCGAATACCCAACTGGCGAACCAAGGTTGCGGCGCTCAAGCCAATAAATCCAATCATTCCCACTGCACTGACTACCGAGGCAATTAAATAGGCACTGATGATAATGCCGATAAAACGAAGTTTGCCCACAGGGACACCCAAACTTTTGGCATTGCTGTCATTGAGAGAGAGAATACTAAGTGGACGGCGTAATAAAAAAATCAGAGAAAAACAGACCGCACTTTGTAATGCAAGCTGTTGGCTGTCATGCCAGCTTTCTTGCACAAGAGAACCCGCTCCCCATTGTGCCAACCCCCGGGCTTCCTCCGGGTAAAATAACATCATCATTGCGGTGCAAGCGCCAAAATAAAGATTAACCACAAGACCGGCAAGAATCAGTAATAAAGGCGATAGGGTTTTATGCATTGCCAGTACAAGGACGAATAATAGACTGAATATTGCCCCCACGAGTGCAATTAAACCGGTACTGTATTGCAAAAATTGAGGGGCAAAAATAGCTACGGTAAATAAGCTAAATTGTGCCCCACTGCTAATTCCAAGGGTACTATCGGAAGCCAGAGGATTCCCCATCACTTGTTGTAATAGTAGGCTGGCAAAAGCCAATGTGCCACCGGCAAGCAATGCAATCGCAATGCGAGGTAGGGTATAGCTTTGTACTAAGAGTAAATCCAGATTATCGGAGGGGTGGATTAGCCTTAAAATACTTGTATTTTCAGGCAGTTGTACGGTTAATAAGCCGATTGAAAGCGCACAGAATAATCCGCCTAAAAGGATAAAAAATAAGGAAGGGCGGTTTACCATTGTTCGCCTCCCTGTAATAAGCCATGGGCAAAAATACCGATAAAACGTTGGGCAGAGGGAATGGCACCGAATGTCCAAACGGCTGGTAAAATTAAAGGTTCTCTGGCAAGGGGTAAACGTTGCCATAATGTATTGTGTGTGAGTGCCGTGGCAATATTATTCGGATAAGGTTTTATCACTACAAAGCGCGTATTTTTAGGCAATTTTGCCAGTTCGGTGATGTCAATATTTTGAAATCCCCAAGTATTCACTTCCGGTAAGTAGGCGTTTTTAAAACCCAGTTGGCGGATAGCCTCACCGAGTAAGCTATTTTCACCATAAATGCGTAAATGACGAGTGTCGATAAATTGCACCAAAGCGATGGGGCGATCGGTAAATGCCTGTAATAAGGGGCGATAGTGGTGAATGGTTTGCTGATATGTTGCCAGTAATTGTTGTACTGCTTGCGGTTTGCCGATGATCTCACCAATTTTCCAAGTAGCAGCGACAACATTTTCCCAAGCCTTGCCTTCTTTGTAAAAATCAACGTTATAGACTTTTCCATAGGGGGCTAATTTTTCATTGAGCGTGGCATAGAATTGGCTGTGAATAAAGCTTAATGATTGTGGATTAACGGAATGAGAAAGGGCGGCAATACGCTCCATATTCGGTTGTAAACGAATGCCTAAATCAATCGTATTGTGAGGTAGTTTGGGTTCTCTCACCCAAGTTTGGTAGCTTTTCACATCACCTACGGCAAGAGGGGGATGTTCAAGCGCAATGAGGGTTTCGGCCACCGACCAATCTACCGTGGCATAGGCTACGGTGGCATTAATGGCTTGTTTTTCTGTGGCAAGGCTTTCAGCCCCAACGTTTTCAGCCCCAAAACTTTTAATTCCGAAGAAAAGTGCGGTCAAAAAAAGCAACGTTTTTTGCACCTTGGCAAAACTAAGGGTAGCGAAGCCATAAATCATCCTGTCAGCGATGGCGTCTAACATTTGTAGTGAGTTTTTAACAGAAGAGAACATATTAATAAAAACTCACGGGACGATAGGTGTTGGGGTGTTTTATGACATTGAGTTCAATGCCGTAAATTTGTTGTAATGAAGGCGTATTGACAATATCGTGCGCATTGCCTTGGGCGAGTAATTTTCCGCTATGCAATGCCACTAAATGATCGCAAAAACGGGCAGCAAGATTGATATCGTGAATGACAATTACCACGCCTAGGTTTAATTCACGGCTTAAGCGGTGAATCAGTTGCATCACTTCTACTTGATGAGCGATATCTAAGGCAGCTAAAGGTTCATCCAATAATAAAAAACGGCTCTCTTGTGCCATCAACATAGCAAGCCAAATTCTCGAGCGTTCTCCACCGGAAAGGGTATCCACCCATTGATCGGCAAATTTTTCTGTGTGAGTGAGTTGTAATGCTCTTGTGATCGCTTGTTTGTCTGCATCGGTTTCTCGCCCAAACAAGCCATTCCAAGCATAACGTCCCATGGCGATGAGTTCTTTTGCCGTCATATTGGTGGCTTGTGGCAAATGTTGCGGTAAATAAGCCACTTGCTTGGCAAAATCCCGACAATTCCATGTCTGAACAGAACGATTAGCCAACAAAATCTCACCTGAAGAGATTTTTTGTTGGCGTGCCATGAGTTTGATTAATGTTGATTTGCCCGAACCGTTATGCCCGATTAATCCATAAACCTTACCTCGATCAAAGGAAAGGGAAATGGGGTGGAGTAAGGTTCTGTTGGGAAGAGAATAGGAAACTTGTTGAAGTTGAAACACAAATTATCTCGAAGACATCAAAATTGGCGTTATTCTATTTGAAAATTATTCTTATTTCAACTTCAGGGTTTTGTTTATAACAATGGGCTAAATAAAAAGAATAAGCGCTCAATAATGCGGTGATAAAAGGGACGGGCAAGCCATTTTTCACTGTCTAGGCGATCTGAATTGGCAATGTAGCTTTCATGCAAAATGGAAACTTCATTGGCAAAGGCAAGATCTTCCACGGCAAGGGCGACTTCAAAATTTAAGAAGAAACTGCGTAAATCCATATTCATCGTGCCAACAAGAGCCAGTTTGTTATCAATCAGCACGCTTTTGGTGTGAAGTAAACCGGCTTTAAATTCATAAATTTTTACTCCTGCGGCAAGCAGATCGTCAAAAAAAGTACGGCTTGCCCAGCTCACCATTAAAGAATCATTTTTCTTCGGTAGAATAATGGAAACTTCCACCCCTCGTAGGGCTGCAATACGCAATGCTTCGGCAATACTATGGCTTGGCACAAAATAAGGGGAGGTGATAACAATGCTTTCTCTTGCCGCATAAATCGCCAACGCCAAACTTTGTGGCGCAAGATCATCGGGGAACGCAGGTCCGGTAGCGATCACTTGAACGGAGTGAGTGTCATAATCATCAATGGGAACAAGGGGACAATTGGGTAAAAATAAAGGTAATTCCATGCCGGTTTCGATTTCCCAATCCCAAGTGTGCAGGCAGTTTAACACGGCAGACACCGCCCCGTTCACCCGTACCATCACATCTACCCAATTTCCCACGTTGCTTTCTTGTTTGAAAAAAGCAGGATCGACCATATTCATACTGCCGGTGTAGGAAATTTGATTATCAATGACAATAATTTTACGGTGTTGGCGTAAATCGATCCGACTAAAAAACATCCGAAAGAGGTTCACATACAGCGTTTCTACAATGTCGATGCCTTGTTTTCGTAGATCCCGACAGGCTTTGCTTTTGAGAAAAGGACGGCTGCCTACGGAATCCAATAAAATTCGGATTTCCACGCCACGCTGTTTGGCATCCAATAGAGCTTGGCTCACTTTTTCCACCAGCCCTTTGTTCGACCAAATATAAAACACCATATTAATGGAGTACTGCGCCTGTTCAATATCCTTGATAATGTGCTGAATAATGCTTTCGGGGGTATCTAAAATATGCAATTCATTGCCTTTGATACAAGGAATACCAAGGCGTTGATAATTCAAATCAAAGAGCGGTCGATATTGCAGACTTTTTGGTATGCTAACCAATGCTGACTGTTGAGATAAGTGGGTGAGCCAGTCGTGATATTTCGGATGTAGTGTGCGAAACGCTTTGGCTCGCTTGGTTCCCAATTTCACCTCACCAAAAATAAAATAGGCAAGCACGCCGACAATAGGCACAAGATAAATGAGCATAAGCCAAGAAAGGGTGGCAGAGGAGGATTGTTTTTTCACCAAAAGACGAAGGGTTACCGAGATAATTGTCAGCCACGCCAACACAGGAATGATATAAACCAGTATAATATGTTCAAAATTCATAAAATTTTAACCGCACTTATGGAATTTGATCTTCTTTATCAACATCGTGATTTTATCATCATTTATAAACCTTGTGGCGTGAGCGTGCATAAAGATCAGGAAACTATTGGTTTAACCACACAGTTGGCGAATCAACTTGGTGTCGCACAAGTGTGGCTAGTGCATCGATTGGATAAAGTAACCTCTGGCTTATTAATTCTTGCCTTAAATGCAGAAAGTGCGGCGGAATTTTCACGACTTTTTGCTGAACATCGCATTCACAAAACCTACCTCGCCTTAAGCTTTCAAAAACCGAAAAAGAAACAAGGTTTGATTATCGGCGATATGAAAAAGGCGCGTAATGGTGCGTGGAAACTTTGCCAAAGTAAAGAAAATCCGGCGATAACCCGATTTGAAAGCCTCAGTTGCGAACCGAATTTACGCCTGTTTTTCCTTAAACCTCAAACCGGTAAAACCCACCAGTTGCGTGTGGCGATGAAAAGCCTAGGCAGCCCGATTTTAGGTGATGAACTCTATGGTAAAAACACACCTAAAATGGACCGCACTTATCTCCATGCTGCAAGGCTTGAATTTGAATTTCACGGGAAGAAATTTGATGTGGTGGTGATGCCAAAAGAGGGGGATTGGTGGCAAAAAGACAGTGTGAAGATGAAAATAAATGCCTCCCCCTTTTTTCGGAAAAGGGAAAATCCCTGTATAATACCGACAATTTTTGTAACTAGGAACTGAAATGAAATTTATCTCTTTTAATATTAATGGGTTGCGTGCTCGCCCTCATCAATTAGAGGCGGTGATTGAAAAATATCAACCGGATGTGATTGGTCTTCAGGAAATTAAAGTAGCGGATGAGGCTTTTCCTTATGAAATCACGGAAAATCTGGGCTATCACGTTTTTCACCATGGGCAAAAAGGCCATTATGGTGTGGCGTTATTAACCAAACAAGCACCAAAAGCCGTTCGCCGTGGTTTTCCGACAGATGCTGAGGATGCACAAAAACGCATTATTATGGCAGAGTTGGAAACGGATTTTGGTTTGCTGACGGTGATTAACGGCTATTTCCCACAAGGCGAGAGCCGTGCCCATGAAACCAAATTTCCGGCAAAAGAAAAATTCTATGCCGATTTACAGCGTTATTTAGAACAAGATCACGATAAAGCCAACCCCGTTTTAATTATGGGCGATATGAATATTAGCCCGAGCGATTTGGATATTGGCATTGGAGAGGAAAACCGCAAACGTTGGTTGCGTACCGGAAAATGTTCTTTCTTACCTGAAGAGCGTGAATGGTATCAGCGTTTATATGATTATGGTTTGGAAGACAGCTTCCGTAAATTGAACCCTACCGCAAATGATCAATTCTCGTGGTTTGATTACCGTTCAAAAGGCTTTGATGATAATCGTGGTTTACGTATTGACCATATTTTAGTAAACCATGCCTTAGCAGCGCGTTGTGTTGACGCCGGCATTGCTTTGGATATTCGGGCAATGGAAAAACCTTCTGATCACGCACCGATTTGGGCGGAATTTAAATAGGACAAAAAAATGGATATGGCAAATTGGCAGAATTACCGTTCTATGGTGAATGATATGCCTGCTGTGTTTACCGCAAATATTGAAAACATCGATCAATTTCATGGTAAGAATTGCAATAAAATTGTGCAATTTACCATTAATTATGACAGTGATGAGAGCGGGCTTCCCTCAGAAGGGGAGTATGACAAGCTCATTAATCGAATCTTCAAAATTTTGGCACAATTGACCGCACTTCCGAATGTTTTTTTTGCCGGGCATTTTATCTGTAACGGACAGGCGAAAATGCATTTTTATTGTGAGCATCCGGAAATCTTGCTTGAAACTTTATCGCAAATCGATTTTGTGGAGGATGTGACGGTTCAGGATGATCCGAATTGGGATATTTACTTTGATTTTCTGCTTGCTTCGCCCCTTGAGATCAAAATGAATGCCACGGAAGAATTACTGGGGTTATTGCAAAGTAAAGGTCGAGATCTGAGTGATACTTATTTGGTGGAGCATAGTTTTCATTTTGACGAAGAACAAAAGATGTTTCCTTTTATGGATGAATTGAGTTTAGGGGATTATTCCTTCGTTACATTACAATATTCCGCTCAAGCCATTCAATTTAACGAGGATGATGAGCCCTACTATCTGGTAAAACTGGAGCAAGAGCTTTCTCTTGATAATGGCGAAATTTTTGAACAAGTGGAAAAGTTTGAAAAACTGGCTCAACAATTTATGGGCGATTATATCGGTTGGGAATGTGATAGTTTGATGGAGGATAATCGGCAGTTGAATTAATGAAACCTAGGGCAACAAGTTACCCTAGGCTAGACATAATTTTAGCCCCTTGGGGCTATTTTTTTATTCCACCCAAGTGACGATTTCATCCATTGCTTTGCGGGATTTTTTCGCAATATCACGGGCTCGATAACCAAAGGTTGCGGCAACGGAAACACCGTATTCGTTCGGGTCAAACAACCCTTCTTCAGCAAGGGTTTGGTTCATTAAATCATAATGAAAGCCTTCAATCGGGCAAGAATCAATTCCCATTGCCGCCGCACCGGTCAGCATATTCGCAAGAGCGATATAGGTTTGTTTGCTACACCAATCAAATAAAGTGCGGTCACTTTCCAACAATTTCATATCGTTCTCTTGCAGGGTTTTGTATTTGGCTAAGGCTTGTTGCTGCTGTTCTTCATTAAGCCCTTTTCTTGCCATCACATCCACAAAAAATGGGCTGTCGTAGCGGGCATTTTTCTTCGCAAGCAGAATCACCACGTGACTACAATTATCCAGCTGATTCATCATTCCCCAGCTAAAGGGCTTGATTTTGTCCCGTAAGGCTTGATTTTGAATGACTAGGATTTTCCAAGGTTCTGAACCGACAGAACTCGGTGAAAGACGGGCGCGTTCTAAAATGGTGTGAAAATCTTCATCACTGATTTTTTTAGTCGGATCGTAATAACGGGTTGAGCTGCGTTGATTGAATAATTCAACAATTTCTTGAGCGGTCAGTTTTACCATAATTTTTCCTCTCGATTAAAGTCAAAAATCGGCGTTATTTTACGTTTTTCTCATTTAATCTACAAATATGCAGCAATCACTGCCTGCCCCAAACTGAGCCCGCCATCCCCCATAGGATATTGATGAGCACTTAGCAATGTGAATTCGGTTAAATTTTCTTTCAATAATCGGCGTAACAATTGGTTATGTATAACACCACCGGATAGCACGATAGTTCGGCAGTTATGGTGTTGTGCGTGTTGACGGGCAAGATCTGAAAAGCCTTTTGCAAGGGCGTAATGAAAGGCGAAGGCTTTTTCTGCCGGAGTGCCCTCATAGGCAAGCCAAGTTTGCCAAAAGACAGCGAGATCCAGTTGATTTTCTTTAACTGGCATTTTAACTGAAAAATTGACCGCACCTCTTTCGCCCTTGGCAAAGGAAGATTGCTCAGCTAACGCCTCTAAATGACAAGCAGCTTCGCCTTCCCAAGATAATTTTTCACCGGCTATGCCTAAACCGTAAGCTACGGCATCAAATAATCGACCGGTGGAAGAAACCGGGGGAGAATTGAGCCGGCGGGAAATAGCATGGGCAAGCGGTTCCCAAGGTAAATTTTGACAAGTTTTTGTGGCAATATTGCGCCAATTGGGGACGAATTGCTGCAAATGAGCGAGCCAATTGCGCCAAGGTTGTGTCGCGGCAATATCTCCGCCCGGCAGAGCAACCGGTGGCAAGCCGCCGAGATGTTGGCAATTTTTGCCTTCCACTAATAAACATTCGCCCCCCCAGAACTGCCCGTTTTCCCCCATCCCAATGCCGTCTAAAGCAATACCGATCACTTTTTCATAGCAATGGTGTTCCGCCAGTACTGCTACAATATGTGCGTGATGATGGAGAATTTTGACATAAGGTACATTCCCTTGTTTTGCTAAATTTTTCCCTATTTTGGAGGAAAAATAGCCTTGATGCGCATCCACAGCAATGCGTTCAGGTTTAAATTGATAAATTTGTGAAAACAAAGAAAGGTTTGTTTCTAATTGTTGTTGAACCCATTCATTAGTAGTATCGCCAATGTGTTGGGTGACGATAGCCTGATTTTGTTTGAGTAAGCAGAAGGTATTTTTGAGATCGGCACCTAAGGCTAAAATATTACGTTGGTTGGTGATTGTTAGCGGTGTTTCATCCGGCACATAACCACGTGCACGGCGCAACGTTTCCAGCCCGTCAAATGCCACGCGAACTAAAGAATCATCGGCACGTTGTAGAATATCCCGGTTATGGCAGAGATAGGCATCCGCTAAATCGGCTAACTTTTCGACCGCACTTTCGTTATCCAATACAGGAGGATAGCCGCTTGAGTTTGCAGAGGTCATCACTAATGGGGTATTCACTTCACGTAAAAGTAAATGTTGCAAGGGATTACTGGGTAACATCACGCCAATCTCATTTAATTTGGGCGCAATATTGGGGGCTAAACTGGGAACTTTATGTTTAGCTAATAATACGATAGGGGCTGTGGTTGATGTGAGCAGTTGAATTTCGAGTCCATTGAGATCATTCAAAGAATCAAGGTTGGGAATCATCACGGCAAGGGGTTTTGTTGGGCGATGTTTACGTTCTCGTAATAATTTCACAGCAGCTTCATTACGTGCATCGCAAGCTAAATGAAACCCTCCAATGCCTTTAATGGCAATAATTTTGCCATCTTGCAGTAAAAGTGCGGTCTGTTTTAACGCCATTTCGTGAATCGCTAACTGATGGTGGCGATCTTGTAGCCAAATATGTGGTCCACAAACAGCACAGGCGTTTGGTTGGGCGTGAAAACGGCGATTTGAGGGATCTTTATATTCTTGTTCGCACTCGGGGCAAAGTGGAAAATCCGCCATAGCGGTATTTTGCCGATCATAAGGTATTTTTTTGATAATCGTGAAACGTGGACCGCAGTGGGTACAATTAATAAAAGGGTAGTGATAGCGGCGATTTTGTGGGTTAAACAGTTCTTCAACACAATCCGGGCAAGTTGCCGCATCGGGTATAATTTGGGTGTCCATTTTATTATTTTCACTTTCTCGAATGAGAAATTCTGAAAAGTGCGGTAAGTTTTCCCCGTGTTTTTTTTGCTGTTGAATATCTGTAATTAAAGCAAGCGGGGGCAATTTTGTTTGTAAATCGGATAAAAATTGCTGTAATGCTTTGTCGTCAGGTTCAACAAAACGAATTAATACGCCTTTTCCATCATTGTTTACATCGCCTTTCAGCCCATATTTATTCGCAAGTAACCATACAAAAGGACGAAACCCCACACCTTGTACTTTCCCTTTTATTCTTAGCTCAATAGCGTTCATAATTTTCTCAATTGGGATTGGTGAAGCTATGATAGCGAAAAATGACAAAGAAAAGCGTGATTTCAGTCAAAAATTTTTGATGAGAAGAGAAGGTGAAAGAGTATAGGGCGGTGAAAACTCAAATTTAAATAATATTCCCAAAAATGCTGATAGCCTATTTTATTATGTTGATAAGAGACATTGAGAAAATAGAAAAGGTTGGCATAACACCAACCTTTTTTGAATAACACCTTGATATACAAGGATAAATACTCGTGAGTACGATGATAAGTTGTCGTATCAGCGTTTTGAATATTGTGGACGACGACGAGCTTTGTGTAAACCCACTTTTTTACGTTCAACGCGACGAGCATCACGAGTCACAAAGCCGGCTGCACGAAGTGCAGGACGTAGGGTTTCATCGTATTCAATTAATGCACGAGTGATACCGTGACGGATTGCACCCGCTTGACCAGAAATACCGCCACCTTTTACAGTGATGTATAGGTCTAATTTATCAGTTAATTCAACCAATTCTAAAGGTTGACGTACGATCATACGTGAGGTTTCACGACCGAAGTAAACGTCTAATTCACGTTGGTTGATAGTGATTTTACCACTGCCCGGTTTGATAAATACACGAGCCGAAGAGCTTTTGCGGCGACCTGTGCCGTAGTTTTGATTCTCTGCCATATCCTAAACCTCGTGATTAAATATCTAAAACTTGTGGTTGTTGTGCTGCGTGTTGGTGTTCAGAACCTGCATACACTTTTAATTTGCGGAACATTGCGCGGCCTAATGGACCTTTTGGCAACATACCTTTAACCGCGATTTCAATCACTGCTTCAGGACGGCGTGCGATCATTTCTTTGAACGTCGCTTGCTTGATACCGCCAACATAGCCGGTGTGCCAATAGTAAAGTTTATCGGTTTCTTTACGACCGGTTACCGCTACTTTGTCTGCATTGATCACGATGATGTAATCACCTGTATCAACGTGTGGCGTATATTCAGCCTTGTGTTTACCACGAAGACGACGTGCTAATTCAGTCGCTAAACGACCTAAAGTTTTACCTGTCGCATCGACTACGTACCAGTCGCGTTTAACCGTTTCTGGTTTTGCTACAAAAGTTTTCATTAATTAATTACCAAAAATTAGTTTGATACCCAGTGCTCTCAATGAACACAACCAGTCATTAAAATCTTCACCCCTTCGAGTGCGACTTCAATAAAATAATGCACGATGGGAATTCGTGCATCAACAGGGTCGGCGTATTATACCTATTTTTCAGACAAATGCTAATTTTTTATACGCTGAATTTTGTTATTTATCAACCTAGTCCACAATTCTTAGATGAGACGTTGATTTCGGTAAAGGCTTTTTCTTAGCTGTTTTGGGTTTATCTACTGCTTCTGTAAAGCCATTAGGTTGATCGATATCAGGTGCTTTATTTAACTCATCATAAATGGTTTCCGGCTCAAACATCACACCGTCACCGTTTTCACGCGCATAAATGGCAAGTGCTGCTCCCAT
Source organism: Rodentibacter rarus (assembly GCF_001998965.1). Taxonomy (GTDB): domain Bacteria; phylum Pseudomonadota; class Gammaproteobacteria; order Enterobacterales; family Pasteurellaceae; genus Rodentibacter; species Rodentibacter rarus. The sequence goes on from NZ_MLHJ01000050.1 coordinate 22,472, forward strand.
CGGAATATAGAGTTCACGTGATACACCTTTAAAACGAGCATTAAATTGAATGAACTCATTGGTAAGCTGTAAATTCCCCGTAGCATTAGCAGAAAGATTAAGCACAATTTGTCCGTCTTGCACGTATTCAATCGGAACATTGACCCCCCAATAAGTGGCATCTACCACTAAGTAAGGAGTAAACTCATTATCGACTAGCCAATCATAGTACGCCCGCAATAAATAAGGGCGTTTTGGTGAAGATTGATATGCCATTATTTATCATCCATCAAATTTTTAGGGGCAGCTTCTCCGACAGATTGTAAAAATGAATCTCGACTAAATACGCGATCCATATAACCTTTTAGGGCTTTACTGCCGGCTTCGGTAAATTCCACACCAAATTGTTTTAATTTCCACAACAATGGCGCGACATAACAATCAACCAGGCTGAATTCTTCGCTCATAAAATAAGGCATTTGTTGGAAAATAGATGATGCGGCCAATAATTCTTCTTTTAGCTGTCCCAGCGCTTCAGCACGTTCTGTTTCGTTGCCTTTTTCTGCTTTCATTAAGGTTGGATACCAGTCCTGTTCAATGCGTAACATTAAAAGACGGGTTTTACCACGTGCAATAGGATAAACCGGCATAAGGGGAGGATGAGGAAAACGCTCGTCAAGATATTCCATAATAATACGTGAATTGAATAGCACTAAATCACGATCGACTAGTGTTGGTAAGGTGCCATAGGGATTTAATTCCATTAAATCTTCTGATAATGCTTGCGGATCAACTTCTTCATTTTCATAAGCTACGCCTTTTTCTGCCAGCACAATTTTCACTTGATGACAGTAAATATCATCTTTATTTGAGAAAAGTGTCATCACAAAACGTTTACTTGATGCATTGGACATTGATTCCTCCGAAGATCCAAATTAAATAATAAGAGAGTTGGAAAAGTTCGCTATTCTATCATAAGCAGGAGTGAAAAAGCCAAGAAAAACTTATTTCTTATTTATATTCAGTAAGTTAGGGGGAGATATTGAGATTTGAAAGGGGATGATAAAACGGAGTAAAACCTCCGTTTTATCAGACTGGTGAATAGAGGCGCTTACGATTTCCTTTGAGGATTATTGTTTACGCCAAGTCGTGCCATTTGCACTGTCTTCTAATACAATACCCATAGCATTTAAGGCCTCTCTGGCGGCATCTGCCGCTCCCCAGTTTTTGGTGGCTCTGGCTTCATTGCGTTGCTGGATCAATGCCTCAATTTTTGCGATCTCATCATCGTCAGAACCGGCTTGCAAAAAGCTTTCCGGATCTTGTTCTAATAATCCCAAAATGTGAGCCAATTCCCGTAGGCGTGCGGCTAATCCATTGGCCTTTTCTATCTCTTCTGATTTTAATTTATTGACTTCCCGTGCCATTTCAAATAACACGGAAATCGCATTTGGTGTATTAAAATCATCATCCATTGCTTCACGGAATGCTTCAACAAAATGTTCTCCGCCAAAAGCGACCGCACTTTGATCCGTTCCCCGCAAGGCGGTATATAACCGTTCCAATACGCCATGGGCTAAATTCAGGTTTTCTTCACTGTAATTGAGCTGGCTGCGGTAATGAGCGGATAATAAGAAATAGCGTACGGTTTCCGCATCATAATGGTTGAGAACATCACGAATAGTGAAGAAATTGCCGAGTGATTTCGACATTTTCTCTTTATCCACCATAATCATACCGGAGTGAATCCAATAATTAACGTAATCGCCACCGTGCGCACAGCAAGATTGAGCAATTTCATTTTCGTGATGAGGGAACATTAAATCCGATCCGCCGCCGTGAATATCAAAATGTTCACCCAATTGTTTACTATTCATCGCTGAACATTCAATATGCCAACCCGGACGCCCCGCTCCCCAAGGGGAGGGCCAACTTGGTTCGTTCGGTTTTGACATTTTCCATAGCACAAAGTCCATTGGGTTTTTCTTCACTTCGGAAACATCCACCCTTGCTCCTGCTTGGAGTTGTTCTAAATCTTGACGGGATAATTGCCCATATTCTTTGAAACTTTCTACATCGAACATTACATCGCCGTTTTGTGCGACATAAGCGTGTCCACGTTCAATTAATTTTTCAACAATTTCAATAATTTCCGGAATATGATGGGTGGCTCGGGGCTCTGAATCGGGGCGTAAAATATTTAACGCATCAAAATCTTTGTACATTTCTACAACCATGCGATCAACCAATTGTTCGCAAGTTTCTTGATTTTCTAGGGCACGTTTAATGATTTTGTCGTCCACATCGGTAATATTGCGTACATAGGTCAAATCATAACCCAAATAACGCAAATAACGGGCGATCACATCAAAGCATACAAAGGTGCGTCCGTGTCCGATGTGACATAGATCATAGACGGTGACACCGCACACATACATCCCCACCTGATTGGCGTGGATAGGTTTAAAAATTTCTTTTTCTCGGGTTAGGGTATTGAAAATTTTTAGCATTTTTTTCTCGGCTTAAAATTGATATTGAAACTGACCGCACTTTTATAGCACTTATTGCCTATTTATGGAATAATGGCGTCCTTTAAATTTCATAGGGAAATCAAAATGGTTATTTTACACACAAACTTTGGCGATATTAAAATTGCATTAAATGCAGAAAAAGCGCCAATTACAGTCGAAAATTTCTTAACTTATTGTAAAAACGGGTTTTATGATAACACAATTTTCCACCGTGTTATTGACGGATTTATGATCCAAGGTGGCGGTATGGAAAGCGGAATGAAAGAGAAAAACACCAATGCACCGATTCAAAACGAAGCGGCAAACGGGTTAAGCAATAAACGTGGCACGATTGCTATGGCGCGCACCTCCGATCCTCATTCTGCTACGGCACAATTTTTTATTAATGTAGCGGATAATACGTTTCTAGATTACCGTGCCAAAGAAATGTTTGGCAAAAATGTGGTACAAGAATGGGGCTATGCGGTATTCGGTGACGTGGTGGAAGGTATGGATGTGATCGATCAAATCAAAGGGGTGAAAACCGGCAATAAAGGCTTTCATCAAGATGTGCCGAAAGACGATGTAGTGATTCATTCTGTTACAGTGGTGTAATGAAAAACTGATCGCTGTCTCTGCTTATTTAGATTAGGCTCACTTTCTTGAATGAAACACAGTGAGCCTAAATTTTTTAGAGAGAATTAATGAAAATCACGAGAATAATGAGAGGGATAACATATTTTACATAGTTAAACCAAACTGTTGTAAATTTTTTACTTGCTCCTAGTTCTTTTTTCGCTTCATCTTTCAAAACAAATCCTACGAAAATTGCACTGCCAAGAGCGGTTAAAATAAACAAAATATTACCACTGACGTAATCAAAGGTATCGAAAATACTGCGCCCTGCAATGGTTATATTTTTCCAAACATTATCGCTGAGTACTGAGGGGATATTGCCTAGCACAAAGATGCCGCCTAATGTGATTGCAATGGCTTGTTTACGAGTGAGTCTTGTTTTTTCCTGCAATGCGGTAATGAGCACTTCATAAATCGTAATTGATGTGGTTAAGGCAGCAATGACCAGTAAGCTGAAGAAAATAGTAGCAAACATTGAGCCTGCCCACATATGTGAGAACACAATCGGCAAGCTTTGGAAAACAAGTGCCGGTCCTGAATTTGGGGCTACGTTAAAGCTAAATAAAGAAGGGAAAATCATAAATCCGGCAGCGAGAGCGATTAGGGTATTGACTATGCCTGTGATTGTGGCGGTTTTTACCAAATTTTCCTGTTTATTTAAGTAGCTCGATAAGGTGATAAGTACACCAAAGCCCAAACTTAGTGCAAAAAATACCTGTCCTAATACAAAGATAAATAGCTCCTTGGTGATTTTGGAAAAATCTGGGACAAGATAAAATTTAATTCCTTCCATTGCCCCCGGTAGTGTGATATTACGTACAATCATTATCAAAAGAAACACAAAGAGTAATGGCATTAAAAATTTTACTGAGCGCTCAATACCATCCATAATCCCTTTTGCCAAAATGATGTAATTGACCAACACAAATAAGCCTGTATAAATTAAAATTGCGATGGGGTTATTGTGAATGTGTTGCTCAAAAAATACAGCTGTCGTTTCAATCGTTACAGGTTCGGAGAGATCAAGTTGTCCGCTGATGAGACTGCCGATATAATTTAGTACCCAACCGCCAAGTACCATATAGTAGGCTAAAATCCCGAATGCACCGAGCAAGCCCATATAGCCTAATATTTTCCAGCCGGAAGGAATTTTTTTACCATTTGCCGTACCGCTGAAAGCATCAATGGCGTTTTTTTGAATGCGCCTGCCAATGACATTTTCAACCAAGATCATTGGGATACCAATGATGATCATTGCTATACAGAATAGAAATACATAAGCGCCTCCACCATTTTCACCGACAAGATAGGGAAAACGCCACGTTGCACCAAAGCCGATGGTTGCTCCGGCAACGGTTAAAACATAGGTTAAACGGTTAGACCAAGATTGTCGTGATGTTTGTGCTGTCATACTGTAACCTCAAATTTTGTAAAAATGGGAGAAAACGCACCGCAATGTGTGGTGCGTTTTATCATCCGGTATGCTGTTATGCTAATGCTGTTTTTGCATCTGTATAAGGCAGACCAAAGGCATCGCTAACGCCTTTAAAGGTACATTTGCCGTTATAAGTGTTTAGACCTTGTAATAAAGCCGGATCAGAAAGACAGGCTTGTTTTACGCCAAGTTCAGCAATTTTTAAGCCATATTGTAAAGTTGAATCGGTTAAACCGAGAGTTGAGGTTCTAGCCACACAACCCGGCATATTCGCCACGCAATAATGAATGATTCCGTCAACCTCAAAAATCGGATTGTTGTGTGTGGTTGGGATCGAGGTTTCAAAGCAACCGCCTTGGTCAATCGCCACATCGACTAAGATCGCCCCTTTTTTCATCAATTTTAAATCCTCTCTATGAACTAAACGTGGTGCTTTCGCGCCTGGGATTAATACTGCACCGATCACGACATCGGCTTCCGGTAACAGGCTTAAAATATTGCCGCGTGAGCTACTTAACGTCTTGATTCGCATACCAAAAATTTGGTCGATATAGGCTAAACGTTCAGCGTTAATGTCTAAAATCGTTACGTCTGCCCCGATCCCTATTGCAATTTGTGCCGCATTTAAGCCCACCACGCCACCACCTAAAATGACGACTTTTGCTTTAGGTGTACCGGCGGTTCCACTGAGTAACACACCGGCTCCCCCAAAAGTTTTTTGAATAAACTTAGCCGATTCGAGTGTCGCTAACCGCCCGGCTATCGCACTCATTGGCGCAAGACACGGCAAGCCTGTTGGGGTTTTAATGGTTTCGTAAGCAATAGATTGAATGCGACGGGAGAGAAGCATATCGGTGAGCGGTTTATCGGCCGCTAGGTGAAGATAAGTGTATAGAATTTGATTCTCGTGGAAATAATCATATTCACATTCAATTGGCTCTTTCACCTTAATAATCATCTCGCTGTTAGCAAATAAGGTCAATTTATCGGTAATTTCTGCACCGGCTTGCCGGTAGGCATCATCACTAAACCCGATTTCTGCACCTGCCTCCGTTTCAATATACACTTTATGACCTGCCTCAACGTAGGATTGAACATTGGCAGGGGTTAAACCGACACGGTATTCTTGGACTTTGATTTCTTTTGGACAACCTATAATCATTTCTCATCTCCTTTTTTATTTGATCAATATTCAAAATAAAACATAAAATCAACATATATAAAATACGTTTGATATATTTTTACAAAAATTATTTAACGCTGTCTGAGATCTGGTTCACAAAATTGTAAATTTATTATTTCAGTGTGCAGAAAAATAAACAAAATCAACCTAAATTATTTGTTAGAATAGTTTTAAGTTTACATAGCTACTTAGCCATTATCCTTTAAGATGAGTTATAAAATTTTTGTATTTCCTCCTTTTTTAAGGATTTAGTTGATTATGCTTTTTTTTGATACCCATACACATTTTGATTATTTACAACAATTTACCGGAGAGCCTATTTCACAATTAGTGGAAAATGCCAAGCAAGCCGGCGTGGAGAAAATGCTGATTGTGGCGGTATTGGCGAGAGATTTCAAAACTATCCAAAAAATGACCGCACTTTATCCGCAACATTTATATTATGGGCTGGGGTTACACCCGCTTTATATTAAGGAACATTCGCAAGCGGATTTATTGATTTTGGAACAAGCCTTAGCGCAGGCGGATGACAATGCGACAGCGGTAGCAGAAATTGGCTTGGAGCGGGCTATTCCTGATTTATTGACAGACGAACTTTGGCAAAAGCAATGCCATTTTTTTGAATGTCAGCTTTATCTTGCAAGACAATTTGCCTTACCCGTGAATATTCACAGTCGAAAATCGCACGATCAAGTGTTTCGCTTTTTAAAGCGTATTTCACTGCCTAAATATGGTGTGATACATGGTTTTGCCGGCAGTTATGAACAAGCCAAACGGTTTGTGGATCTGGGCTATAAAATTGGTGTAGGCGGCACGATCACTTATCAACGAGCGAATAAAACCCGTCAAGCGATAGCGAAATTGCCGCTGGATGCCTTGGTATTGGAAACCGATAGTCCCGATATGCCGGTGTTTGGTTTTCAAGGACAACCGAATCGCCCTGAGCGGATAATGAATACTTTTGAAGCGCTATGTGAATTAAGAGGAGAATCTGCGGATAGCATAGCTGAAATTATTTGGCATAATAGCAATGAATTATTTGGGAGATAGAATAGCGTAATGGGTATGATTGGACCTCATGAGGGAAAAGAATTAGCGTTGATGTTAAATCATCAAAAAGATCTCGCCTTGTTTTATACTGATTATGAGATACCTGAGGATTTTTTCCCTTATTTAGATAATAAGACATTTCACTCAAAAACAATTAATTTAAAAAACTCATTGGGTGATTTTTCCTATTATTTAATATACCGGCAGGAACATATAAAAAAAGCAGAAACATTAACCTCGGTTCTACGGAAAAGTTATGATAAGTTTGATCCTGATTTAGAAAGAGAAATTGGTCGATTGCTTGGTTATGCTCAGGATGACATTGAATATTATATAAACCATTGTTTAAATTGATACAGGAAAGTGTATTATATGTAATAAAACAGTTTCATTGCAGGTAATACTATGGAGAAATATCATTTTGTCAGTCAGTCAGTCAGTC
>NZ_MLHJ01000051.1 GCF_001998965.1 Rodentibacter rarus
ATAGTACAAGGCGTTAAAGTAGAGTAAAACGTGCGGTATTATGTAGCAAATGCACAAAACAGAAATTTTAACCAAAACGTAGGGACACACTGCGTGTGTCCGTTATAAAATCAAATTATTTCAATAGCTTAAAATTCGGACACACGCAGTGTGTCCCTACAAGATAACAAAAAAACAACGTTGTGCAACTGCTGCATAATACCGGTATAATGTCGCTTTCCCCTGTTATGGCAGAATATATTTAATGGCTTGAGGATAGCCAATTTCAATGGTCAATGCCTGATTAGACATCACAAGGTTTTCCCGATTTTCGATAAAGAATCTTGAGGTCATCACTTTTTCACCTTCATTTAAAAATATTTCCACAATCGAGCGATCAAAGAAAATTTCTACGGTATAAAGAGAGGCGATTTCACAATAACGTTGTCCACCAAATTTTTCCATTAGTTCCGTTTGCTTAGATTGGGTGCGATCCAAACAGACTAAGCCGTTTTTATAGGACAGGCTCAAGGTCTCACCTTTTTCATTGGTAAAGAAAGATAAGTTAAACGGCTGATTTTCCGCATTAAATTTCAAATAGGCACGATCTAAATGGGCAATTGTGGTTTGTTGTTGCAAGGTTTGTGTAGAAAGTGCGGTCATATTTTCATAAATTTTGGCAATCGGACGTTGATAGAGTTGATGATTTTCAATATGCACTTCTCGTGGCATCGTGAGGGCAGAGTGCCATTTGAATTGATCTGTTGGATACGTTAAATCAGGCAAGCCGATCCAGCCAAACATAATAGTGTTTGCTTTATTTTCCAATCTGCTAAAGGTTTGAGGGGCATAGAAATCAAAGCCTTGATCCAATTCAGCAATGTGCTCTGCATTCAGTTCATTGCCCTTTAATTGCCCAATGGCATAAGTGGCGTGGTAGTTATTTTGGAATTGATGTACTTCACGATCTTTTCCCTGTGGTGACCAGATAAAAATATCTTTCTCACCCAATTTCAATAAATCGGGGCATTCCCACATAAATACATGGTGATTATTAAAGGCCGGAATAGACAATTCACCGATTAAACGTGGCGTATCATCCAAGTGATCCATTTCAAAAATAATAGCCGTACCGGTAAGATTTTCACGTTGGGCACCACAAATAAAACGGATTTTTCCCTCTTTTGTGAAATAAGGCTTCGGATCTCGAACGTGTTCCGTATAACCTGGAGGGGCATTTTCGATTAAGGAGCGTTTGCTTAACAATTTACCGTCTAAGTCAAAAATGGCTAAATTTTGATAAGGCACACGTTGATTATCACTCGGGCGGCGGGTATTACCGGTATAGAACATTGCCAGTTTATCGCCCACTTTTAATGCCCCACCGGAGTAGCAACCGTGAGATTCAAATAATTCACAAGGGATTAAATCATCAGCGGCTTGATAGGTTTGGAAATCGGGAGTGATAAAATGCTTCCAATGTTTCATACCGTGTATGGCATCAAAAGGAAACCATTGATAAAAAAGATGATATTTTTCGCCATCGAAAATCAGTCCATTCGGATCATTTAATAGCCCGGTAGGTGGGGCAAGGTGGTAAGTGGGATAAAAATCTTTATCGCTTTCCACTGTTTTACGTATTCTATCAAGCTCGCCTTGTTCTGCAGCGAGAAGACTTTTGTATTTGCCATTATTGAAAATAATCATAGTTGTCCTATTTGGGATAAGTTTCATTTAAACAAGCATAGCGTGCATTCATTTTTTCCACCCAAGATTTTAATGATGCCATTGTGGAATGGTTGGTGGCATAAGTCCAATCCTTACGGAATAAGAGAAAATCAATGGCACAGACCGCATTAAGCGTACCGATATTGAGTGCTTCACCGAATAAATCAATAGACTGTTGAATAGCGATAAGACTTTGTTCGGTACGTTGAAAAATTTGTTGATGGCGTTCTAACCACCATTCCGAGTGAGGGCGTAGGCGTTTTTCCGGTATGGTGGAAAGCTCATTTTCTAACACCCCATCGGCTAAATAATGTAAGCGAAGAATCTGCCAACGTTGCTCTCCACTGCCGTAGAGGGAAGGTTGTGAACCTAAATGATCGAGATATTCCGCAATCAGTGAACTGTTGTATAACCATTCGCCATTTTCCATTTGAAGCGCAGGCAAACGCCCAAGGGGGTTATCTTGATTGTGTGGTGAATGTTTATCCATTCCACTGGTGGCTTGTAACAGCTCAATTTGATTTTGTAATTGGTGGTAATACATTACACTGCGTACCTTTCGCGCATAAGGGCTGGAATCGGAATACCATAGTTTCATAAAAACACCTCCGTTTATGACCGCACTTTAACAGAAGGTGAGTGAAATAAATTCACACACCTTAGGATTAGTTTGCCAAAAATTCAGCCAATTGAGCTTTATTTGGCAATGCGGACATCGCCCCTTTTGCGGTGGTTGCCAACGCACCGCAAGCATTGGCTTGTTGTATAATTTTCACCAACACCTCGTTGTCTTTCCAATTTTCATATTGAGAAAGTCCGGCTAATAATCCCCCCACAAAAGCATCGCCCGCACCAGTGGTATCAACAGGTTTTAAGGCTTTACCCGCAACGATATCTTTTTTACCGGCAAGATGATATAACGCTCCGTCTTTTCCTAAGGTAACAATAATCAGTTTTTCCGGATAAAGTGCGGTGATTTTTTCAAAGGCTTTTTCAAGACTGTCCGTGTTAGTTAAAAGGGTGAGTTCTTCCTCGGAAAATTTTAATACATCTGCCAGGGCGACCGCTTCCATTACTACGCTTTTCATTTCCTCTAGGCTAGACCATAGCGATTCACGTAAATTGGGATCGAAAGAGAAAAATCCTCCCGCTACTTTGATGCGGCGAATGGCTTCAAAGGTCGCTTCCCGTGATGGGTTATTAATGAGTGCAATAGAGCAGCAATGCAACCATTCGCCGGCTTGGAATGGCGGTAGATCAGTGGTTTGCAGAAATTGATCGGCACTCGGGTTTACCATAAAAGTAAAACTGCGTTCACCGTTGTCAAGCCCCACAACCACTGTTGAAGTGCGGTGTTGTGGATCTAAAATCATATGGGTGGTATCCACACCTTCGGTATTTAAGGTTTCTTGCATAAATTGACCGAGCGGATCATTTCCCACACGACCAATAAAAGCACTTTCGCTCCCTAAACGGGCGACACCTACGGCAACATTTGCCGGCGCACCACCCGCACAACGTAAATAGTGATTTTCACCATCTGGGATGAGATCCACCACAGCATCACCGGTTACCCAAATTTTTTGACTCATAGTATTTCCTTTATTATTTATAGTGATTCATCATTCCTGTACCCATTGATAGGGTAGACGAACATTTTTCAATGCTTATTTGCACAATTTATCTTAAAAAATAACCGCACTTTTAAAAGCGCGGTCAGTTTTTACGATGTTTTGATTATTTTATTGTCACACGCACAAATTTACGTTTACCTACTTGGTAAACATTTGTGCCTTTAGGGGCATTTTCTTTTACATTATCAATTTTCTCACCATTGATTTTCACGCCCCCTTGTTGTGCGGATCGAATGGCTTCAGAAGTGGAAGGCACTAAACCTGCTTCTTTTAATAACGTTGCTAAGCCTATTTCACCGGTAAAAGTCAATTCCGGCATTTCATCCGGCATTGCACCTTTTTGGAAACGATTGATAAATTCCTGTTCTGCTGCATTGGCGGCTGCCTCATCGTGGAAACGGGCAATTAATTCTTTGGCAAGTAAAATTTTCACATCACGTGGGTTTTTGCCATTTTTTACATCGCTTTTAAGTTGTTCAATTTCACTCAAGGGACGGAATGAAAGCAGATTATACCAATCCCACATTAACTCATCGGAAATCGACATCACTTTGCCGAACATATCATTTGGCGCATCAGTCACACCGATATAGTTACCGAGAGATTTTGACATTTTTTTCTCACCGTCTAAGCCCACAAGCAATGGCATAGTGATAGCGACCTGTGGTTTTTTACCCGCTGATTTTTGTAATTCACGACCCACCAATAAATTGAATTTTTGGTCGGTACCGCCAAGTTCCACATCCGCATCTAATGCCACAGAATCGTGCCCTTGTAATAGCGGATAAATAAATTCGTGAATGGCAATAGGTTGATTGTTGGTAAAGCGTTTTTTGAAATCATCACGCTCAAGCATTCGGGCAACAGTATAGTTGCTGGCAAGGCGGATCATCCCTTCTGTGCCTAATTGACCTAACCATTCGGAATTAAAAACGATTTTGGTTTTTTGTGGATCAAGAATTTTGAAAATCTGTTCTTTATAGGTTTCCGCATTGCGTAATACATCTTCACGGCTAAGGGGAGGGCGGGTGGTATTTTTGCCGGAAGGATCGCCCACCATACCGGTAAAATCACCAATTAAGAAATACACATCATGACCTAACTGTTGGAATTGGCGTAATTTGTTGAGTACGACTGTATGCCCTAAGTGAATATCCGGTGCAGTAGGATCTGCGCCTAATTTTACTTTTAACGGACGATTTTCTTTGAGTTTTTCAATTAAATCTGCTTCGGAAAGAATTTCATCCGTGCCACGCTTAAGTTCTGCGAGAACAGTATTAATATCAGTCATTATTGATTTCCTAATTATGATTTTGAGAAGGGCTTATTATAGGGAATCTTAAAAATTTGTGAACAAAAAAAACGCCTATTTGTGGGGAAATAGGCGGGAATGTTGGAGTGATTATCGCTGAGTGTTTTTAATTGAAACCAGCTTGTTGTTATTGGAGTGATTAGATGATAATTATTATCAACAATCTTGTCAATAATTAAATGAAAATAATTATCAAAATTTTACTCTTTAATATAAGGCACCGATTCCGTCAATGAAAGTGCGGTAGGGATTCCCTCTGAAATGTCAAATTCACCGGCATAGGCGTAAGCCTCCACGCCTTGTTCGATAGCCTCTTTTAATAATTGATCGTAATCGGGATCGATATATTCTGCGATTTTAAAATGATCAAATCCATTGTGCAGACCGGCGAAAAGTATGACGGCCCGATGACCTTGTTTTTTCATTGCCAATAGCTCTCGTACATGTTTTTGTCCCCTTGTAGTAACCGCATCAGGAAACATACCCAGGTTGCCTTTTACTAAGGTGATGGATTTCACCTCCACATAGCAATCAGGCAACCCTTCGCTTTTCAGTAAAAAATCAATTCGGCTGTTTTCTTCGCCGTATTTGACTTCGGGATAGATTTCATCATACATCGCTAATTCTTTAATTTGCTTGTTTTGTAAGGCTTCCAACACCAGTTGATTGGAACGATGGGTATTAATACAGCAAAGTTGTCCATTGGCAAGTTGGGTCAGTTCCCAGGAATGGGGGTATTTCCTTGTTTGACTGTCGGAATGGGAATACCAAACCGTATCGCCTTTTTCGCCACAGCCGGTCATAGCGCCGGTATTTGCACAATGAATGGTGATGACTTCACCATTGGGCAATTCAATATCCGCAAGAAAACGTTTATAACGGCGAATGAGTTTTGCAGATTGAAGAGTGGGTAGTTGCATAATATTCCTTATTAAAGTGCGGTTGAAATATGATGAGTTTTTAGAGTAAAGCGGTGGTTTGAAATATTTCCACGCATTTGTTTGCGATAATTCATCGGAGAAAATCCCGTATATTTCTGGAAATTTTCATAAAAGCGGCTCAATGAATTAAAACCTGCGGTGATTGATATATCAAGCATCGTTTTATCGGTATCGGTAAGCAAGGCTTTTGCGTGGTTTATTCGCATCATGGTGATGTATTGTTTAATCGTCAATTGCATTGCACGTTGAAATAATCCCATCGCATAGTTGGCGTTTAACCCTACTGCCTCTGCCACCTGAGAAACCGTGATGGGTTGATTAAAATGGCTACCAATATAATTAAGCATTTGGATCACATAATGTTGCGTGTGGCGAGACGCATGGCTATGTATGTTGTTTTCATAATGTGTTTTGAGCAAAAGTTCCCAGCCGTCAAGTTCTAAACGTTTTAGTAACAGTTGCACTTCGCTATAAACCAAATGATTACGGTTATTGTCATTTTTGGTGAGTTCATTTTGCCAACGTGTAATTTCAAAAGTGCTGGCGAGTGCCGGATTTTTAGATTGAATGACGACACCGTGGGTAATATGGGTAACAAGATTATCCGGCAGCTGCCAGGAAAGAAATTGATGAACGGGAATATCGATCACCGCCATTTCCGTACAGTTTTGACGATTTACTAAGCTATGGGGAATGGAAGCCCAGAAAGCGGCAATATGATTTTCCTTAATTGTGATGAGTGAACCGTTATAGAAATATTCAACATCACCGTTAAAGGGAATATTGATTTCAATATGTCCGTGCCAATGATGTGCCGGCATATTTACCGGCGGTTGCCAAAGTTTTACGCGTAGCGACTGCTTTTCTAAAGGTAAAGAAAGGGGGCTGGTTGTTTTGCTTCCAAGGGAATCTTCAGAGTCAAAATATCCTAAAGCAAGATCTTCAGATTTCATATATCACCGATTAAATATGACCAATCAAAAGTGCGGTGGAATTATAGCGGTTTTTTTAGTTTGTTCCTATTTTCTTAGAAAATTTTCCTGAATCCTCATTTTTCTAACGAGAGATCTCATAAAATGAGTTTTCAGGAATTTTGTATGAGAAAGCGATATAGGAAAATGATTTCCCTTTTGTCATTATGCTATTCAAAGATAATCAGTAAGGAGTTTCATTATGAGTTTATCAATGAAGACGAAAATCAGTTTTGGTTTGGGAGCTTATGGGAAAGATTTTGCCATCGGTATTGTGTATATGTATTTAATGTATTATTACACCGATGTGCTGGGTGTTTCAGGTGCCATTGTAGGAAGTATTTTTATGGTTGCTCGGGTGTGGGATGCCTTAAATGATCCCATTATGGGCTGGATTGTGAACAATACACGATCACGTTGGGGAAAGTTTAAACCTTGGATTTTGATTGGAACAATTCTTAACTCAATTTCACTTTTCTCTCTTTTTTGTGCGGATTATTTTTCCGGCACGGCACTTATCATTTATATTGCGATCACTTATATCCTTTGGGGAATGACCTATACCTTGATGGATATTCCGTTTTGGTCGCTCACCCCAACCTTAACACTTGATCAACGGGAACGTGAAGCGCTCGTGCCTTATCCCCGTTTTTTTGCCAGTCTTGCCGGTTTTGTGACAGCCGGTGTTGGTATGCCGTTTGTGGATGCTGTAGGTGGAGAAGATAAAGGTTTCGGCTTTAGAATGTTTACTTTGGTCATTATCATCTTCTTTGTGATTTCGACAATAATTACTCTCGTCAATGTCAAAGAAAAATATTCCTCCGATACCATTGAAAACAGTGAATCACAGAAAAAAGTCCCACTTAAAATTTTGGTTTCACTCATTCCCCGCAATGATCAGCTTTCAAGTTTATTGGTGATGGCACTTTGTTACAATATTGCAGGTAATATTATTTCAGGTTTCGCCATTTATTATTTCACCTATGTCGTAGGGGATAAGGAAATGTTCCCATACTATATGTCATATGCCGGGATTGCGAATCTTGCCATCATCATCCTATTTGCCCGTTTAGCAAAATTTTTCTCACGTCGTACATTATGGATGACGATTTCTGTCAGTTCCATCATCAGCTGTGCAATTTTGGGTTACACCGGTATTGTGGAACATCACAGTGTTTTTTTGATTATCCTTGCCGGTATTTTTATGCAAATCGGTAGTGCTTTGTTTTGGACGTTGCAAGTGATTATGGTGGCGGATACGGTCGATTACGGCGAATACAAACTCGGTATTCGTTCAGAAAGTATCGCTTATGCCGTGCAAACAATGGTCGTGAAAGCCGGATCTGCGGTGTCAGCCCTGTTGATTGGCGTATTATTAACAGCGATTGATTATGTACCGAATGAAGCCCAAAGTGAGACCACCTTATTCTATATGAAGGTGATTATGATAGGGTTACCGATTTTCTTCTATCTCATTAAATTATCCGTCTATTTCCGTTATTACAAACTTCACGGAGATTTACTCGCCAAAGTCAATATCACCTTATTGGATAAATACCGCAAAGTCGAAACGAAATATTAACAGGAGTATTTTATGAGTTCACAATTAATTCGCTTGCAAAGCAAAGAGACCGATTTAATTTTACGTACAGAACCTGCCGAAATCCTTTATTTTGGCAAACGCCTAGCATTGGCTGAAATCACGGAAGCGGATGTGATGAGCATTGAACGGGGCGTGGCAAATGGCAGCCTTGATGTGGATATTCCCCTCACTCTTGCCGCAGAAAACGGCAGAGGTTATTTTGGTGTTTCCGGCGTGGAAGGGCATCGAAATGGGTATGATTGGGCACCGGTGTTCATCACTAAAAATATCACAAAAACCGACCGCACTTTGGTGTTGGAAATGGAAGATAATATCGCCAAATTAGGTTTCAAAGCAGAAATTGAAGCTGATGAAAATGGCGTGTTTAAATTCCGTCATACTTTAACCAATTTAGCGGAAGGGACGTTTACCGTAAACCGTTTAGCCGTCACCTTACCTGTGCCTGAATATGCCGATGAAGTGCTCAGTTTTTATGGGCGTTGGTGTCGTGAACTTCAAGAAAATCGCCTTTCCCTCAAACATGGGGCATTTACCCAGGAAAATCGCCACGGACGCACTTCCCACGAATATGCACCAAATCTGATTTTAGGCACACCGCACTTTCGCCAACAACAGGGGGAAGTATGGGGATTCCATCTTGCCTGGTCGGGGAATCATCGTATTCGTGCCGATGTATTGATTGATGGTCGCCGTTTTGCCCAATTAGAAAATCTTTATTTCCCAGGCGAAATTCAGCTTAAACAAGGTGAGAGCCATTGCACCCCTTGGGTTTATGCGGTGTATTCGGATGAAGGCTTAAATGGAATGTCACGCCAATTTCATCATCACGTTCGCCAACATATTTTACGTTTTGTTCATCCTATGCGCCCGGTACATCTGAATATTTGGGAAGGTGTAACCTTTGATCATCACCCAAAACACATCATTGCGATGGCTGAAAAATCAGCGGAAATGGGGGTGGAACGATTTATCATTGATGATGGTTGGTTTATTGGGCGTAATAATGATTTTGGCGGTTTAGGCGATTGGTATTTGGATGAGGAAAAATACCCGAACGGTTTAAATGAAGTCATTAATGCGGTGAAAAAACTCGGTATGCAATTTGGTATTTGGGTGGAGTTGGAAATGATTAACAAACCGACCAAGCTTTACCAAGCGCATCCGGATTGGTTGTTACAATTAGAGGGGTATGAGCAACCGGAGGAACGCCATCAATACGTTTTGGATCTCACGAAGCAAGAAGTCTTTGATTATTTGTTGGCACGTATGGATTGGTTACTTGGCAATCACGCAATTGATTATATCAAATGGGATCATAACCGCCGCCTTGTCCAACCTGGGAGTCGGGGGCGTGCCGCAGCAGTGGCACAAACCCAAGCCGCTTACCGTTTATTTGATGAATTACAAAAACGCTATCCAAATGTAGAAATTGAAAGTTGTTCATCAGGGGGCGCACGTATTGACTATGAAATCTTAAAACGTTCACAACGTTTTTGGTCATCAGATAATAATGACGCTTACACTCGCCAACAAATTCATCGTAGTATGAGTTATTTTTATCCACCGGAAGTGATGGGGGCACACATTGGTGGTTCACCTTGCCAAACTACGCATCGCCGTTTTTCGATTGATTATCGTGGTTTAACTGCATTATTCGGACATATGGGGGTGGAGCTTGATCCGGTGAAAGAAAGTGAAGAAGAACGAGTCGGCTTTGCAAAATATATTGCGTTGCACAAACAACTTCGTCCTTTATTACATAGCGGTGATGTGTTCCGTTTGGATTATCACGATGACAAAACGCTCATTCACGGTGTCGTCGCTAAAGATAAATCGCAAGCTGTGGTGCAGGTGAGCCAGCTTGATATGCCGGATTATAAACAAATGGGTCAACTCCGTTTACCGTACTTAGCAACAGAGGAAACCTATCAAGTGAAAGTGCTTGCTATTCCGGATTACATCTGCGAAGGAAAAGCGGGACATTTAATGAAAGTTTTTCCACAATGGCTACGTGATTGTTTTGATGGTAAAAGCGTCACGATTCGCAGTGAATGGCTTGCCAATGTTGGTTTAACCATTCCTGTATTAGATCCGCAAAGTGCAATGTTATTGGAATTTAGAAAATTATAGATGGCGAAAGTGCGGTTAAAATTGACCGCACTTTTCTTGAGATTCGGTATTATGTAACACATGCACAAAAACAGTCATTTTAACGACACGTAGATACCATAAAGCTAAAATAAAGCTTGTGCAACTACGACATAATATAATGCCGTTGAAATTAACGTTGAATCAAATAGCGTAATTTTGTGCCGTCTTGCTCCACGCTTAGCAATGTGTAACCGTGGTTTTTAGTATCCACCGGAATGTTGTTGATGGATTGGGCGCAGTCACTTAATAATTCCAGAATTTCCCCTTTTTGTAATTGTGGCATGGTTTCAAGCATCACAATTGCCGGGTAAGGGCAAGGTTCGCCTAAGGTGTCTAAGGTATAATCCGGGGTAATATCTTTCGGATCTTTATCTAATTTTTGAACAACGGTAAATGCCATAATAATTTCCTCTTTTTGATGAATGAATAAAAATTAACAACCGCAAGATTGTTGTGCGCTTGCAGCGATTTTTGCTTTGGCTTTGGCGAGGAAACGGCGTTCCCACCAAATCACCGCAATTAAGCAGAGAATTAATAAACCATAGTTGACTAATAATCCCCCCACCGGACCGAAAGATTTCAGTAAGTTGAGTTTTTCATAATCTAAAGCGAGGGCGGGGGCGATGTCATCCCAAGCATAGGCAAGATAAGTGGAACCGATAACGTTGCCTAGCCCTACCCACATAAAGTGAACCTGCCCTTCCATTGAACGATACATCCAACCGGTTTCGCAGCCGCCCGCCAGTACGATACCAAAACCGAATAATAATCCACCGACAATGGCATTTGGACCTGCCCACATAATTTTGGGTGAAACGCCTAATTGGATATAAGAGAAAACGCCGATTGTCCCGACCATAATGCCGAAAATAATCGCTTTCGCCATATACGCACGACCGGTTACCCATAAATCACGGAAAGCAGAGGTAAAGCAAATTTGCGCGCGTTCGATTAATAAACCGAAAGCCAAGCCGCAAAACATCGCAAAGCCTAATTTTATGGAGTGGGTCATTACATAAAGTGATGCGATGAGATAGGCGAAGAAAACGACCATACCAAGCCAAAAACGGCGGGAGGCTTGTTTCGGATCGGTTTCTTTTAATTTTGCTGCCCCTTTCTTGAGTTCCAATTTAACACGGAACATCGGAAGTAAGGTGAATTTCACCCCAAAATAAGTGCCGATTGCTGTGGCAAGCGTGAAAAACCAAGCGTGAACAGAAAATTGTGGAATACCGGTGAAAAGGGAGGCAAGATTACACCCCATGGCAAGGCGTGCGCCGAAACCGGCTAACGCACCGCCGATTAAGGCTTGAACAATACGGCGCTTATGCGGTTGGTTTCGCCATTTCACGTTATTTGCCCATAAAGCGGCGGAAATACAGCCGGCGAACATTCCTAAAATCATCACACCGTCAATACGGGTAAAAATGGTTCCTTCCATTCCAATGATTTTATAATAGCTCCATTCGCTCACATCCACCCCTAGGGTCTGTAAGGCGTGCCCTCCCCAACGTGTGAATTCCCCGGTGACTGCCCAGTATGTGCCGGTTACACCAAAATAATAAGCAGAAAGCAAACCGGCTGCGATCACCGCAGCGACAGGGTTCCAATATTTAATGAGATAGTTTTGTTTGAATTGTTGCCAAATCTCTAACATAGGTACCTAAATCCTTAAGACAGTTAATGATTTGCAAGCGAAGGTATATGATGAAAAATAGAATTGAGGACAATCAGATTTGTTCATTTCCTATACACAAACTTGCGATATATGAATGAAAATGCTGTAAAAGCGTTGAGAGTATAAACAAAAATATGAGGAAAAACAAAGAGTGTTACGATTTTCGTCATCTAAATGGGTTATTTTCTATTCTAAGAGAGGCAACGGCAGAATAGGGGGAGTTTTCTTCATTTTGTCAATTATTAAATTCTCCCCATATTGGGCGTTTCTCCACCTAAAGTGCGGTCAATTTTACGGTATTATGTAGCAAATGCACAAAACAGAAATTTTAACCAATACGTAGGGACACACTGCGTGTGTCCGTTATAAAATCAAATTATTTCAATCGGTTAAAATTCGGACACACGCAGTGTGTCCGTTATAAAATCAAATTATTTCAATCGGTTAAAATTCGGAC
>NZ_MLHJ01000052.1 GCF_001998965.1 Rodentibacter rarus
TGGCAACCGTAGGCGATATCGTGGATACCATTAACAATGTATTCCACACGGTACATACCACCAAAACAAACGAACAAATCACCTCTGCGGCAGATAACACCGGCGTGGCGGTGAAAGCGGGTGATACGCTTAATTTTGTGGCAGCGAAAAACCTCGAAATCACGCAAGATAAGCACACCATTACTTATGGCTTATCAAGCAATATTGAGGTAAACAGTGCCACTATTGGTAAAGCAGGCAAAGTGGATAAAAACGGTAATCCTGTTGTTCAATCCTCAAATGGCAACTACTACCCAGCCGGTACACAGTTGGATGAAAATGGAAATCCGGTCGATCCGAGCGTTCAACCTATTGCTCCAAACTCGGTGAAAAATGATACGGCGGTGGCATTAACCTCAGATAAAGGCGTTTCAACGACTGACACAACATTAAAACCTCGTGATCCTAATGATCCTAGCACTAATATTACGGTTAATAACCCACCAACTGCACTAAGTGTAAAAGATGTAAATGGTGATAACAGCCAAATTAACGGTATTGCTTCTGCATTAGGCACAAAAGAAGTGACGACAAATAATCCTGCTAATGCCACAAACCCAACAGATAAAGATACCTTAGTGGATTTAACCGAACCAACCAACCCTGCGGATAAAGCGAAATGGGAGTCAAGTGCAGTCACTGTTGGTGATATTGCGAAAATGGGTTGGGTTGTTTCTGCCGAAGGTAACAACTACACGGATACCGTGAAAAATGCCAACGAAGTGAAATTTATTGGTAAAAACGGGATTACCGTCACAGGTGAAACCAAAAATGGCGTGCGTGAAATTACCGTAGCAATGGAAGAAGGTGAGGTGATTAAACCGAACGAAGGTACAGTTGATGGAAACCCTGTTGTGATTGTCAATGGTAAGGTTTATAACCGTGATGATATTGATCCGACCACGGGTCTGCCGCGTGATGGAAATGTGACACCACGCCAAGATGCAAACGGTAAAGATTTAACACCGGATCAAGTTGTCAATAACGGTAGTAAATTTGTGACAGGTAACAAAGTGGCGCAAGCCATTCAAGAATCCGGTTTCACTGTGGGTAAAGAAACCGATACATCCGGTATCACGTTTAATAATACAGATGAAAAAGTCAATCCAAATGACGAACTTCGTTTTGCAGACGGTAAAGGTACAATCGTCAGCACCGGTACAGTGAAACAAACCGATGAAAAAGGTGAAGTTGTTACGAAGACTGTTGTGAAAGTGGATGTGGATACCGCTAAAGTTGAAGCCGATACAGATGGTTCGATAAAAGACCCAATGAAAGCTGCAAAAGATGCGGTGAAACAAGCGCAAGATGCTTTAGCGGCAAATCCAACCGATCCTGATTTACAACAAGCATTAGAGGCGGCACAAGCAGAAGAAGCAAAAGCCGGCAATAGACTTGCTACGGCAAATGATGTTGCGAATGCAATTAATAATTCAGGTTGGAACACTAACTCAACAACCGCAACCGGTGGTGCAACAAACACATTAATTAAACCAAGTAAATCCGTGAACTTTGAAGCGGGTCAAAACATGGAAATTAAACAAGATGTTAAAGATGGTAACGTCACTTACACCTATGCCACAAAAGATGATGTCGAGTTTAATAGTGTTAAAATTGGTAAACCTGGCAAAGTAGATTCAAACGGTAACCCGGTTGTACAAGGTCAGGATGGTAATTACTACCCTGCCGGTACACTGTTGGATGAAAATGGAAATCCTACCGATCCTAATGTTGCCCCGATTGACTCTGCGAATGTCAAAGATGCGCCTGTGGTGAATATGACACCAACAGAGACAGCAGTTGCAAACGGTGACATTACGCCAGCTGTAAATGTGAATGGTGCAACCTTCACCAATATGGCAGCGAATTTACCGGATACAACAAGTTCAACCAATGCGCCAACAAAACAAGCACCTATTAGTGCAGAAGAGGCGGCAAATGTAGCGAATAAATCCGGCAGCAATGCAGCGACATTAGGTGATGTATTGAATGCTGGTTGGAACTTGCAAGAAAACGGTAGCACAAAAGACTTTGTAAAACCTTATGACACCGTGAACTTTGTCAATGGTACAGGCACTGTTGCAAATGTGACCTCTGATGGTTCTGTAAGTAATGTGACTTATCATATCGCAGTAGATGATAAAACCACGGAAATCACTTATACCAACTCAGCTGGTGACACGCTTTACAAACAAGCGGATGGCACTTACAACACGCAGCGTGATGGTTCAGGTACAACGGTCAATGCAGGTAATGTAACGGGTAGCCGTGTATCAGCGAAAACCGCGCCATTAACAAATAATGTGGATGGTTCAGTCAATACACCGGAAAATCCGACCGCACTTGCAACAGCAGGGGATGTGGCAAACGCAATAAACAACTCTGGCTTTACGCTAACCACAACAGCGTCTAAGGGTGAAGTCTCAGGCTCAAGCAATTATAGCGTGAACCTGGGTAAAACTGTGACGATTGATGCAGGTAAAAATATCCAAATCACTCAAAATAATGGCGTGATTTCTGTGGCAACTAAAGACGATGTTGAATTTAATAGCGTGAACGTTGGTCCGGTTAGTATTAATAATACAACCGGTATTGATGCAGGTAATACAAAAATCACTAACGTGGCAAGAGGGACGAATCCTAACGATGCGGTTAATGTTAGCCAGTTAAAAGAAGCCGCCGGTGATATTAACAATAAGATCGACCGTAACACCAAAGATTTGCGTGCAGGTCTTGCGGGAGCCCGTGCCGCCGCAGGTTTACCACAAGTTTACTTACCGGGTAAGTCTATGGTTGCCGTCTCAGCCGGTGCTTACAAAGATCAATCTGCTATCGCTGTGGGTTATTCTCGAGCCTCTGATAACGGTAAACTTATCTTGAAACTTCAAGGAGATACCAACAGCCGTGGCGAAGTGGGTGGCTCAGTGGGTGTCGGTTATCAATGGTAATTGAGCACAAAAGCTAACTATCACAAATAAAAAGTGCGGTGAATTTTTAATTTTCACCGCACTTTTTGTATTATTCGGTATTATGCAGCAGTTGCACAATGTTGCTTTTTTGTTATCTTGTAGGGACACAC
>NZ_MLHJ01000053.1 GCF_001998965.1 Rodentibacter rarus
ATCTAGTACAGCCCCAAATACTTTATTTACCAACGTGGGAAGGCGTCTACGAGGAAGGAAACTATTCATCAGCTCGTTTATCCGCAGCAATGTTGATCGAAATTCACCATCGTTTCGGATTACATATTAGTGCCAAATTTCATCCAGTAACGGGCTCACGCGATAAGATTTTAGCTAATGCTCCGCAATATGTGTCAGAAGAACTTCAAAGGGTAGGTGCAAGTTTTACGGTTGCAGATAAATTGGTACCTGTTAGTGAATTATTGCTAAATACTAATGTTTATATCTGCGATATTTCAGCAGTAGTTTCTGAGTGTATAGCCGCAAATGGTCCTATATTTGTTTATATTCCGGCAGATAAAGAGATTAAGACTGCGCAAAGTGACATGAGTTATGAAGACTATGCATATACATTCTCAAATATCGAAGAATTATGTAACAAATTAGAACAAGTATTAAATGGAAATGACTATCTAAAAGATCAGCGACAAAAAGCAATGGATTATTTACTAACAATTTCAAGCACTCGTAATAATGAGTTTGCTAAGAAATTACAAGAAATTGCTGAAACTAACTATCTGTTAGATAATGCAAGATTAGAAGTGATTCAATAATTATCACATAATCCATAAAACAAATAGGAACTATAATGCGAAATTTAGAAAGACGATACTTTATCAAAAGTTGTTTAATTTCTTTAGGAGCGTTATTTATTCCTAAAGAGTTACATGCATTATCACTTTCATATTATATGAAAGCGAATTATTTTAAAACCTTGCAAAGGATTGGAGAATACGCTACCAACGTTGTTCAATCCTTTGCTATAGATATAAAAGATAATTTATTATTTACACAGCATGTAGGCGGAAAAGAACATAATTGCTACTTATGCCAATATTCATTTTCAACGGATGATCCAATTAAAGCATCTAGCTATATGCATTTAAAAAACGTTTGTGGGCATCAAGGCATTTCTATTCAAAAAATCGACTCAAACATATTGTTATGGTCATCTGCTGGAAAACTGATTCATAATTTTGGTTTACACGGTATACGATTTAATTATATTGCAGATAGTGAGCTAACTAATTATGAAGTTTTTAAATTTTTTGATGAAGAAAATTTCAAATCAAAAGGTTCGACAATGCCAATTATAAGTTCAGATGGAAAATATCTAATTGCTCGTGGATATAGAAAAAAAGATAATATATCAATCATTCGAATCTTTGATATTAAAATTACAGAAAAGCAGAAAGATCTATCTAATAATTACCTTTACCAATGGGAGGTTTCACCTATATCCCAAAATAAAGAATATCCAATGCAAGGCATAGCATCAAATGGGAATAATGTGATTATACAGTTAGGTTCTAGCTCTACAACTCGAGATAAAGCATTATTAATTTATTCATTAGATGGCATATTACTTAATTATACTAATGGGTATCGTATTGGAAAAAATGAAGCTCTAACGACAGGAGATAGCTCTCTTTGGGAACCAGAAGGTATTTATTTCTCACAAGACCAAAATAGTGTTCATAAATTGTTTCATTGTATTGCATCTGGTAATAAAGGTAACCGAATAGTCCGAATATATCAATCATAACGCATATTTAGAATGTTCTAGTATCAGAAAAATTGTAGTTTCCAACCAACCGCCCTTGGTTGAAACCTCGAGCGGATAAACTTAGTGTGGTGGACTATCCGCCGTTTTCTATCGTGTATGATGAGATGGGTATTTATTACGAACCCGCTCTCCTTAGCCTTCGCAGCTTGAACAAGTGACATTGGCGCAAGAATCTGCAAAGCCTCAAGAGGATCAATAGGTGTTGGATTTTATCTTAAAAGCACGGCTTTCCAAATATAATCAAGAGGTCAATTTTACTAGCAGTTTTGAGAAAGATAAACATTAACTAACACTAAACAACATATATGCTGTTATACTTGTCGTTTTATCCATAACATTTGAGATTATTTAACACCATACTATGACTAAACTAGAACTAAAATCATTTTTAGATAACCTTATTTCTACTTGGGAAAATGAAATTATTGAATTTAAACAGGCAGGAAATGATTTTAAGACAGATGATATTGGTAAATACTTTTCTGCTTTGTCTAATGAAGCAAGATTAGAAGAGAACAATACTGCTTGGTTAGTTTTTGGTGTAAATAATAAAAAAAGAAACGTGGTTGGTACAGATTATCGAAACAGTGGTAATGAAAATTTGACGCTAGATAAATTAAAACTTCAGATTCAGCAAAATACTGATCCTACTATTACTTTTCGCCATATTTATGAACTTGACTATGAGGGGAAAAGAGTCATTTTATTTGAAATTCCTGCCGCTCCTTTAGGTATGCCTGTCGCTTGGAAAGGTCATTTTTATGGTAGAGCGGGAGAAAGCCTCTCTGCTCTAAGCATAGATAAATTAGATCGGCTCCGTAATATCGAAGATTGGTCTGCAAAAGTAATTCCTGAAGCCTCATTAAATGATTTAGATGAATCAGCCATAAAAGTCGCAAAAGAAGCGTTTATTAAAAAATTCTCTAACCGTTTCTCTGCTGAAGAAGTCAATGCTTGGGATTTAAACACTTTCTTAGATAAAGCAAAGTTAACCCAAAATGGGAAAATTACGAGAACAACGTTGTTATTACTTGGAAAAAGTGAATCTGCATTTTTTCTCTCACCTCACCCTGCACAATTAACGTGGAAATTAAATACACGAGATGAAAATGCTTATGAACATTTTTCAGTTCCTTTTTTATTAAACTCTACGGAGTTATATCGAAAAATTCGTAATTTTCAGATTCGTTTATTACCACAAAATTCATTAATAGCGAAAGAAATTTCAAAATACGATCAGAAAATTGTATTAGAGGCATTGCATAATTGTATTGCTCATCAAGATTATTTGCTAAATAGTCGCATTCTTGTAACAGAAAAAACAGATAGATTGCTATTTGAAAATGCGGGAAGTTTTGCTGAAGGCTCGCCAACAGATTATATTGATGGCACAAAAACGCCTAAAAAATATCGTAATGCATTCCTTGCTCAAGCAATGGTGCAATTAAATATGATTGATACGATGGGTTATGGTATTTATGAAATGCATCAAAAACAAGCTAAACGTTATTTACCTCTACCTGATTATGACGTAAGCCAGCACAATACTGTTCAGCTGACATTATATGGTGATGTGGTAAATGAAGCTTATACAACACGTTTGATTATGAATACAGATATTCTGTTTAGTGATATTTGTGCTTTAGATCGAGTTCAAAAGAAACTGCCAATTGACAATAATGTTGCCAAACAACTGAGAAAACAAGGATTTATCGAAGGTAGAAAACCAAACTATATTGTTTCTGCGGTAGTGCAAAAATCTTACCCAATAACAGATAAGGTAAAATATATTCATACCAAAGTCCAAGATTCTGATTTTTATAAAAAACTTATCGTTGATTATTTAACGCAGTTTGAGCAGGCTGACCGTACGACAATTAATGAATTACTGTCCTCAAAATTGAGTGATGATCTTGATGTAATTCAAAAAGATAAGAAGATTGCTAACCTACTGACAAAACTGCGTAGGGAAAAAGTAATTGAAAATGTAGGTACAAGAACTAAACCAATATGGAAGTTAGTAAAAGTATAAATTGCAGAAAGAAAATGCATTTTTGCAGAATAAATCTTAGAAAACTTCTATATTTATCAAAATGTTAGCAAATTACTTTGCAGAAAGAAAATGTGTTTTTGCAGAAAGAAATAGAAAAATTGCAGAAAGAAAAAGTTAACAATCTCCAGCCAACCGCTCTCATCTTCTCACGTGGAATCCAGAAAATTCCGCATTTAGCCTCATTTTTTCCAAATGAAAGGCTTGCTTTTTACCGTCCTTGGTTGAAATTTCGGGCGAATAAAGTGCTAGGTTGGGGGCGTCGTCCTTCCACGAAAAAAGCTCGGGCTTATGCTGCGCAGCATAACTTGCTGTTTGTGGCATTAGAAGACGGTTTTCTCCGTTCCATCGGGCTTGGGGTGGAAGGTTATCCGCCACTTTCATTGGTTTATGATAATGTGGGGATTTATTACGATACCCGCTCCCCTTCTCAGCTTGAGCTGTTGCTGTTGGCACAAGATGTCAAGCCACCGCAAGAGGCAAAACAAGCACGGGATTTGATCTTGCAAGCTCGTTTGTCAAAGTATAATCAAGCGCTCGATTTTTCAGGTAGTTTTACAAAACCTGCCGTCTTGGTGGTAGATCAAACCTTTGGTGATATGGCGGTGAAGTGCGGTCAAGCTGATGATTCACATTTTCAAGCAATGTTACAAGCCGCAATTGCAGAAAATCCGCATTCAATTATTGTCGTAAAAACGCACCCTGATGTGCTTTCCGGTAAGAAAAAGGGCTATCTCACCTTACAAGAAAATTTGCCAGATAATGTGCAAATTTTAGCAGAAGATGTGAATCCGCTTTCTCTCATTGCACAGGTCGAAAAAGTCTATTGTGTGACCTCGCAAATGGGCTTTGAGGCATTGCTGGCAGGAAAAAAGGTAGTCACGTTTGGTGTGCCGTGGTTTGCAGGCTGGGGCGTAACCGAAGATCGTCACCCTCAGGCGAAAGCCCTCGCTCAAAGTAAACGCCGAAAAGTGCGGTCAGTTTTACAGTTGTTTTATGTTGCGTATTTTCAATATAGTCGATATATCAATCCAAATACGGGACAAGCCGGCACAATTTTTGATGTGATCGATTATCTTACACGAATGAAGGAATTGAATAATCGTTTGCGTGGTCATCTTTATTGTGTAGGAATATCCCTATGGAAACGTGCGGTGATTCGCCCATTTTTCAACTTGCCCAGTTGCAAGCTCCATTTTGTTTCTAACATAGCAAAACTTAATGGTAAAAAATGGGAAAAATCTGACCGCTTGTTAGTGTGGGGAACAGGCAACGCGACAGCTTTGGACTATGCTAACCAACACGACATTGCGGTGTTGCGGATGGAAGATGGTTTTATTCGCTCAGTGGGTTTAGGCTCTAATTTGGTCGCACCGCTTTCCCTCGTCTGTGATGATTTGGGTATTTATTTCAATGCTCAAAGCCCTTCTCGCCTTGAGCAAATTTTGCAAACTCAAGCCTTTAGCGAAGGCGATTTAGCCCAAGCCGCTCAGTTGCAGCAGGTACTGATCGCTCAACATATCGGCAAATATAATGTGGGGTGTCGTCAGTTCATTTTACCTCAAACCAATAAAACCAAAATTTTGGTGGTGGGACAGGTGGAAGACGATGCTTCTATTCAAAATGGTTCACCTGAAATTTTCACCAATTTGGGCTTATTAAAAGCGGTACGTGTGGCGAATCCGCAAGCGTATATTGTGTATAAGCCACACCCCGATGTGGTGAGTGGCAACCGTGTAGGGCATATCCCCCCCGAACAAGCTGTCAAATTTGCCGATCAAATTGCCAATAGTGAAAATGTGCTAGATTGCATTCAAGCAGTGGACGAAGTGCATACCATGACATCGCTTGCCGGATTCGAGGCATTATTACGAGGCAAAAAAGTATATTGCTACGGTTTACCATTTTACGCTGGCTGGGGACTCACGATGGATAAATTGCCTATTACCCGCCGTATGAGAAAACTCACGTTATTGGAACTGATTGCAGGCACGTTGATTCATTATCCGCAATATGTCAATCCCCACACCGGGACATTTACGAATGCTTTATCAGCGGTCTATTTGCTCAAACAACAGCGTAAATCGCTCAAACATAGTGGCATTTATCGTAATAGGCTGGCTAAACAATGGGATAAGTTGAAACATTTGATGACAGCATTAAAAAAATGAATTTGTACTAAAAATATAGAAATATAATTAATTTCCCACAAAAACTTATATTTATAATCAGTTATTTTGCAAATAAAATTATTTTTGTGCAAAATAAGGTGTTTTTTAATTGTTCTATGCAAAATATTCTCCTTTAAATAAAGAAAGGGGAATGTTGAGAAAAATTAGTTAATTCAATCTAAACGCCATTTAATCCGGTATTATGTAGAAAATGCACAAAAGCCGTCATTTCAGAAAGACTGCGTGTGTCTGTTTATAACATATTGAAATAATTTGATTTTTACAACGGACACACGCCGTGTTTCCCTGCCAATAAGGCAAAAATAAAGTTTGTGTAACTGCGATATAATACCGATTTAATCACTAATAAAATCGTAACAATTTATAATCTCTAAAGGTTTATCATAATGTTTCCACATAATTTAGATGAGTTAGTGCAAAAATCTCAAAAAATATTGTTGCTACAAGGACCTCTCGGTGCTTTTTTTACCGACTTATCTCTTTGGCTGCAATCACTGGGAAAAACAACTTATAAAATTAATTTCAATGGTGGAGATTCATATTTTTATCCCCTCTCTATTAAAAATACGATTGCTTATACCCATTGTGTGAGTAAGTTTTATCCTACATTGCTGCTTTTCTGTGAGAAAAATGCAATTGATTCCATTATTTGCTTTGGTGATAACCGAAAATACCACAAAATTGCGAAAAAAGTCGCCAATGCGCTCGGTTTGGATTTTTGGGTGTTTGAAGAAGGATATTTCCGCCCAGATTACATCACGTTTGAAAAAATAGGGGTCAATGCCTTTTCAACATTACCAAGGAAAGCCGCCTTTTTCCTTGAACAAGCAAAGAACTTACCCGAACCACCAAAACCATTAAAACTCGCAAAAGGTTTTCTACCAATGGCAAAGCGGGCAATTATTTATTATGTTCAGTCATACCGCAAGCACGCTGATTTTCCGAAATATCAACATCACCGTATTTTAAATCTCACGTATTATATTAAATTATGGGGGAAATCTTTGATTAAGCGCACTTGTTACTCTTTGCGTGATTGCACCTTTGCAAAACGAGTTAGTACAGGAAAGCTAGGAGAATTTTTCGTGGTGCCATTACAGGTCTATGATGACAGCCAAGTGAAAGTTCATTGTGATTATGGTAGCGTAGAAGAATTTCTAAAAAGCGTGATTCGTTCCTTTGCTGAAAATGCGCCCACACATCTGAATTTAATCATAAAACATCATCCAATGGATAGAGGGATCATTGATTATCGCCACACAATTCAAACCTTAGAACAACATTATCCCCACCTGAAAGGAAGAATTTATTATATTCACGATGTACCATTGCCGGTATTGCTACGTTATGGAAAAGGAATGGTAACAATCAATAGTACAAGCGGCATTTCAGCCTTACATCACAATATGCCCGTTATCACACTTGGACGGGCAAATTATGATTTTGAGGGATTGACACATCAAGGTAACCTAACTGATTTTTGGACTAATCCAATTCCTCCCGATCCAAGGGTTTTTAATGCTTATCGAAAATACCATTTATACAAGACAATGATAAATGGTAGTTTTTATAATCAAGTCATTCTAAAATTTCCATATAATCAATAGAACAAAAGTGCGGTCAATAAAAACAATGATTTTATTGACCGCACTTTTTGACTGAATAAAATTAGTCTTGTTGTGCTTTTACTGCGGCATACGCCACCATATTAATGATACGGCGAACGGAAGCGCTCGGGTTTAAGATATGGGCGGATTTATTCATTCCCATCAAAATAGGTCCTACGGTCACCGCTGTGGTCGTGCCCCGCAATAAACTATAACTAATGCGTGCGGCACTTAAATTCGGGAACACGAGTAAGTTTGCCGAACCTTTTAATGGGCTATCCGGCATCACTTCTGTGCGTTGTGCGGCACAAAGTGCAATATCCCCTCGCATTTCACCATCAATCATTAACTGCGGATTATGTTCTTGCACCATTTTCAAGGCCTCACGCACTTTGGGGGCGCCAAGGGTGTTTGATGAACCAAAATTAGAGTGGGAAAGTAAAGCCACAGCCGGTTCAATACCAAAACGATGCACTTCATCTGCCGCCATTAAGGTAATTTCTGCTAATTCTTCGGCACTTGGGTCATCATTAACATGGGTATCCGTTAAGAAAACATTACCACTTGGCAATACAAGGCTATTTAATGCTGCGGCAGTTTTCACGCCATTTTTTAAGCCAATAATATCTTTAATGGAATCTAAATGTTTACCATAAGAACCAAATAAACCACAGACTAATCCGTCCGCATAGCCTAAATTAACCAAAATAGCGGCAAGCACGGTGGTATTTGAGCGCACAACACGTTTAGCAATTGCCGGCGTAATGCCTTTTCGTTTTGTGAGCTGGTAATAATATTTCCAACATTCTTCATAACGTGGATTATTTTCATTATCCACCACTTCAACGTTTACCCCCACTTCCAAGCGTAACCCCAGTTTTTTGATTTTTTCCTCAATCACTGCTTTACGACCAATTAAAATTGGCGAGGCAAGCTCCATAGAAACCACTTCTTGTACGGCGTGCAGGGCTTTAGTTTCTTCACCTTCAGCAAGAATAATGCGTTGTTTTGCCGATTTGGCTTGGCTAAAAATTGGACGCATAAATAAACTCGTCTTGTAAACGAATTGTGTCAATTTTTCACTATATTCATTCCAATCTGAAATAGGGCGTGTCGCCACCCCGGAATCCATTGCCGCTTTTGCCACAGCAGGGGCAATGCGGACAATCAAACGAGGGTCAAAAGGACGCGGAATCACATAATCTGCACCAAATGTTGCCCCTTCTCCACCGTAGGCTGAAGTCACCACTTCATTTTGTTCTTCTAGGGCTAAATCGGCAATGGCATAAACTGCCGCACGTTTCATTTCTTCATTAATGGTGGTCGCGCCCACATCTAACGCCCCACGGAAAATAAATGGGAAACAAAGCACGTTATTAACTTGGTTTGGATAGTCAGAGCGACCGGTACAAACGATAGCATCAGGACGTACCGCTTTGGCTTCCGGTGGCGTAATTTCCGGATTAGGGTTAGCAAGGGCAAGAATAATCGGGTGTGCCGCCATGGTTTTTACCATATCCTGTGTTAATGCGCCGGCTGCGGAACAGCCAAGGAAAATATCCGCATTCGGAATGGCATCGGCAAGACTACGCCAACCATTATCTTCAATAGCGTAATCTTCTTTCGTTTGATCCATACGATCACCACGATTTTTATAGACCACCCCTTTTGAATCACAAATAGTGATATTTTCACGCTTCATTCCAAGGGAAAGCAATAAATTCAAACAGGCAATTGAAGCGGCTCCTGCGCCGGAAGCCACAAGACGAACCTCTTCAATTTTTTTACCAATAATGCGAAGTGAATTAATAATCGCCGCCGCACTAATAATCGCCGTACCATGTTGATCGTCGTGGAAAACCGGAATATTCATCCGTTCACGCAGTTTTTGTTCAATATAGAAACATTCCGGTGCTTTAATATCTTCAAGATTGATCCCGCCAAAAGTGGGTTCAAGAGAGGCAATAATATCCACTAATTTGTCCGGATCATGTTCATTCACCTCAATATCAAAGACATTGATACCGGCAAATTTTTTGAATAATACGCCCTTGCCTTCCATCACCGGTTTACCGGCAAGTGCACCGATATTGCCCAATCCAAGGACTGCTGTACCATTTGAAATCACCGCAACCAAATTACCCCGTGCGGTATATTTATAAGATGCCAAGGGATCTTTTTCAATTTCTAAACAGGGTTCCGCCACGCCGGGAGAATAAGCCAAGGCTAAATCACGTTGGGTTGCCAATGATTTGGTTGGGGTGACTTCAATTTTGCCGGGAATAGGAAACTCGTGGAAATCCAATGCTGCTTGGCGTAGTTGTTCGCTCATATAAATACTCCATTGTCGTGATACGGAACTTGGTTCGCAGAACCAAATTGAAAAAATCGCTTGATTATACTCCCTTTTTTTGCCCAAATTTGTGATGAACCGCAAATTTTTACAAATTTGTTACAAAATTACCGGTTGAATTCATAGGTTAAAGAGAGTAGCATACCGCCAATCAGGAGAGGCGCTATTGCTATCAAAAATCAAAACGGCAGTGAATCAACTGCAAAGAAAATTCATTAATCACCAGCTCAGATCTCGTTTAAAAAATCACGGTATGACGGTTATCTCCGCCAACTGTGTAGGCGCATTTATTTTGCACGATCTTGGTGAACCTTTTAATTCACCTTTCGTGAATCTTTATTTAAGCCCTAAAAACTTTATTCGTTATTTGCAACATATTGATTTTTATCAGCAACAATCCCTTGAATTTACCGCTTCTGAAAAAAGCTATCCGGTGGGTAAACTGGCAGATATTGAAATTCATTTTATGCATTATCACAATGCCCAAGAAGCCAAAGAAAAGTGGCTGACCCGCTCTGCTCGAATTAATCCGGATAATTTATTTATTATGATGACTGATAAAGATGGAGCAATAGGTATTGCCTATGACGATCTGGTGGCATTTGATCAACTTCCTTTTAAAAATAAAGTCGTTTTTACCCACAAACCTTATCCTGAACTACGCTCTGCGTTTTACATCAAAGGATTTGAACTGCAAAACCAAGTGGGCGATTTATTTGCTTTTTCCGATTGGAATGGAAGGAAATATTACGATCAATTTGATTATGTAACTTGGTTTAATCAAACCTAGTTTGCCATTCTCCCCCAATCCCATAGGGTGTTTTTATTTTTCTTTTCCTACCGACAGATTCAAATCTGT
Source organism: Rodentibacter rarus (assembly GCF_001998965.1). Classification (GTDB taxonomy): domain Bacteria; phylum Pseudomonadota; class Gammaproteobacteria; order Enterobacterales; family Pasteurellaceae; genus Rodentibacter; species Rodentibacter rarus. The sequence goes on from NZ_MLHJ01000053.1 coordinate 10,689, forward strand.
AAAACACTCCTAATAATTTAAAAAGAGAAATTCTTATGCGATTAGATAAATTCATTGCCGAAAATACCGGTTTAACCCGCTCTCAAGCCACCAAAGCCATTCGCCAAAGTGCGGTCAAAATTAACGGTGAAATTGAAAAAAACAGCGCCCGCAAAATCTCACAGGACGATGAAATTTACTTTGAAGATACCTTGCTCACTTGGCTGGACAACGGACAATATTTTATGTTGAACAAACCTCAGGGCTATATTTGTTCCAATGAAGATGGCGACTATCCGACCATTTATCAATTTTTTGATTATCCTCTGGCGGGGAAATTACACAGTGCCGGACGTTTAGATGTGGATACCACCGGGCTGGTTTTACTCACTGATGACGGACAATGGTCACACCGCATCACCTCTCCAAAACATCATTGTGAAAAAAACTATTTGGTCACCTTGGCTGATCCGGTTGAAGCGCATTATGCCCAAACCTTTGAAGAAGGGATTTTGTTACGGGGAGAAAAAACACCCACCAAACCCGCAAAACTTGAAATTTTAGATGATTACAATGTGAACCTCACCATTTCGGAAGGGCGCTATCACCAAGTAAAACGAATGTTTGCCGCCCTTGGCAATAAAGTGGAGGCATTACACCGTTGGAAAATCGGCGCTGTGATCTTAGACGAAAACCTAGAAGAAGGGGAATATCGCGCTCTCACCCCCGAAGAAATTGCCAGTTTGGGAAGCTAATATGAGCAAAACCATTAAACCGACTTTTATCTTTATTGTCACCCTCGGCATATTATCCATGTTGCCACCTTTTGGTGTGGATATGTACCTGCCTGCTTTTTTAGAAATTGCCAAAGATCTGAAAATTAGCCCGGAACAAGTTCAACATACCCTCACTGCCTTTGCCTATGGCATGGCGTTCGGACAATTATTTTGGGGGCCTTTCGGCGATAGCTTTGGGCGAAAACCCATCATTTTACTGGGTGTGATTATCGGTGCTATCACTGCTTTGGTGCTAACAGAAATCAATGCGATTGGAAATTTCACCGCACTTCGTTTTGTGCAAGGTTTCTTTGGTGCCGCACCGGTGGTGCTTTCAGGCGCATTATTACGGGATTTATTTAGCAAAAATGAGCTTTCAAAAGTGATGTCTACCATCACCTTGGTATTTATGATTGCCCCTTTAATTGCGCCCATTATCGGCGGTTATATTGTCAAATATTTTCATTGGCATGCGATTTTTTATGTGATTGCCCTAATGGGTGCATTATCTGCCCTACTGGTATTTTTTATCATTCCCGAAACCCACAAACAAGAAAATCGCATTCCCCTGCGTTTGAATATTATTGCTCGAAACTTTATCAGCCTATGGAAGCAGAAAGAAGTGCTGGGCTATATGTTCACCGCATCGTTTGGATTTGGTGGATTATTTGCCTTTGTCACGGCAGGCTCTATTGTGTATATCGGGATTTATGGCATTCCCGTGGATCAATTCGGCTATTTCTTTATGCTGAATATCGCCATTATGACTTTTGCCTCTTTCCTTAACGGACGGTTTGTCACCAAACTTGGTGCGGAAACCATGCTCCGTATGGGGTTAAGTATTCAATTTTTATCGGGAATGTGGCTTATTTTAACCGCACTTTTTGATTTCGGTTTTTGGGCAATGGCAATCGGTGTGGCTTTCTTCGTTGGGCAAAATCCACTGATTTCCTCTAATGCGATGGCCTCTATTTTAGAAAAATTCCCCACCATGTCCGGCACCGCCAATTCCTTGGTAGGAAGTGTGCGTTTTGCCACCGGTGCAGTAATGGGGAGTTTGGTCGCCACCATGAAAATGGACACCGCCGTCCCAATGCTATTGATAATGGGCGCTTGTGTCATCATTGCCGCACTGGCTTATTATTTTCTGACTTATCGGAATTTGAAAGGATAAAAAATGTTTAATTTAATTAAAAAGTTCGCTTATATAGCGATGTTAAGTATCGCTTTAACTACTCAAGCTTCAGAGGAAAATACAATGATCAAAAATATCGTTCTCGTTCACTGTGCATTTGTTGATGGTTCGAGTTATCGCTCAATTATTGAATCTTTGCAGATAAAAGGCTATCAAGTTACATCTGTGCAACCCCCCTTGACCTCTTGAGAAGATGATGTGTTGGCTGTGGAACAAGTTTTAAACCGTCAAAAGGGCGATGTAGTCTTAGTCGGACATTCATGGGCTGGTATGGTGATTAGTCAGGTAGGACAACACGAAAAAGTCAAAAATTAGTCTATTTATCCGCAATTGTGCCAAATACTCAGGAAAATGCAGCGATGGCATTGGAACGTCATCAAGCTCTAAATGAAGGTTTACAACCTGATGAACAAGGTATGATCTGGCTGCCAAATATTGAGACTTATCAAGCAGTAATGGCGAATGATTTACCATTGAAAGAAGTTGCCTTATTATTTGCTACTCAAACCCCAATTAGTGCGAAAGCCTTCAGTCAAAAAATTAACGAACCTGCGTGGAAAACCAAACCAAGCTATTATTTATTGACTGAACAAGATAATGCGCTACCGTTTAAGGTTCAACAATCTTTTGCTAATATGATTAAAGCACAAACAAAAAGCGTTGCAGCCAGTCATTTATCATTGATCTCACAACCACAGGCAACGGTTGAATTGATTGAGCAGGCGGCAAAAGCGGGAAAATAATAGAGAATCCCCCATGATTGATTTACCTCTCAAAAGTTGGACTAAATACTAACCAACTAAGACGCATATTTTTATGACTAAACAAACACTAAGTCATCAGGTTTTATCTACAAAATGGTAAAAAAATGCTCCTAGTACGCACTTAAAGAGAGAATATTAGCTCGTTGGATTGCCCAGTTTAATCATTAACCGATTGTGGAGGGTAAACTTTATTTACCACTGATTAAAGACTTGTTTAACGAAGAAATTATTGTCTATGACGTTTCTCCATCCTAAATTTTGCACAGATTAACAAAATGATAGCTTGGGTTATAGCAAGGTTGTATTGTGTAAAACCAATATATTATTCCGAGCTAAGGGGGAAAATATCAAATGCAGGGCTATCAACGTTTTTTTGAAAGGAAGTGGGATTAGCCAAAGTATGTTGAGAAAAGGAAATTGTCTAGATCATAGCGCTATGGCACGCTTTTTTTGCTTGATTAAAAACGGAATGTGATTATGATTACGGCAAGCGGTTTGAAACGTTTGAGTAACTTGAAAAAGCTATCCATGAATATATTCATTACTATAATCCTGAACGGATTCAACCCAAACTAAAAGGACTAAGCTCTGTACAATACAGAGTTTAGTCACTTAATTAAGTGAGTCTAATTTTTGGAGGCAGATAAATTTGACTGCACTTTTAGCTTTGGTTAATAGCTACATCCAAGCATTATTCCGAATAATACCTACCGCAATACCCTCAATTTCAAAATAAGGCTGTTCTTCCAAATTTACCACAATAGGTTGAAACTCTTCATTTTCTGCGTGAAGATAAATCACAGATCCTTTGCGTTCGTAACGTTTTACGGTAACTTCATCTTCAATACGCGCCACAATAACTTGCCCATTTCGGACATCCTTTGTGCTGTGCACTGCAAGCAAATCACCATCCAAAATGCCGATATCTTTCATAGATTGTCCATAGACTTTAAGTAAAAAATCAGCTTGCGGTTTAAACATGGTCGCATCTACACGATAAGTACCTTCAATATGTTGTTCTGCAAGAATCGGCTCACCCGCAGCAACACGACCGATTAACGGTAATCCTTCCTGCTCATCAGGAGTGTTGTCATCAAGAATACGGATACCGCGTGATGCGCCTGAAATAATTTCAATCGCCCCTTTCCGAGCTAAGGCTTTCAGATGTTCCTCTGCCGCGTTAGGGGATTTAAAGCCCAATTCACGCGAAATTTCTGCTCGAGTAGGCGGCATACCGGTTGTTTCTAAATGCCGTTTTAATAAATCTAATACTTCCTGTTGTCGGTTAGTTAATGGTTTCATAGTCACTCCTGTTGTTATATACAGAGATTTTGACATTATATACAGAAGAAAGGCTGTTGCAACCGTTATTTATATTTCATCTAAAAATTTTAAGGAGTGATAAACGTACGAATATGATATTATTTCCCCGATAATTGATAACAAAAGAGAACCTGATTATGTCGAGTATCGTGAATGCCTATCGTAAACTGTTAGAATTTCCCTTATCATTCTTGGTAAAAAATAACCCGATTCCTGCCAATCCAGCTGAAGAACTCCAACTTAATCTTTCCCAACCCATCGTCTATGTTTTACCTTATACCTCACAGACAGATTTTGTCATTTTTCGTCGCCATTGTTTAGATTTGAACTTGCCGGATCCGGCTGAAAAAAATAATGTACATGGTGTAAGTTTGCCTCGTTATGTGTATTTAGATGAGGGGCGCCGTTTTTTTAAATCAAAAGGTGCAAAAGATGAAACTATTCAAGTATTTAATAAATATTTAGAATTACACCGTACTTTTGAAGATTTAGATGTACAAATCGTCCCTGTCTCCGTGCTTTGGGGACGTTCACCAGGGCACGAAGATAAAGCCGGTTTACCCAACCTACGCCTATTGAATGGCATACAAAAAACCTTTTCGGCAATTTGGTTTGGACGTGATACTTTTGTACGTTTTTCTCAAGCGGTTTCATTGCGTTATATGGCAAATGAACATAGTTCCGATGAAAAAATGGCGCAAAAATTAGCGCGCGTGGCAAAAATGCACTTTGCACGTCAACGTATCTCAGCTACGGGTCCACGTTTACCAAATCGTAAAGCGATGTTTAATAAACTCCTACAATCAACCACCATTCAAGCTGCGATTGAGGATGAAGCGAAAAGTAAAAATATCACTCGTGAAAAAGCAGAAAAAGAAGCCTATAAAATTTTAGATGAAATCGCAGCAGACGTGAGCCATTCTAGCCTTAGAGCAGCAGACCGTTTCTTACGTTGGTTATGGAATAAATTGTATTCTGGTATTGATGTGCAAAATGCGGATCGCGTTCGTAAATTAGCCCTTGAAGGTCATGAGATTGTCTATGTTCCTTGCCACCGAAGCCATATTGACTATTTGTTGCTTTCTTACGTACTTTATCACCAGGGCTTAGTGCCACCTCATATTGCTGCAGGTATTAACCTCAATTTCTGGCCGGTAGGTCGTATTTTCCGTAGCTGGGGGGCCTTTTTCATTCGCCGTACTTTTAAAGGTAATCGGCTTTACTCAGCGATTTTCCGTGAATATTTAGCGGAATTATTTCATCGTGGTTATTCGGTAGAATATTTTATTGAGGGGGGGCGCTCCCGTACCGGTCGTTTGCTCGCACCTAAAACAGGTATGATGTCCATGACATTACAAGCCCTTCAACATCACCAAACACGTCCAATTTCAGTTGTACCGGTTTATGTAGGCTATGAACATGTATTGGAAGTCGATACTTACGCAAAAGAATTACGCGGTGCGGCAAAAGAAAAAGAAAATGCCGGTTTAGTGATTCGTATGATTAAAAAATTACGAAATTTAGGGCAAGGTTTTGTGAATTTTGGTGAGCCAATTACCCTGTCCAATTATCTCAATCAACATTTTCCGGATTGGAAAGAAAATAGTCACGAAGACAAACCTCAATGGTTTAATCAAGCGGTGGATTCAGTTTCTTATCAAGTTATGGTGAATATTAATAAAGCAGCAGCTGTTAATGCGATGAATTTAGTGGGAACGGCATTACTTTCCTCTCGTCAGCGTGCTCTTGCCCGTGAACAATTACTTGAGCAGCTAGACAGCTATCAGCAAATGTTACAAAACGCACCTTATTCTGAAGATATGGTACTCCCAACGGATTTACCCAAAACGATGTTAGAACACGTATTGAGTCTTGATCGTGTGGGTGTCTTAGTCGAAAAAGATAACTTTGGTGAAATTGTTCGCCTTGAGCGGACTTCAGCGGTATTGATGACGTATTATCGCAATAATATCCAACACGCCTTTGTCTTGCCTTCTTTAGTGGCAAGTGTAGTGTTGCATTATGAAGCGATTCAAAAAGATCTCTTATTAGAGGCAGTGAGCAAGATTTACCCATTCTTAAAAGGGGAATTATTTTTACATTTCAACCAAGAAGAATTAAGGGAGCAAATTGGTAAAATTATTGTAGAATTCACTCGCCAGGAAGTGATTCACAGCCGTGAAAACCTCCTTTCTATCAATCGTTCAAAAGTACGAATTTTACAACTTTGGTCTGCTGGTGTACGTGAAATTTTGCAACGCTACTACATTACCATCACAATTTTACAAAAAGATCCGCAAATTTCCCGTTCAGCATTAGAAAAGGAGAGTCAATTGGTAGCACAACGCCTTTCTGTCTTACATGGCATTAATGCGCCGGAATTCTTTGATAAAGCCGTATTTTCTGCATTTATTGCGAATTTAAAAGAGGAAGGCTATTTCAATGAACAAGGTCAGGGCAACCTCCCTTATTTACATACTTTTTCTTCCATTCTTGAACATCTCATTTCAACGGAAATTAGCCTAACTATTAGAGGCACGGTTGAAAAAGCGGAAGAGATGGAATAATAACAATTAAGATGTAACAAATCTCCCTAACAAAAAGGATGCCATGCCAGCATCCTTTTTAGCTATTGGCATTATTTGGTTTTATCATGAACGTCAATGGGGATGCTATCTTGATTGTGATAATGCTTTTTTGCCTGGATTAATCATTATCAATGAGAGTGGAGCAACCTCTTAATTGTGCTATACCCACTCACTGCATTACGCACTAACTGATTAACTTGGTGCACTAAATCTAATTGTGCCTTAATTTTTTTCTTGTCGTAAAACGCTTTAAACACCCTCACTTCCATTGCACCATTCTCTCTGATACAACAACGATAGTAATGGTCGTCTATTGTGTCGGCTTTCATCCATCCCTCTTTATTATAGTGTGGTTTCTTTCGTTGTTTGATATAACCATTCTCTTCTCGACCAGCAATACCAGCGAAATCATGGAAGAAACGATCATCATTCCAAAACCGATAAAATGCTCGTTGTTGCTCTATGGTTTCAAAAGGATCGACTGTAACGTGCAATGCGGCATTTTCTTCTTCCATGAGAAATGGACGTATGTGTCTATCATTCATTACTGCTTCTAAATGTGCAATAATCTCTTTGCGTGTCATTGGTACGAGAACAACCTCTACCCCATTTGGAATAGAGTTATCCTTCGTTATCCCTCCTTCATAATCAGCCAGTCGCAAATACAATATATGAGAAATTACCCGACAGACATACTCTAGCCCATTAGCCCATAAAGACTGAGTTTCCCCTAGTACGATTTCGGCTAAGTTTATCTCAAACTCAACCCCATATCGCCACTTTGTTTTTCTGCCATGTTCAATCCACGCAACAGGCGTATGATAAGGCATTGCACCAACTAAGCCATAGGACACCCCAAGCCTACGGTATGTCGCATCTAATTCATTAACCCGACGTATCAGATCAAGCTGCATCTCCTTGCCAATCACCTTTATCACAGGCTTTTACCCTAAAGCAACATCTAAAATCATCATTAATGAAAATCCGAGCATAAGACTGAGCGTGGCAATATCTGTATTACCGTTACTTTGCGATTCAGGAATGAGTTCTTCAACCACAACGAAAATCATCGCACCGGCGGCAAAAGCGAGAGCATAAGGAAGAATGGATGTCATAGAGATCACAAATAATGCCCCAATCACTGCACCAATAGGCTCAACAATGGCGGAAAATGCACCATAAGTAAAAGCTTTGACACGGCTATGTCCTTCAGCCCGAAGAGGCATAGAAAGGGCGGAACCCTCCGGCACATTTTGTAACCCCATACCAATCGCAAGCCCTACAGCGCTTAATGTCAATGGAAAACTGTCTGCATTTTCACCAAGCGTTGCCACCGCACCAAATGCCACACCAATCGCAAGCCCTTCAGGAATATTATGAATCGTGATTGCCAAGAAAAGTAACATCGATTTCGACAGTCTACGGCGAGGCTGCATACCTTCCGCCTCTTCAATAGGTTTACTTAAATGCAAATGAGGAACAAGATAATCCACTCCACGTAAAAATAGCCCACCTATTAAGAAACCAATGAGAGTTGGGAGCCAGTACCATTCACTTTGATTTTGTTTACTAAATTCAAAAGAAGGCTCCAACAACGACCAAAAAGAAGCGGCAATCATTACGCCGGCAGCAAATCCCATCATACTATCCAGCAATTTTTGATTAACCTGTTTAAAAAAGAAAACAAAAGCCGAACCGAAAATGGTACAAAACCAAGTAAATAAACCGGCGATCAATGCCTGTAATACAGGATTAAGCATTAAAAAAGAGTGAAAAACTGTCGTCATAAAATTCCCCATAAAAATTGGGGCTACTATACATTTACCAGAATAAAAGCTCAATCTGTTAATCTGATAGGCAAATAAAAATACATTTTCTAACCGCTCTTTAAAGTTTTCCAAAATAAATTCCCTTTAAAGGTTGAAAATTAGGGTGATTTATTGCGATAATCCCAAAGATTATTGGGTGATCTTTTGGCAACCTTCGTAGTTTTGCTTCTCTTTAAAAAGATCAATTTTGAGTAAATTTATCGTTAGAAAAAAACAATGGCTGAAAAACGTAATATTTTTTTAGTGGGACCAATGGGTGCAGGTAAAAGCACGATTGGGCGCCAATTAGCACAACAATTAAGTATGGACTTTTTAGACTCGGATGCAGTGATTGAAGAGCGTACCGGTGCGGACATTAGCTGGATTTTTGATTTAGAAGGCGAAGAAGGTTTTCGCAAACGTGAGGAACGGGTTATCAATGAATTAACACAAATGCAAGGCATCGTACTTTCTACCGGAGGCGGTGCAGTGATGTCGAAAGATAACCGCAATTATTTATCTGCCCGTGGCATTGTCATTTATTTGGAAACAACCGTTGATAAACAATTCCAACGCACACAACGCGATAAAAAACGACCGCTCTTACAAGGGGTTGATGATCCTCGTCAAGTATTAGAGGATTTAGCGAAAATTCGTAATCCGCTTTATGAAGAAATTGCCGATATCACACTCCCAACTGATGAGCAAAACACCAAAGTGATGGTAAATCAAATTGTTGATTTAATTGACAATATGAACGGATTAAATAGTTCGCTTTAATACAAGACAGGGATAAATTATGTTGTGCGTCAATGTAGAATTACAAGAACGTCGTTACCCGATTTTAATTGGCAGTGGTCTACTCCAAGATGAACCAAATTACCCAATAAACCAAGGGGAACGGGTCATGATTGTGAGCAATCCTACCGTTGCACAATTTTACTTGGATACACTCACCACAACCCTTGAAAAACGAGGTGCCGTGGTTGAATCGGTGCTTATTCCCGATGGTGAAAAATACAAAACCCTAGAGTCCTTAAATCTTATTTTTACCGCACTTTTAAAAGGCAATCACGGACGTGATACCACTATTATTGCCTTAGGCGGTGGGGTGATTGGCGATGTGGCAGGCTTTGCTGCAGCAAGTTATCAACGTGGCGTGCGTTTAATTCAAATTCCCACCACGTTACTTTCTCAAGTGGATTCTTCTGTTGGCGGAAAAACTGCTGTCAATCATGAACTGGGTAAAAATATGATCGGGGCTTTCTATCAACCCTCCTTGGTGTTGATTGATACATTGACACTCAATACTTTGCCAAAACGTGAAGTCAATGCTGGTCTTGCGGAAGTGATTAAATACGGGGCAATTCTTGATTATGAATTTTTTGTTTGGTTAGAAAAACATATTGATGATCTCGTTGCGCTAAAACAAGATGCCCTGCAACACTGTATTGCACGCTGTTGCCAAATCAAAGCGGATGTGGTGGCTCGTGATGAAACGGAAAAAGGTGATCGGGCTTTACTCAACCTTGGTCATACCTTTGGGCACGCCATTGAAACCCATTTAGGCTATGGCAATTGGTTGCACGGTGAAGGCATTTCCGCAGGAATGATGATGGCCGCTGCACTTTCTGAAGCATTAGGTCATCTTTCTGTCAGCGATGTTTCCCGCCTGGAAAAACTTCTTGCCCGAGCAAATTTGCCGACAGTATCGCCGGATACCATGCAACCGGAAGATTATTTACCTCATATGATGCGTGATAAAAAAGTGCTGGCCGGTAAATTGCGTCTTGTGTTGCTAAAATCCCTTGGACAAGCCTATGTAGCGACAGATACCGATCATCATTTGGTGTTAAACGCCATTCGACGTTGTACGCAAACGGACTAAAATGCCACGTCCGAAAAAGCCAATTAAGTCCAAAATCAAACACCGCCCATTTTTAAAATGGGCCGGTGGTAAATTTCGTTTAACTGACGAAATCAACAAGGCCTTTCCAAAGAAAAAACAATGTTTGGTAGAACCTTTTGTTGGGGCGGGTGCGGTATTTTTAAATACCCATTTTGAACGCTACATTTTGGCGGACATTAACCCTGACTTAATTAATTTATTTAATCTTGTCAAAGAAAATGTTGAGGGCTACATTGAAGCCTGCAAACCACTGTTCGATGCACCGAATGCCAACACACCCGAGTATTATTACGCCAAACGCCAACAGTTTAATAAATCCACCGATCCTTTTGAACGCTCTGTAATTTTCTTATATCTCAACCGCTTTGGTTTCAATGGCTTGTGTCGCTATAACAGCAAAAATGAATTTAATGTGCCCTTCGGGGCTTATAAAACCCATTATTTTCCGGAAAATGAATTGCGTTATTTTGCGCACAAGGCACAAAGTGCGGTCTTTTTTTGTGGTGATTTTCAAGAAACCTTTGAATTGGCCGATACGACTTCGGTGATTTATTGTGATCCCCCCTATGCCCCGCTACATCAACATACCAATTTCACCGGTTATGCCGGCAATGATTTTGGCTTGACCCATCAACGCACTTTAGCGGAAGCGGCAAAAAAAATACAAAAAGAAAAACAAATTCCGGTATTGATTTCCAATCACGATACCAAGTTCACTCGTGAAATCTACAAAGGGGCAAAATTTAAAGCCGTGAAAGTGCAACGTTCCATTAGCCAAAATGCGGCAAAACGGGTGAAAGTGAAAGAACTCATTGCGATTTTTAAGGCGTAACTCCCTTAAATTCGGGGTTAATCTTTACCTCTAATTTTGTAACTTGTGGGTATTCAGGTCGGATAAGGCTGAGCAATTCCGTCTGACGAAATAAAATCCCTTGTCGCACAATGGCATTAGCCACTTCAATAAAAAGTTTTTCGCCATTAATCTGACCGATACGCACTAAACCTTGAAATTCTTGCGGAAAAATCTGGTGAATTTTTTGATTTAACTCGTGAATGGCTAAGCCTTTTTTCATCATTTGAGAAAAAGAAGATTGCTCCATCACCTCCACAATATTCATCGCCTTTTGATAACGTTCCGCCTTGTTTTCCATGAAGTAGCCCCAATAAATGACATCAATTTAAATTTCCGCTACAATACACACAATTTTTATCAGAAACAACAAAATGATGATTTTAGGCAAAAGCCCCCCTTATTTTTGGTCGCGGTTACTATTAAGTGTGATCGCGATTTTTGCTTTGCCTAATACGCAAAGTTTAGAAAATAACCGGGCGGAAAATTGTTCCTCTGAGATTTCTATCCAACAGGTGTTGGAAAGCGCAAAGGTGGTTCGCTATGTACAACGACCTTCCCCCCAAGCTTTTCCGGCAAACTATTTCGAAAAAAAACAACCCGATTTTCAACCGCACTTTGTGGTGGCGGTATTAAATCGCCAAGCCCCTATTCGAGCCGGTCCTTTACTCATTTAATTTCTTAGACTCTGTCCCTTTAACACAATGAAATTAAAGGGGCACACCATTAACTCTGGCAATGAGTGAGCAACATTTCACTCATTCCTTAATTTTAACAAATGATTTAGAAAGAGAAATTATGAGCATTTTAACGAAAATTTTTGGTAGCCGTAACGACCGTATTTTACGCAAACTTAAAAAACAAGTGAGCAAAATTAATCAATTAGAGCCTGAATTTGAAGCCTTAAGTGATGAACAGCTTCGCGCGAAAACCGATGAATTTCGCCAGCGTTTGAGTGCGGGTGAAACCTTGCAAGACATCCTACCTGAAGCCTTTGCTACCGTGCGAGAAGCGAGTAAACGGGTATTAGGTATGCGTCACTTTGATGTTCAGTTGATCGGTGGGATGGTGTTAACCAACCGCTGTATTGCTGAAATGCGAACCGGTGAAGGGAAAACCTTAACCGCTACACTCCCTTGTTATTTAATTGCCCTTGAAGGAAAAGGGGTACACGTGGTGACAGTGAATGACTATTTGGCACGACGTGACGCAGAAACCAACCGCCCATTATTTGAATTTTTAGGGCTAAGTGTTGGCGTGAATATTCCGGGTTTACCGCCTGAAGCAAAACGTGCCGCTTACGCTGCTGATATCACTTATGCCACAAACAGTGAATTGGGTTTTGACTATTTGCGTGATAATTTAGCCCATTCAAAAGAAGAGCGTTTCCAACGCACTTTAGGTTATGCCTTAGTGGATGAGGTGGATTCCATTCTCATTGATGAGGCTCGCACACCGTTAATTATTTCCGGTCAGGCCGAAGACAGTTCCGATCTTTACATTGCGGTGAATAAACTCATTCCAAGTTTAATTAAGCAAGAAAAAGAAGATTCCGATGAATATCAAGGGGAAGGGGATTTCACCTTAGACCTCAAATCCAAACAAGCTCACTTAACCGAACGTGGTCAGGAAAAAGTGGAAAATTGGCTCATTGAACAAGGGTTAATGCCGGAAGGGGATTCTCTTTACTCACCGGGCCGTATCGTCTTATTGCACCATATTATGGCGGCATTGCGTGCACACACCTTATTTGAGCGTGATGTAGATTATATTGTGAAAGACGGCGAAATCGTCATTGTTGATGAACATACCGGACGGACGATGGCAGGACGCCGTTGGTCTGACGGTTTACACCAAGCGATTGAAGCCAAAGAAGGGGTTGAGATTAAAAGTGAAAACCAAACTGTCGCCTCCATTTCTTACCAAAATTACTTCCGTTTGTATGAAAAATTGGCGGGTATGACGGGGACGGCAGATACGGAAGCCTTTGAATTCCAACAAATTTACGGTTTAGAAACGGTCGTCATTCCGACAAACCGCCCAATGATTCGTGATGATCGCACAGACTTGATGTTTGAAAATGAAGAATACAAATTCAATGCGATTATTGATGATATTAAAGATTGTGTTGCACGCCAACAACCGGTATTGGTGGGGACGATTTCGGTGGAAAAATCGGAAGTTTTGTCGAAAGCATTGGATAAAGCGGGCATTAAACACAATGTCTTAAATGCAAAATTCCACCAACAAGAAGCTGAAATTGTCGCAGAAGCGGGTTTCCCGGGGGCGGTAACGATTGCTACCAATATGGCGGGACGGGGAACGGATATTATCCTTGGCGGTAACTGGAAAGCCCAGGCGGCTAAATTAGACAATCCTACTCAAGCGCAACTTGATGCGTTAAAAGCCGAGTGGGAGAAAAATCACGACATCGTGATGAAAGCCGGCGGTTTACATATTATTGGTACGGAGCGTCACGAATCACGCCGTATCGACAACCAGTTGCGTGGCCGTTCCGGTCGTCAAGGGGATCCGGGTTCTTCCCGTTTCTACCTGTCTTTGGAAGATGGTTTAATGCGAATTTACCTCAACGAGGGCAAGCTCAACTTAATGCGTAAAGCCTTCACCGTGCCGGGTGAAGCGATGGAGTCCAAAATGTTGGCGAAAGTGATTGCCTCTGCCCAAGCAAAAGTAGAAGCCTTCCACTTTGATGGTCGTAAAAATCTTCTTGAATATGATGATGTCGCCAACGATCAACGCCACGCCATTTATGAACAACGCAATTATTTATTGGATAATGATGATATTTCCGAGACGGTCAAGGCTATTCGCCACGATGTGTTCAATAATGTTATCGACCAATATATCCCGCCACAATCCTTAGAGGAACAATGGGATATTAAAGGGTTGGAAGAACGGTTGGCACAAGAGTTTGGTATGGTATTGCCTATCGCACATTGGCTCGAAGAAGACAGCAATCTTCACGAAGAAAATCTACGTGAACGCATTATTGACGTTGCTGAAAAAGAATATAAGGAAAAAGAAGCCTTAGTGGGCGAAGAAAGTATGCGCCATTTTGAAAAAGGGGTGATGCTACAAACCTTAGATGAACTTTGGAAAGAACATTTAGCGGCGATGGATTATCTTCGTCAAGGTATCCACTTACGTGGCTATGCTCAAAAAGATCCAAAACAGGAATATAAAAAAGAGTCATTCCGTATGTTTACGGAAATGTTGGATTCCTTAAAACACCACGTGATCACAACCTTAACCCGTGTTCGAGTGAGAACCCAAGAAGAGATAGAAGAGGCTGAACGTCTTCGTCAAGAAATGGCGGAACGAGAAAGCCAAACTCACCACCCAATAGGGGAAAATAATGCGGTGACACAGGAAGAGGATTATGCAGATCGTCGTGTCGGTCGTAATGAGCCTTGCCCTTGTGGATCGGGAAAAAAATACAAGCATTGTCACGGTAACCGTGCCAAATACCATTAACGGGCTAAAAGTGCGGTTGTTTTTGACCGCACTTTTTTTTATCTTGGATCAAAAACATGGAAAAACCAATCATACAAGTTTCAGCCGGTATTATTCGTAATGAATTCGGACAAATTTACTTAACCCAGCGTTTGGAAGGTCAGGATTTTGCTCAATCCCTTGAATTCCCCGGGGGGAAAGTGGATGAAAACGAAACACCGGAACAAGCACTCAAACGTGAGTTGGAAGAGGAAATCGGCATTGTCGTTTTAAATGCTGAACTTTATGAACGCTTTCAATTTGAATATCCCACCAAGGTAATTTCATTTTTCTTCTATCTCGTGGAAGAATGGATTGGCGAACCTTTTGGGCGTGAAGGGCAGGAAGGTTTTTGGATTGAACAACGGGCCTTAGATGCAGGATTATTTCCACCGGCCAATGCAAAGTTAATCAACCGATTGCTCAGCGAAGTGCAAATTCCATAAATACGAACCCCAGCCTAGGCTGGGGTTATTTTCATCAAAATCCATTTATGACATCATTTAAAACTATTTTGGCATCGCTGCTTTCATTTGTTTCAATTGCTCTACAGCTTGTCCACAAGCCTGATCTTGCGCCGCTACTGGCATCATCGCAAACTGTTGTTTACTGGATTCATACTGTGCTTTCATTGAGTTGGCTTGAGCTGCCGGCATAGAAGCAAGATATGAATCAACCTCTGCAAAATAGGCTTTACAACTATCAGATAATTCTGCGGCAGAAGCGGAAAGACCAAAGCCCATAAAGATAAGTGCGACTAATGTTTTTTTCATTGTGATTTCCTCACGAAAATTAATAAATAAGATTATTGCCAAAAGGCGGCTTATTATACTATTTTCGCTCAAAAAAAAAACAATAGATTATAAACAAATTTTCACCGATAAATCCGCTAATTTTTCCCATACATTATCGCTAAATTCTTGTTTGGCAAGGCGTTCAATATCTGCCAATTCTTGGATAATCTCATAGAGTTTTTGATAGGTTAGCCGTTGTACGGCAGCTAAAAAGAGCGGTCGGCGATTTTGCCAAATTTTGAGACGATCAAACTCCGCTTTAAGAGATTGAACGGGCAACCCCTCTGTGATACGAATAGGTTGCTGAGGTTTTGTCAGATCAAGTAAGGTGAATAGCTCACGTTGTAAGGTACGCAATAAAATAATGGGTTGAACATCTTCCGCCTGTAAGCCCACTAAAATACGTTTAGCCCGATTGACTTTACCGACAAGCAAGGCATCAATCCATTGGAAAGGGGTGAAGAGGGATGATTGCTCAACCACAGAAATGACCCGATGATAAGTCAGTTTGTGATCGGGATAAAGTAAGTCTAAAAGTTGTAAGGCTTGTTTGAGGGCAAGTAAATTGTTTTCATAACTGTAACAAAGCTGGGCAATGGCTTCGTTATCTGCCGTCAATCCCATCATTTGAAGGCGATTTTTTACCCAGCGGGGGAGCTGCTCCGAACTGGGTGTTTGGCAATTCACCAAGAGTGCTTTGGGTTCATATTCTGTCAATGCCAAAAACCACGCTTGTTTTTCGGTGGCTTTGGCAAGTTTGGGCATCGTTAAAACCAATAGCACGTCTTCATTTAATGCTGTAATAAATTCTTGCAGTTTTTTTTGCAAAAGTGCGGTCAAATTTTCCGGTAAATTGAGCACAAGCACTTGTTTGTTGAAAAACAAGCCCATTGATTGGGTGGATTCAATTAATGCAGCCCAATCAGTCTGGCTGTCAATTTGTACTGTATTTTTTTCATCAAAGCTTTGTTGGAGTGCTGCTTGATAAATATCCGCTTCAGTTTCACTGAGCAACAGCGGATCTTGCCCAACCAAGCAATAAACTTTAGCCAGTCCTTGGGCAAGATGATGAGGTAGTTGTTCAGGAAAAATGCGGTTCATTATTTTTCTTTTAATTGATGTTGTAATGCCACCATTTTCGTGATGAGCTGACGGGCCGCTTGTTCACGCATATCATTCCAAATCACGTCACGTTCTGTGGCTTTAGCCAATGCTGCTCGAGAGTTATCAAAGAAAGTACGATTAACTTTTGCACTGATCGGATGGCTTTGACCATTGGCTAAACGCACGGTGGCTTCCACTTCTAACATCAGGGTTTTCTCTGCCTCACGTCCACGTTTGAAAATAGAAGATACTTCATCATTAGTGATTTGTTTATTAATGCGTAATACCGGCACACCTTGTTCAGCATTCACCAGATTGACGTTATTGGTTTGTAATTGACGACGCATTGCCATCGACATTTCACTGTAAGGATCTGAACTTTCGAAGGCAAGGGTATGTAATTCTTGAGGGATTAATGCGCCATTTTGAAGATGCCAACCACAGGCACTTAAAAAGAGGACAAAAAATACCACGGATTTTTTCAACATATTAAAATTCCTTGTTATAGAAAATGACAAAAATTGTTCGCTACTCTAGCACAAACCCCGTATCACCAAAAGCGATACTTTTAGGTTATCCGTTGATAAAACAGCTTTCCAACCCGATTAATATGCTCAACTAAATCCTGATTGGATAGTTCATGATAGATAGACAAATCAAATAAATAAGGCGAATTTGAATCATCTAAATCTAACCAAATTTTACTGAGTATTGAACGGGTCAAATGGTTACCTTTGAGGGTTAAGTCAATATCGGAGCCTTCACGGTAATTCCCTTTTGCTCTTGAACCATAAATAATGGCTTGTTCAACTTCGGGGTACTTTTTTAGAATATTCTGAATTGTTTCTGTTGCTCTGATACTTAAGCCAAAATTGTCCATAATTGTTCAATACGCTCTTTTAGTTGAATAAATAAAGGTAAATAATCTTTCACTACTTTATTAAATTCTTTGTTTAAAATATTTTCATCATAAGTATGGACGGTAAGATTACGGCTTTCAATCATATCTAACCATATTTCACCGTTTTGAATAAGTCCGCGATTAAAAGCCAACCGTGTTGCAGATTTTGAACCCCAGAGCTCCACTTCACCTTGATATTTTAAGATATCTTGCAGCAGTTTCCATGCCAGTTCATGCGTTATTTCAAAACTTTGAATAATTCCCTTTTTAATAATATCTGAATCCGTATTTGAATACTTTTCTACTTCATCGACCAAATAATGTACTGCTTTTTTGTAATTATCAAAGCGTTGTTGCCGGCGAATATCTTGCATTGTCGTTATCCTAAAATTAAGGCTCGTCAAACGAGCCTTTTAGATTAATTTTATACAGGTTTTACTGCAAAACTGACCATTTTAAGCGGCACATAGATTTCTTTGACAATTTCCATGCCGTCAAGGAATTTCGCCACGTTTTCATCCGCTTTAGCTATCGCTTTGATTTCCTGTTCGGTGGCATTGGCTGAAACGGTCACTTTTCCACGCACTTTGCCATTGACTTGCACAACAATGAGTTTTTCATCTTCCACCATCGCCGTTTCATCGGCTTTCACCCATTCTGCTGTGTCAATGCTGTTTTCATTGCCGAGGGCATGCCATAGCTCAAAGCAAATATGTGGGGTAATCGGATAAAGCATACGCACGACAGCACTTAAGGCTTCTGCCATAACGGCACGATCTTGCTCATTATCCAATGGCGCTTTGGTGAGTTTGTTCATCAATTCCATAATTGCCGCAATAGCCGTATTGAAGGTTTGGCGGCGACCAATATCATCGCTGACCTTCGCAATGGTTTTATGGACTTCACGGCGAAGGGCTTTTTGATCGGCAGAAAGTGCGGTCACTTCTAAGGCAGTTTTTGCCGGGTTTTGTTGGTATTGATACACCAGATTCCATACCCGACCTAAAAAGCGTTTTGCTCCCTCTACGCCGGATTCTTGCCATTCAAGGGTCATTTCCGCAGGGGAGGCGAACATCATAAACAAGCGAACGGTATCTGCACCGTATTTTTCCACCATTTCCTGCGGGTCGATACCGTTGTTTTTCGATTTCGACATTTTGGTCATACCGGAATGAACCAGTTCACGTCCTTCTGGATCGGTTGCTTTGATAATACGGCCTTTTTCATCACGTTCAAGGGTAACTTGGGTTGGGCTTACCCAAATCCGCTCGTTAGTTGGGCTAGTGTAATAGAAGGCATCTGCCAACACCATCCCTTGACATAATAATTTCACCGTTGGTTCATCACTTGTCACAAAACCGGCATCACGCAAGAGTTTGTGGAAGAAGCGGAAGTAGAGCAAGTGCATTGTGGCATGCTCGATACCACCGATATATTGATCCACCGGTAACCAATAATTGGCTTCCTCTTTATCTAACATGGCTTCTGCAAAGGTTGGGGAAGTGTAACGGGCGTAATACCAGGAAGATTCCATAAAGGTATCAAAGGTATCCGTTTCTTTTAACGCAGGCGCACCCTTAAAAGTGGTTTTCGCCCAATTTGGATCGGCTTTAATCGGGCTTTTCACCCCATCCATCACCACATCTTCAGGGAGAATAATCGGTAAATCTTCCAATGGAGCCGGCACGACCTCACCGTTTTCAAGGGTGAGCATTGGAATTGGCGCTCCCCAATAACGTTGACGGGATACGCCCCAATCACGCAAGCGGTAGTTTACTTGGCGTTTACCCACACCTAATTTCTCAAGTTTATCGGCGATACCGTTAAAGGCGTCATCGAAATCCAAGCCGTCAAATTCAGCAGAATTGATTAACACCCCGTGTTCGGTGAAGGCTTCTTTGGCTAAATCAATCTTTTGACCCTCAACCGGCGCGATCACTTGTTTTAATGGCAAGGCATATTTTTGGGCGAACTCATAGTCTCGTTGGTCGTGGGCAGGTACTGCCATCACTGCACCTGTGCCATAGTGCATAAGCACAAAGTTTGCCACCCAAATCGGTAATTTTTCACCGGTTAGGGGATGAAGAGCGAACAAGCCTGTCGCCATACCTTTTTTCTCCATCGTGGCAAGATCGGCTTCGGCTACTTTGGCATTTTTGGCTTCTTGAATGAAAGCGGCTAATTCAGGGTTGTTTTGTGCCGCCAGGCCCGCCAAAGGATGAGCGGCGGCAATGCCTAAATAGCTAACACCATAGAAGGTATCCGGACGGGTGGTGTAAACGGCGACTTTTTCATTGGTATCCGCAACATCAAAGGTAATTTCTACCCCTTCAGAGCGTCCAATCCAGTTGCGTTGCATGGTTTTCACCATATCCGGCCATTGTGGAAGATTATCCAAGCCGCCTAATAATTGCTCGGCATAATCGGTGATTTTAATAAACCATTGAGGAATTTCTTTTTGTTCCACCGGAGTATCACAACGCCAGCAACAACCGTCATGCACCTGTTCGTTTGCCAGTACGGTTTCATCATTCGGACACCAGTTTACCGTTGAGGTTTTCTTATACACTAAACCTTTTTTATAAAGCTCGGTAAAAAACCATTGCTCCCATTTGTAGTATTCCGGTTTACAGGTTGCAATTTCACGATCCCAATCGTAACCAAAGCCCAGCATTTTGAGCTGATTTTTCATATATTCAATGTTTTCGTATGTCCATTTTGCCGGTGCGGTTTTGTGTTTAATGGCCGCTCCTTCAGCGGGTAAACCAAAAGCATCCCAGCCGATGGGTTGCAACACATTTTTACCGTTCATACGTTGATAGCGTGAAACCACATCACCGATGGTATAGTTACGCACATGCCCCATATGCAGACGACCTGACGGATAAGGGAACATGGAAAGACAATAATATTTCTCTTTATTGACATCTTTAACGGCTTTGAAAACCTTATTTTCAGCCCAATACTGCTGAACTTTCGGTTCAATTATATCGGGACGATATTGTTCTTGCATAAAATCACCTTCAATTTTGACCGCACTTTGCGGAATTTTTTACCTGATAAAATGGCGGATAGCATACCGTAAAACCGTAAAAATTGATAGGGAGAGGGAGAGAAAGTGCGGTCATTTTTCCACAAGTTTTATAAGCAATAAAAAACCCGACTAAAGTCGGGTTTTAAACTTTAAATATTATAAGGTTGACACTACCACTGGTAACCGACACCTACACCGGCACCAACATCACCTTGGCTGTTAGCATTACCTTGAAGTTTCAAGATAAGTTTACCGTTATCACTTGCACGTGAATAACCTACTGCAAAGGCATTTTCACCTTTGAAAGTACCGGCTGAAGCCGCCATCATTGATTTACCCGGTAGGTAAACTTGTGGAAGACTTGCTGCCGCATTGGAACCCGCAATACCACCACGGGCTTCTTTATTCACTTTGTTAATATGGTTGTTGATATTAGTAATACTACCTTTCAACTGGCTAACATTCACTGCATCTGTTGGATCTGTACCCGGTGCAACATTTTTAATTTGCGTTGGTACAAGTGTGTTGTTCGCTACATCAGGTCTACCGATAACAAGGTTACCTTTTTCATCACTACGAATAATCGGACCGCTCGCATTTCCACCAACCTGTACAGTATTAAAGGTTGGGTTCATTGATGTCGCAACGGTGATATTCGCACCTTGACGAGTGATCTCAATGTTATTGCCTGCATTAACATTGACTGTGTTGCCGGCTTTAACCGGTGTTGCTTCCTGAGTCGTTGTCGGTTGACCATCTTTGTCTAAGTTGATCACTTTACCGGTTCCGCTTGCCATAGCATTAACATTCCAACTCACGTTGTTAACCGTATTCACTATGGTTGTCGCATTCACCAAGTTGCTACCGTGGCCATTTGGATCAACTGATGCCGTACCATTGTTCACAACAATATTTGTGGTATTTGCAGTCAGGTTACCATTTGGTTGAACTTTAATCGTATTACCATCAGCAACAACATCAACTTTAATAACGGATGTACTACCATTGGTTGTCGTCACCGTCACCGTTGTGCCGGTACCATTTACAAAGTTCACGGTATCATAAGCTGCCACGAAGTCCTTCGCTTTGCCATTTTCTTGCAAATTCCAACCTGTATTCAATACATCATTAACGGTTGCTGCATTTGTTCCATTTACAATGCTTGGTGCATCGGCACTTGAGGCATTCTTACCATTGCTGTTAGTGGCAATACTGTTAGTTGCATTAAGGTTGTTCACTAAGTTGGTTACACTGCCATTATTAATCGTCGTGTTACCCACAGTAATGGAACCTGTTGCATTAATGTTATTCACACTAATGTTTTCAGCTAAACCAAAAGCAATATTTTTACCTGTTTGATTAACAACCAAGTTTTTACCTGCTTCAAAATTCAACGTATCACCGGCTTTGATCTGCGTTGTACCATTCGTTGCAACGACTTGTATATCACTATTTGTTGCATTTACGGTGTGATACACATTGTTAACTGTGTTCTCAACATCTGTTACAGTGGCAAGCGGTCTGCTACCGTTATAGTTATTAGACTCAGCTTTACCGGTCGTGGTATTGGCAGAAACAGTACCTGTAGCTGCCTTCGCTATCGCAGTTGAATTCACATTAAACGAGATATTCGCCCCGCCTTTGTCATTCACAACAACCGTTGATGTGATCGTGTCAGAATTGACAAAATTGACTTGTTCATCCGGTGAAATACGTTCCACGGTCTGACCATCTGCACCGCCAACTTTCCAACCGGCATTCACATAGTTGTTTAATTGTTCAAACGCTTCTGTGATGTTATTTGCCGGTGATGTTGGCGCAACATAGTTTTCATCTTTCGCTAATCCCGTTGTATTGAGTGTACGTTCAAAGCCCTCAACTTGACCTGTTGTCGTATTAAATGTGGTATTGCCGCCAAAGATGTTCGTAATGGAATCCCCTAAGTTATATAACTGACTGCCGTTTATCGTATCTTTACTATTATTAGAAATAGTACCATTTGCTATGCCGGTAATCTTATCACCATTCACATTTAACCCATCAGGACCTGATGTGATATTGGTTGAGTTACTTGGATCTGAGGCATTACCTACCGTCAATGTTGTCGTGTTCACATGGTTAAATGTCACATTATTCGTGGTTGAAATATTGAAGGTCTTACCATTTTGCTCGATCTTAATATTTTGACCTGCGTTGTAAGTCACGGTATCACCCGCTTTCACTGTCGCATTCGCCTTATCTGTGATACTGAACTCACCATTTGTGCCACTTACATTACCAGACGTTACCCCCCAAGAAACATTGTTAATGGTGTTGACAATATCACCAACCGTTGCCACTTTGTTGCTGTTATCCACATTATTAACGGTTGCATTCGCTCTACCGTCAGTCACGGTCGAATTGCCGGTTAGTTGGTTCACGATGTTACTTGTATTCGCCACCAATTTTCCATCTACAACAGTAATCGTGTTGTTATCAACATTCACATCATATGACACGTTGGTTACAGTGCCATTAACAGCCGATACGTTAGCAATCGTTGCCGAGCCATTCACAAAGTTCACTTGGTTTCCTGCTTTCACAAGATTTACCATTGCACCTGTGTTATTACCTATTCTCCAACCTACGTTATTAATCGTGTTCGCCACATCTTCAACCGTTGCAATCGGTCCGTTTGTCGTGTTCGACACCGCTTTACCGTTTTCTGCCGTCACTTTACCCGTATTCACATCCACCGAGATATTACCGTTGTTATTGGTAATATTCGCTGTCGTGGTGTTGGTGACATTGGTAATCGCATTGTCTATCACATTCTTCG
>NZ_MLHJ01000054.1 GCF_001998965.1 Rodentibacter rarus
AGAAGAAGAAGAAGAAGAATTTATCAGGATCCGCATTGATGACAACGGATCCGGGGTACATCCTAATGAATTTGAAAAAATTTTTCACCCATTTTATCGTGTCGATGAAGCCCGTACACGCACAACCGGCGGTACTGGATTAGGTCTAGCGATTGTTTCAAATGTTGTAAAAGAACATCAAGGAAAAGTTTGGGCTGAGGAAAGTGAACTCGGCGGCTTGGCGGTGACGATAGCTCTCCCCCTTTGGTTAAATAAATAGTGTTGACCCTCAGTCAATATGGTGATGTTGAAGTGAGCAGAATCACTTATTTTGAGCTCACTTCTAACGATGATTTTATAACGCCCCTCGCTCAATAATAATTCCAACACTCCGGGCTTGAGCAACGGCTTGAGGCTTACTGAGTTTTAATCGTAACCATGGAATATCAAAATGTTGTTGTAACTGTTCTGCAACCTCATAAGCCACTCTCTCAATCAATAAAAAAGATGTTGATTGAACATAGTCCAGAATAAATTTGCTCACTTGGGCATAATTGAGGCAATATTGCACATCATCGGTTTCCGCCGCTTTTTGAGCATCCCACGCCATTTCAATATCAAAAATCAGTTTTTGCTTAATTTGCTGCTCCCAATCATAAACGCCAATTTGAGCAAATACCGTTAATCCCTCAATAAAAATTTTATCCATAGTCAGATCCCGTCAAAATTATTGTAGGCGTATGCTATCAAGTTTAGGTAGAATAGCGAATCAATTTTATCGTTTTGAGGTAAAAAATGAGCCTATTTGCCATTCTTTATATGATTTTTGCCTATCTTTTAGGCTCAGTTTCCAGCGCAATTTTAATTTGTAAAATGGCAGGCTTACCCGATCCCCGCCAGCATGGTTCTCATAATCCCGGGGCAACAAATGTACTTAGAATTGGTGGGCGATGGGCGGCATTGGGCGTACTAATTTTTGATATTTTGAAAGGAATGGGGCCTGTTTGGGCGGGGTATTACCTTGGCTTAACCCAATTTGAATTGGGGATGGTAGCACTTGGTGCCTGTTTAGGGCATATTTTCCCCATTTTTTTCCAATTTCGTGGCGGAAAAGGCGTGGCTACCGCATTTGGTGCCATTGCGCCAATTTCTTGGGCGGTAGCGGGAACAACCTTTAGCATTTGGCTTATTTTATTCTTAGCTAGCGGTTACTCTTCTTTAAGTGCAGTTATCACCGCGTTGTTGGCCCCCTTCTACGTTTGGTGGTTTAAACCGGAATTTACGTTCCCTGTTGCGTTGGTAAGTTGCTTACTGGTTTACCGCCATCACGATAATATTCAACGTTTATGGCGTGGGCAAGAAGATAAAATGTGGTCAAAATTTAAGAAAAAATAAAACCTGCCGGTTAGCAGGTTTTATGCCTTTAAAAAATCCCTAAAAACTCACCGCACTTTTCAATTTTTTCAATGCGTTAGCCTCTAATTGTCGAATACGCTCCGCTGAAACATTATATTTTGCCGCTAAATCGTGTAGCGTTGCTTTATCGTCATCCAACCAACGGGTTTTAATAATATCTTGACTACGGGCATCAAGATTTTTCAATGCGACACTTAATTGCTCTACAGCTTGGCTTTCAAAATTCTCATTTTCAAGCTCGGCTGCAAAATTAGAGCGCTTATCTTCCAAGTAAAGTGAGGGTGAATAAGTTTCTGCCTCACTATCATCGGTTGGCAAATCAAAACCCACATCCGCACCGGTCATACGTGATTCCATTTCAATCACATCTTCTTTTGACACGCCAAGCTCATTTGCAACCATATCCACTTCATTATCATTGAACCACCCTAAGCGCTGTTTGGTTTTACGCAAATTGAAAAATAATTTGCGTTGTGCTTTTGTGGTCGCCACTTTTACAATACGCCAGTTTCGCAAGACATATTCGTGAATCTCGGCTTTAATCCAATGTACGGCAAATGAAACTAAACGTACACCTACTTCCGGATTAAAACGTTTAACGGCTTTCATCAAGCCAATATTGCCCTCTTGAATCAAATCTGCTTGGGGTAAACCATAACCGGAATAACCACGAGCCACATGAATGACAAAACGAAGATGAGACAATACTAATTTTTTAGCGGCTTCAATATCGCCGTTATAATATAAACGCTCTGCTAATTCTTTCTCTTCCTCAGCCGTCAACATCGGATATTCATTTGCTGCACGAATATAGCCTTCAATGCTCCCTTGAGGAACCAACATCATTTGTGTTTCTTTATCCATCTTTATCCCTTCTTTTTTCGTTGGCATCAGCCAATTAATGTGTCCAGTTATAGCACAATAAAAGGTTTTATTGAACTAATTTGTACTGTAAGACAGGTTTTACCAATTAAAAGTTCAATATTTTTATGAATTCTTTAATGGTTCAAGATGCAATACCTGCCCTTCCTCAATGACATTGAAAAGCAAATCAATGTTAGGATGTTTCCCCGGATGCTTTTTAGCGTCTTCCACGTGTTCGGCAAACCATTCAATCCCCTGTTGCGCAGAAGTGCGGTCTAATTTTCCATTAAATTTTTCCGCAAGCCCATAATAGAGACGTAGCGATCCCAGTTTCCCCGATATTGCCGGAATGTGATGAATAACCTCATCCCCCAGTTTCACATTTAGTCCCGATAGATGAGCAATCGTTGGAAGCCCCTCTAGAATTTCTTTAAAAGTCATTTTATTTTCCTTTCGTTATAAGATTTTTCTACCTTTTATTAGAAGTGTGATGATTGAAGTGATATGTGTGTTTTTAAATTAAGAAATCGCTTTTTCGCTCTCTATTTCGCCATTTGCCCCGATAAACCGCACCTCAGGTTGTAAAAATACCCCAAATTTTTCCGCTACGGTTTTGCGCACATAATGTGCCAATCTCACGACATCTTGCCCCGTTGCATTCTCTTTATTAATCAAGACTAACGCTTGCTTCTCGTGAACCGCTGCCCCACCGATTTGAAAACCTTTGAGATGACATTGATCGATTAACCAACCCGCCGCCAATTTCACCGAACCATCCACTTGTGGAAAGTGCGGTACATTTTCAGCCAGTTTTTGAATTTCAGCGAACTGTTCGGCAGTCACAACTGGATTCTTAAAAAAACTCCCCGCATTACCAAATTCGTCTGGATTCGGTAACTTACTTTGTCGAATCCGACAAACCTCATCAAAAATTTGTTTTGCCGTGACAGTATTTGGATCAAAATTCACCAGTGAGCCATATTTCAGCACTGGGTGCCAATTTTTGGCGAGTTTTAATCCAATTGCGGTAATCACATAACCGTGTTGATAACGCTGCTTAAAAACACTTTCACGGTAACCGAACTCACACTCTGCTGAGCTTAAGCGAAATAATTCACCGCTTTCCAAGTTCAACACATCGACATAATGACAGAAATCTTTAAATTCCACCCCATAAGCGCCAATGTTCTGAATCGGAGCAGAACCGGCACAGCCCGGGATCAGCGCAAGGTTTTCTAGTCCGTTCATCCCTTGTTCAAGGCTCCATGCCACCAATTGATGCCAATTTTCCCCCGCATTAACGTGAAGATAGTGAAAATGGGCATCTTCTTTGTGGGTGATACCAAGCAAACGGTTAATGATCACCACACCATTAAAATCCTCTAAAAACAGCATATTGCTGCCTTGTCCAAGAAAAAGAACCGGAAGATGTAGTGTATTAGCCTCAGACCAAGTTTGTTTTAACTGCTCAATATTTGTCACTTCAATGATTTTATGGGCACTAACCTGAATATGGAAGGTATGAAAAGGTTGTAAACTTTGCATTGCTTTTCCTTAAAATAATGTTTGTGGCAAGGTAATTTTCACCTCTGTACCACCTTGTGAACGGCGACTAATGGTGAGTTCTGCATTGAGCTGACGACTGCGCTCTGCCATAATATTTAAACCGTAATGCCCCGTTGGCTCATCTAAACTTGGAATACCAATGCCATCATCTTGAATCAGGATTTCGTATTCCCCTTCAATATTCGTCTGTGCACGAATTTCGATGAATTGCCCTTTTGAATGTTTAATCGCATTCAATGTGGCTTCACGTACAATCTGTAACATATGAACAAGCTGTTGTGGATTTAAACTTTGCGAGGGTAGTTGACTATTAACAGTCATTTTCATCGTGGTTTGCGAACGCAAGGAATCAATCACGTGTTCCAATGCCAATTGTAAATTTGCCTCTTGAACGGTTAATCTGAACGTTGCCAGCAATTCACGTAACTGGGCATAACCACTGGAAAGGGCTTGTTCAAAATCTGCAATGATTGTGAGACTTTTTTGCTTGGCAAGCTCATCTTCTTTCTTCAAATTATGTTTTAACAGCGTAAGTTGAATTTGTAAAAACGATAATACTTGAGCTAAAGAATCATGCAATTCCCGTGCAATAATTGACCGCTCTTCCATAAGCAAAAGATGCTCTTGTTGCCTTTGGGCTTTATGGAAGAAAAGGGCACGCGCTAACATTTGGGCGAGGTTTTGCATCATTCTAGGATCCGGACAAGGCAATCCGGCTTGCCACAAAAGCACCCCTAAGGTTTCATTTTCAACCTTCAATTCTTCGACTTGTACGCGTTGCGCTGATTGTTTTTCACCAAATTTGATATCCCAATGTTCTGCGCCTAATACCTCCAGTTCAATATAGCGTAAATGTTCACTGGCACGAATACGACTCAACAATTGACTGAGAATCGTCTCATTAATGGAATTTACCGTCAGTGATTGAGAACTTTGATAAAGTGTGGTTAAAGAGTGATTGGTTTGGCGCAATTTTTGGGTTTGTTCATTCACCTCCTCTTCAAGACGAGAATAAAGTTTACCCAATTCAGCCGACATCTGTGTGAACACACGGGCTAACGTCCCCAATTCGTTATCGTTTTCCGTATCCAATGGGATATGATTAAATTGTCGCATTTGCACTTGCATACTGGCATGCGTGAGCAATTTTAACGGTTTCACCACCTCGCGCCGAGTAAACCAAATCACATAAGACACCATTCCCACAATCAGCAACATCGAAAAACACAATACGGATAAGGCAAAAAACCACTTTTGTTCGCTAAAGCGTTGCAATTCAAACACAAAATCATCCACTTCACTCACATAATCCGTCAAATTTTGGCTATATTGTCGAATATTATTTTGGCGGGCAAAAGCTTCCATTTCCGCCCAATGTTTAAGGATCGTTTGATAAGATTGTTTCACGCCATCCGGTGTAAAAAGCTGATGTTGAATATCTACCAGACTGGGGGCATGGAGACTTTTTTCATAAAAACGCAGATTTTTTTCAACGGTATCCGGTTGCTTTTCCATCAAATATAACAGACGATAACTTTGCATCCGCAAAGAGCCGGAAACATTAATGGCTTCCGCATCGGATTTATTGCTTGCCATAATGACTAAACTTAGGGAGATGATCACGCCCGCAACCGCAATGATGAGAAAAAGATATTTTGCGATACGTAACGAAACAGAACGGGTAGTCTGCACGAGAATGCCTTTGTGGAGGAAAATTGGTGCTAGTTTAACACGAAAGTGCGGTAGATTTTAAATAAGAAATCCACCCTAAAATGAAGGTGGATTAAAAAACAATGTCAAAATGAACCGCACTTTACTGTAATGCTTTGCCTTTTAATTCAGGTATCAAGAAAAGGGTCGCCGCCATATCAATGACGTAAATAATGGCTAAAAAGGCAATGGCAAGGCTAAATGAATAGGCTGAAACAATCGCCCCCACGACAACCGGTCCCAATCCCCCCACGGCTCTTCCTAAGTTGAACAACACATTTTGTGCAGTCGCACGGGCTTGTGTCGGATAGGCTTCTGCCATTAATGCCCCGTAACCGCCCATCATCCCATTCACAAACATACCTAAAAAAGCGCCGGCAATGAGCATTATCGTTGGGTCAGTCAGTTGTGAATAAGTGATAATGCTAAGCACTGCACCAAATTGGAATAATAAGAAACTTGGCTTACGTCCAAATTTATCGGCAAGGCGACCAAAAACCCAGATGCCTAACATCATTCCACATACGGTAACCGCTGTCCAAATACCGGATTTCGTTAAGCTAAACCCCAGTTGTTTGGAAAGAAAATTGGGCATCCAAATCATAATGCCGTAGTAACCAAAATTTTGCACAGAGGTGAGCACCACCACACCAAGGCTCACTTTAGCGGTGGCTTTATCTTTTACCAACAGTTTGAAGGATTCCAATTTTGATGTTTTTTGCCGGGAAAGTGCGGTCTGTTTTTGGGTAAAAATTTCAGGCTCATGTAAGCGGGAACGTAAATACCAAGCGACAAACGCCGGAAAGATCCCAAGAATAAACATACCACGCCAACCGATATGAGGCAGCAACAGCGGTGTTAATAATGCCGCTCCTAACACACCCACTTGCCAACCTAATGCTACATAAGAGGCCGCTCTGGCACGATGACGGGCAGACCAAGCCTCAATTGCCAACGCCATACCGATACCAAATTCACCGCCTAAACCAATTCCGGCAATGGTGCGATAAATTAATAAATCCCAATAACCTTGGGCAAGTGCACATAACCCGGTAAACACCGCAAATAATACGATAGTCCACGTCAGCACACGTACACGACCATATTTATCGCTTAATGCACCGAAGACAATACCACCGAATACCGCACCGACTAATGTCCAAGTCACCAACGAACCGGACTGAGCGGGGGTAAGATTAAGATCGGCGGAAATCGCACTAAGCATAAAACCAAGAATGAGTAAATCAAAACCGTCCATTGCGTAGCCGACGGCAGAGCCAAGAAGAGCTTTCCAGCCATATTGATTGACGTTATGAGTCATATTGATGTCCTTTTACTACTCACAGGTAGTGTTTAAAGTGAAGGGTGTTGAGTGATAAACCTCAAATTGCGAGGTAAAAAATCGGGCGTAGTGTAAAGAATCTTTCTATTTTAGGCAAATGAAAAAGCAGCGGTTCGAAAGTGTCTTCCCCAAATGCCGCAAGTCGTTTGGAATTTCAATTGGCTTAAAAAAATTGAGTCAATGAATGTATTCATCATGACAATGATGAACTCACATTGAGGTAAAACTAAAAAGACTGAGTTCTGTAAAATACAAAACGCAGTCCTCGAATTAAAAGGATTAATTTTAAGACAGCTCAAAAATAACCACGCTTTTTATATTTGGGATTTGTTGTGCCAACGGATTTTCGATCTCTTGCTGAATTGCCCGTTTTAACGGACGGGCGCCATAAACCGGGTCATAGCTCACTTCACCAATGAAATCAATAAGTGCTTCGCTGAACACAATGTGATAACCACGAAACAGAAATTGATGGCGATACCTTTCCCCCCTTAAATTGAGCTGAATGGCATATTGAATTTGAAGAATACCGAGAGAAAGACAAGAACAATCCCTATGATTGTCACTTTTTGATTTTAGGGAGAAAATAAAAAACAAAAATAACGATATTCCCATATAGCATAAGAATATCGTTATTTTCATACACACAAATTTAAGATTTTATTTAGCTTTTAACAACGCAATAACCTCTTTCAACGCCACAATTTCCGCTTCTTTCTGTTTTAATAACTCATCTTTCATTGTCAATAAAGCATTTAATTTTTCATTTTCAGCAGTTAATGCTTCGTTTGTACCAAAATGGCTATTTGTTAAGTTATAAGAATTGTCTCCCCCCACTGCAAAGAAAATCGCTCTATCTTTACAAGTAATTAATTCCCCCATATCAATATTAAACACATTCGCAATTTGCTGAAGTTTATCTAAATTGATACTACTTTGCCCACGCTCAATTTTGGCATAGCCATTCGGCGACATCGAAAGTTTCTCCGCCATTTCCTCCTGAGACCATTGCTTGATTTCTCTCATTACTCGAATTTTATCGTGGACTTCCATTTTATTTCCTTAAAGTGTGATTTTAGACAGTATAAGGTGAGTTTTTGACACAGTTAGTTTGTGGTGAGCAACTGAGGTTAAGTATAACATTTGCTCCGAATTTATCCAAAAATTTAATAAATAAAGGGTAGACAATGATTGATAATGCATTTTTAAGTTATGCGGCTAGCATTTTGGCTGATACTAACGATGGATTAAGTGGTTCAGAAATCTGCAAATTTTGTAATCAATACGCCGTTGAATATAACAAAACAATTAAATATACACAGCAACCGTTTAAAAAAGACACATCAAATATCAATAAAGCTCAGGCTTTACGAGCAAATTTAGCTTGCTTTGAGCCTGAGCAACAGTTTGTCATTATTCGAAATTTATGTGATTTGGTGAAATTTGCCAATAACCCAAAAGTTAATGAGCTAAAACTTACATTGATAAAAAACTATGGTTATCTCGCTCCACAAGAAATTGCGCAACAGATTTTAGAAACCGTAAATCAAGTCAGACATTGGTTAGATAATTACCCTGAAGCAAAAGAACACTACGAAGTAGCTTTAGAGAAAAAGAACGGCAAAATCTATGAAAGAAATTTGCTTGATGATTTGCGACTTTCCCTTGAATCTTTAATTAAAGACATACTAGAAAAACAAAAATCATTAGAAAATTTAAAATCTGATTTAGGTGATTTCTTAGCTAAAAGAGATATTAATGTAGAAATTAGGAATTTTTATATTTCTACGGTATTTGATTTTTTTGTTAAATATCAAAATGAAAGAGTTAAACATAAAGAACAGTATAAAGAAATTGAAGTTGATTTTATCTTTAACCAAACCACAATTTTAATGCAATTTTTAATCACTCTACACAAACAACATGCTTAAACAACATAAGGATCTTATTATGAATTTAAAATTTTCAAAAACTTTATTAGCCACGGTTGTAATACTAGGATTAACTGCTTGTAGTTCAGGTGGAGGTGGTGGTTCAAGCTCGCCAAATACTACACCAAGCAAAAATGTTACAGGCTCTATTACAGTACCAAATGTTGATACTGCGAATAATAACACTGTTAATTCCCAAAAGCCTAATGAAACAATTACAGACTCTAAAATCACACCATCTACATTTAAAGTTGGATACGATGGCTATGCAACAGGTAAAGCGACTTATGCATCTGCTAGAAGTACAATTAGATTAGAAGCAGATTTTGATAATCGAACAATTTCTGGTAGTGCAGTAGGAAAAATAGATGACCAAAATGTAAATATTTCTTTAAATAATACAACGTTATATAAAGGAACAGCTAGATATATTAATGGTAATTACCCTAATTACAATAAAATATATGAATTTAAAGGAAATGCCTCTGCTATACATAATCAAGAAAAATTCTCTGGCAAATACGCAGGTATTATTTATGGAGTTTCTAGCCCATTTTCTGAAATGAGTACAGGATATGAGATAAAATCTGAAAAAGATCCAAATCGTATAATAAAAGAAGGATCTTTATATTATAATAAAAGAGACGTATCATATGTTACTAGTGGCTCTGATTTAAATAGACAATAAACTACTGTCCCACAATCATTTTATTGTGGGATTTTTTAAATATGAAATATAAAATTCTTTTCTTTTATTGGTTATTCAGTAGTACTGTTATTGCAAATGAAACAACTTACTCTATCGAGCAGCTAAATCATAATCAACTTCTCACCGAAAAATTACTTTCAGATATGTTAAGTATTGATCGAATGGATTTAGTCGAACGTTTGTTACCGATTTATCAAAACTTTCCCGAAAAAAAAAATCCAAGATTAATCAATTACGCCAAAATAAAACAGGCAAGAGCGTTATTTTTAGATTACCAAAATAATAAGGCAAAAAAGGCTTTTCAAGTATTACAAAACCAAGACAATTTAACTAATGAAGAGCGGTCAATAATTCAAGATTATTTGCAAGCAATTGATCATCGAGAAAGTTGGCAATTTTCATTGGGTGGCAATTATTTACAAACTAAAAATGTCAATAATACCTCCGGTGAGCGACATATTGAAAACACAGGTTTTGTGAAAAATGATGATATGTTGCCACAATCTGCTCACGGCTTTGCTTATTATTTTGATGTACAGAAAAATTGGAATCTAATAGGTTCGCATTATCTGCATTTTGCCAATAATTTATATGGTAAAAATTATTGGGATAATCACGATTATGATGAAATCACTAACCGCACTTATCTAGGCTACCAATATCAAAATGCAAACTATAAGTTAGCGTTAAAGCCTTTTTATGAACGACAATGGCTTGGCAATCATCGTTATAATTGGGCAAATGGTGCAAGAGTAGAATATAGTTCCAACCTTGTAAAAAATTGGCAAATTTCAACCGCTTTGGAGTTTAGCCAACCACGTTATTTCACCCAGCCGGATCGAAACGGTACAATTAAATTGGCTTCTGCTACGATAATTTGGCAGCCAACAGAAAAAGGCTATTATTATTTAGGCACAGATTTTATTCGTGAAACAACACGCATAAAACAATATAGTAACGATATGAAAGCCTTGCGATTAGGCTGGCGACAAAATTGGGGATATTCGATTGCAAGCCAAATTAACGCTTCAATTGCATTAAAACAATATAAAGATTTTGCTTCACTGGGTAATATTCTGCCTTTAGATAAAGTACGCCGTGATAAAATCTATTCTTTTAATTTAACACTCTGGAAACAAGACTGGCAGTATTTGGGCTTTGTCCCTAAAGTGCAATTTCGCTGGAAAAAACAAAAGAGTAATATTCCTTCTATGTTCTCGTATTCGGAAAAATATATACAAGTGCTGATTGAAAAAGATTTTTAGTGTTAAAAAATGACAAAAAAGTGCGGTAAAAATGACCGCACTTTTTGTATTTGAAGTTTATTGTCTTGCGACAACGTTGCCATCGGTATAATCCACAGTAACAACGCTGCTTGGCAGCAATTGACCGGAAAGGATTTGTTGTGCCAACGGATTTTCGATCTCTTGTTGAATTGCCCGTTTTAACGGACGCGCACCATAAACCGGGTCATAGCCCACTTCACCAATGAAATCAATGAGGGCTTCACTGAACACAATTTCATAGCCACGGGTTTCCATACGTTTTGCCAA
The DNA here is from genome assembly GCF_001998965.1 of Rodentibacter rarus. Lineage (GTDB taxonomy): Bacteria > Pseudomonadota > Gammaproteobacteria > Enterobacterales > Pasteurellaceae > Rodentibacter > Rodentibacter rarus. The sequence goes on from NZ_MLHJ01000054.1 coordinate 11,071, forward strand.
GCGTTCTAATTGAATACTTGCAATGGCACGGATGTTTTCTTTTGCAAGTGGATGGAACACGACGGTTTCATCAATCCGGTTGATAAATTCCGGACGGAAATGTTGTCCGACCACCGATATCACCCGATTTTTCATTTCCTCATAGCCCTCACCTTGATGTTCCTGAATGAGATGAGAACCCAAGTTTGAAGTCATAATCACCACGGTATTGCGAAAATCGACCGTTCTGCCTTGTCCATCGGTTAAACGACCATCATCCAACACTTGTAACAAAATATTGAACACATCAGCATGGGCTTTTTCCACTTCATCAAGCAAAATCACGGAATATGGACGGCGGCGGACAGCCTCAGTTAAATAACCGCCCTCTTCATACCCCACATAACCCGGAGGCGCACCCACTAAACGGGAAACGCTGTGTTTTTCCATAAATTCCGACATATCAATACGCACCATCGCATCGTCACTGTCGAAAAGGAATTTTGCCAAGGTTTTGCACAATTCCGTTTTCCCAACACCCGTTGGACCAAGGAATAAGAACGAACCAATCGGACGATTTGGATCTGATAACCCTGCACGGCTACGGCGAATGGCATTAGCGACGGCATCTACCGCTTCGTTCTGTCCAATCACACGTTTGTGCAATTCTTCTTCCATACGCAACAGTTTTTCTTTTTCCCCTTCCATCATTTTGGACACCGGAATACCTGTGGCTTTGGAAAGCACTTCGGCGATTTCTTCATCAGTCACACGATAACGTAATAAAGTCATCTCTTTGCCTTCGCTGGTTTCAGCTTGAGCAAGTTGTTTCTCCAATTCAGGAATACGCCCGTATTGAAGTTCTGACATTTTACTCAAATCACCAGCACGGCGGGCTTGCTCCATTTCGGTTTTCGCCGCATCCAGTTCTTGTTTAATATGTTGTGAACCGGAAAGGGTAGCTTTTTCGGATTTCCATACCTCTTCTAATTCTGCATATTCACGCTCTTTATCAGTCAGCTCTTTTTCTAACATTTCCAAGCGCTTGCGGCTTGCTTCATCTTCTTCTTTTTTCAACGCCTGCTGTTCCAATTTTAATTGGATAATACGGCGTTCAAGACGATCAAGCGGTTCCGGTTTGGAATCAATTTCCATTCGAATACTGGAGGCCGCCTCATCAATTAAGTCAATGGCTTTATCCGGTAATTGGCGATCGGAAATATAACGATGTGAAAGGGTCGCCGCAGCTACAATTGCTGGATCGGTAATATCCACATGGTGGTGAATTTCATAACGTTCTTTTAAACCACGCAAAATAGCAATGGTATCTTCCACACTCGGTTCATCTACAAACACTTTTTGGAAACGGCGTTCCAATGCGGCATCTTTTTCAATATATTGACGGTATTCATCAAGCGTGGTTGCCCCTACACAGTGCAATTCACCCCGTGCCAAACTTGGTTTTAACAAGTTACCGGCATCCATTGCACCATCGGTTTTACCGGCGCCCACCATGGTGTGAATTTCATCAATAAATAAAATAACCCGACCTTCTTCTTTTGCCAGTTCATTTAATACGGCTTTCAACCGCTCTTCAAATTCACCACGGTATTTTGCCCCGGCAATTAATGCCCCCATATCTAAGGAAAGCACACGTTTATTTTTCAGCCCTTCCGGCACTTCACCATTGACGATACGCTGTGCCAACCCTTCGACAATGGCGGTTTTACCCACGCCCGGTTCACCAATTAAAACCGGGTTATTTTTAGTTCGGCGTTGTAACACTTGAATGGTTCGGCGAATTTCTTCATCACGTCCGATCACCGGGTCAAGTTTGCCGCTTTCTGCCCGTTTGGTTAAATCAATAGTATATTTTTCAAGAGCTTGTCTGCTTTCTTCTGCATTTTGATCGTTCACGCTTTGTCCTCCACGAATTTGTTCAATGGCTTGTGCAATTTGTTCTTTTTTAGCACCACTCTTAGTGAGAATATCTTTCAACGCCCCCCGTTCTTCGAGTGCGGCAAGCAAAAACAATTCGCTTGAAATAAATTTATCTTGTCTTTGTTGTGCGAGTTTGTCACATAAATTCAATAGGTTAACTAATTGGCGGGAAATTTGCACATCCCCTCCATTGCCGGAAACCTGTGGCAATTTATTCAATTCTTGATTTAATTCATTCCGTAGTAGCGCAACATTGACGCCGCTTGCGGTTAAAATCGGCGCAATTGAACCGTCCTGCTGGTTTAAAAGTGCGGTCAATAAATGCACCGGTTCGATAAATTGATTATCTTTTCCAATCGCAAGAGATTGTGCTTCACTCAACGCTTGTTGGAATTTTGTGGTAAATTTTTCTATGTTCATTGATATCTTTTCCCTATTCATTGATAGTCAATTGGCTTTCGCCGTTCACACTGGGTAAGTAAGATCGTTTGAAATGATTTCAAGGGGAAAAAGGAAATATTTTTGATTTTACCTATCAATTAAATTGAAATGATAGATTTATCCAACCAAAATATCAAAAAGCGGTACATCCCAATGCTCGATGGGTAAGGCTTCCACTTGCTGGCAGGTATGCGCCAAACCAATAGGGAGAAAGGATTTTTGTTGCCAATTCTGCAAGGTTCGATCATAAAACCCCCCGCCCATACCCAGTCGATTACCTTGTTTATCGAAGGCAACCAAAGGGGTAAAAAGCATATCTAGCTCATTGAGCGGCAACACATGTTGAACATTCAACTTCGGCTCCCAAATACCAAAATGATTTTGCACCATCGGGGTATCGGGTAAATAACGCAGAAACAATAAATGATGTTTAGCAAAAGGATGTAACACCGGCAAATACAGGTTTTTATTTTGTTGCCAAAGCGTTTCTATCAAAGGTTGCGTGGAAATTTCGCCGTCAAAAGAAAAATATAGGGCGATATTTTTTGCTTGGCTCTGCTCGATTAAATCTAAGGCTTGTTGGGTGACGGATTCTGCCGCTTGCTGCTGTTGAAGTGCGGTCAAATTTGTACGAGTTTTTCGGATTTGACGGCGAATTTGTTGGCGTTGTTGCTGAATATTCATAGAAATGAAAAGAAGAAAGGACCCAGAGTGCCGTTGCGGGCGGTAGTCCTTGAACCCGACGGTTCAAGGAAATCGATAAGGTCATTTTTAGGTTTCTTAATTCCTTTATTTTTCAGAAGAAAAATAAAAGCAAAGCCTACACACCAATGACGGGAAACCGATTTATAAGATTTTAAGTATCGGCTCAGGGACATAGCTCACTGACGAACACTCCAGGAAATCTTTATGTGGCTTATACTAGCGGAAAGCACGCTTTTTTGCCAGTCTTAATTTTTAAAAATTGTGATGTTGTTCACAAATTATTCTCTTGTTGTGCGGATACTCCCCAAAGAGTGATCCAACTGTTGAATCCGTGTTTTCAACACCTCTTCAATTTGGGCATTTTTATTCTTTTCCTGCGTAAGCTCAAAGCTTAAATTCAACGCCACAATAGAAAGCACACGATCAAGTTGAATTAAACCGGTTTTTTCTTTCATTTCAGAAACCAAACCATCTAAATGGCGTGCAGCCTGGCGTAACGCCTCTTCTTGCTCCTGTGGCACATTTAAACGTAATACTTGTCCTAATACGACAATTTCAACCAGTTTTAATGACATTGTATTTCCTTTAATTTGTATTTTTTGAGTGGGAAATATTATGCCATAGGCAAACTTTCCCGTCATATCTTTTACACGCAATCCGCGATCCTACCTGTTCGCACCCTTTCTGAATTTACGCTATAATGCCCCCCACTTTATTCTATTAAATGAGATTTTTTATGGCACAAATCGCAGCAAATCCCCTCGTCTTGGTGGACGGTTCTTCTTATTTATATCGTGCATTTCACGCCTTTCCTCCTTTCACCAATTCAGCCGGTGAGCCAACCGGGGCAATGTATGGCGTATTAAATATGCTGAAAAGCCTGATTTCGCAGGTACAACCAAGCCACATTGCGGTCGTATTTGATGCCAAAGGGAAAACCTTTCGTGATGAATTGTTTGAACAATATAAATCTCACCGCCCGCCAATGCCGGATGATCTTAGAAAACAAATCCAACCGCTTCACGATATGATCCGTGCCCTTGGTATTCCCCTTCTCGTTGTCGAAGGAGTGGAAGCCGATGATGTTATTGGCACGCTTGCCGTGCAAGCCTCCCATGCCGGTAAAAATGTACTGATTAGCACGGGGGATAAAGACATGGCTCAGTTGGTTGATGAGAATATTATGCTCATCAATACCATGAACAACACCTTATTAGACCGTGAAGGGGTCGTTGAAAAATACGGCATCCCACCGGAACGCATTATTGACTATCTGGCACTGATGGGTGATAGTTCGGATAACATTCCCGGTGTTGCCGGTGTGGGAGAGAAAACCGCACTTGGGCTGCTACAAGGGCTGGGGGGTATGGCTGAAATTTATGCCAATCTCGACAAAGTGGCTGAACTACCTATTCGTGGAGCAAAAAAGCTAGGGGATAAATTACTGGCAGAAAAGCAAAATGCGGATTTGTCTTACACCCTTGCCACCATTAAAACTGATGTCGCATTGGATATCACTCCTGATGAATTATTACTCGGTGAAAGTGATAATGACCGCCTAATCGAATATTTCGGACGCTATGAATTCAAGCGCTGGTTAGGTGAAGTGATGAATGGCGCCGATTCTATCACTCAGGCTAACGAACAAGCGGTGAAAATCAATCCTTATCAGGCAACATCGGCAGTTTCCGGCGAAAGTGCGGTTGAAAATCAGCCTAAATTTCACATTGATCGTAGCCAATATGAAACCCTGCTCACAGAAGCCGATTTAACCCGTTGGATTGATAAATTATCAAAAGCTAATTTATTCGCTCTCGATACGGAAACCGATAGCCTGAACTATATGGCGGCAAACCTTGTCGGGCTTTCTTTCGCCCTTGAAAATGGCGAAGCGGCTTACCTTCCGTTGCAATTGGATTATCTCGGTGCACCAAAAACACTGGAAAAAACCACCGCACTTTCCGCCCTCAAACCGATTCTCGAAAATGCCGCCATCAAAAAAGTGGGACAAAATATCAAATATGATCTCACCATTTTGGCTCGCAACGGTGTTGAAGTGCGGGGTGTGGCATTCGATACGATGTTGGAATCCTATGTGTTAGACAGCACCGGGCGCCACAATATGGACGATCTCGCCAAACGCTATTTGGGGCATCAAACCATCAGTTTTGAAGAGATTGCGGGAAAAGGCAAAAATCAACTGACCTTTAATCAAATCCCCTTGGAACAAGCCGCAGAATATGCTGCTGAGGATGCGGATGTGACAATGAAACTCCAACAGGTTTTGGGAGAAAAATTAAAAAATCAGCCAAGTTTGACCGCACTTTTTGAACACATTGAACTCCCCCTACTCAGTGTACTTTCCCGTATGGAACGAACCGGGGTGTTAATTGATAGCGATGCACTTTTTATCCAATCCAATGAAATCACCGCCAGATTAACTGAGCTGGAAACTCGAGCCTATGAACTCGCCGGGCAAACTTTCAATCTCGCCTCCACCAAACAATTGCAAGAAATTTTGTTTGATAAATTAGGCTTACCGGTTTTACAAAAAACGCCGAAAGGCGCGCCATCTACCAACGAGGAAGTGCTGGAAGAATTGGCTTACAGCCATGAATTACCCAAAGTTTTAGTGGAACATCGAGGCTTGAGCAAATTAAAATCCACCTATACGGATAAATTGCCACAAATGGTGGATCCGAACACAGGACGTGTCCACACCTCTTACCATCAAGCGGTTACGGCCACTGGGCGGTTATCCTCCAGTGATCCTAACTTACAAAATATTCCGATCCGCAATGAAGAAGGTCGCCGTATTCGCCAAGCATTTATTGCCCGTGAGGGGTATTCTGTGGTGGCAGCTGACTATTCCCAAATCGAATTACGCATTATGGCGCATTTATCTCAAGATCAAGGGTTGATTAACGCCTTTACACAAGGGAAAGATATTCACCGCTCTACCGCAGCAGAAATCTTTGGTGTGCCGTTAGATGAGGTAACCAGCGAACAACGCCGTAATGCCAAAGCCATTAACTTTGGTTTGATTTATGGGATGTCCGCCTTTGGACTTTCCCGTCAGCTTGGTATTCCAAGGGGCGATGCACAAAAATATATGGATTTATATTTCCAACGTTATCCGGGTGTACAAACCTTTATGCAGGATATCCGAGAAAAAGCCAAAGAACAGGGTTATGTGGAAACCCTATTCGGTCGCCGTTTATATTTACCGGATATTAACTCTAGCAACGCGATGCGCCGCAAAGGGGCTGAACGGGTCGCCATTAATGCCCCAATGCAAGGTACGGCAGCCGATATCATTAAACGAGCCATGATTAAACTTGATGAGCTGGTTCACCACGATCCTGATATTGATATGATCATGCAAGTACATGATGAATTAGTGTTTGAAGTGCGGTCGGAAAAAGTGGAGTTTTTTAGCCAACGCATTAAGCAAAATATGGAAAGTGCCGCTGAATTGGTCGTCCCACTCATTGTCGATGTGGGTGTGGGGAAAAATTGGGATGAGGCCCATTAATATTAAATCATTCATAACGCCATTTTTGAAAAGATGATGAACCAAGAAAGATTACAGCAAATTGAAACGCCCTTACTACATATTGTCGAACGTGATGTCGTACCCGCATTGGGTTGCACCGAGCCGATTTCCCTCGCCCTTGCGGCAGCAACGGCGGCAAAATACTTAGGCAAAACACCCAGCCACATCAAAGCTAAAGTTTCCCCTAATTTGATGAAAAACGGCTTAGGTGTCGCTGTACCCGGCACAGGTATGGTGGGGTTGCCCATTGCCGCAGCAATTGGTGCATTAGGCGGTGATCCTGAGGGGGGCTTGGAAGTCTTAAAACTGATCACGAGAGAACAAGTTTTGGCGGCGAAAGCCATGCTTGAGCAAAAACGGGTGAGTGTCGATATTCACCCAACGGAGCATATTCTCTATTCTGAAGCCTTGCTTTTTGCAGAAAATGATTGGGTAAAAGTCGTCATTCAAGATCAACACACCAATGTCATTTTGATTGAAAGCAATACTGCGATCCTCTTTGAAAAAAGAGAAAATGAATGTGCGGATGCCGATCCCTATGAAATCTTCAAGCAGGTTTCTGCCCGTGAGATTTTTGAATTTTCCTGTGAAGTGGCCTTAGATAAAATTCGCTTTATCGGGCAAGCGGCTGAACTCAATCGGGCTCTTTCCAACGAGGGGTTAAGGGAAGATTACGGCCTACATATCGGGCGAACCCTACGCAAGCAGGTGGGGATCGGTTTAATTTCAGACGATTTACTCAGCAGAATTATGATCGAAACCACGGCCGCTTCCGATGCCCGAATGGGTGGTGCGACCTTACCCGCCATGAGCAATTCCGGCTCGGGAAATCAAGGAATTACCGCCACCATGCCGGTTGTCGTTGTTGCCGATTATTTGAACATTGATGAAGAAAAACGCCTGCGTGCCCTATTTTTATCTCACTTAATGGCGATTTATATTCATAGTAAACTGCCTAAATTATCCGCACTTTGTGCCGTCACCACCGCCTCAATGGGAAGCTGTGCCGGCATTGCCTATTTATTAACAGGGAAATTTGAAACCGCCAGTATGGGCATTTGCAGTATGATTGGCGATATCAGCGGTATCATTTGTGATGGTGCGGCAAACAGCTGTGCAATGAAGGTATCCACCAGCGTAGCATCAGGTTATAAAGCGGTGCTTATGGCCCTGGATGAAACCCATGTAACCGGCAACGAAGGCATCGTTGAACACGATCTCGACCGTACTATCGATAACCTCTGTGCCATCGCCTCGAAGAGTATGCCACACATTGATCGTCAAGTGATTGAAATTATGGTGAATAAACCTTGCCCTTAGATCCATCAAATCAATACTCGTGAGATCACACAATCCATTTCAAAAGAAATTGAAAAGTTAGATATGGTGAAGAAAGGTATTGTAAAAAATGATTGATTGCTAAATTAAGGGTTAAGTCTTTTATTTGAAAAATTTTTAATAAACATTATCTTATGATATTTTTTATCTCTATGCCTGTCGTGAAATAGTACTCTTTCATTGGTGAATTTATACTTTTAAGAGCTATTCAATACCTTCTAAAAAACATATCTAAATATTCAGTAAATATCTAACGCCTGTTGTACAACCTATTGTTCGGTTAATTCATATTTTTACATAAAAAAATCCAAGGTACCAACTTGTCTATAGTGTGAAAATCTAAACCTCTACTGACAGCTCAATATATTCATATTAGAATACTCATAGAGATTTAATTATGAATACAAAAGCACGGCAAAAATTGCTCATAAACTACGAGTTTTTGCTTATGTTAAGCAATCTGGGAATGTTTCTTTCATCTGTCAATTATTTCGAAATATCATGAGATACGTCTATCGTTGAAAAAAGAATGATAAATATCATTGGCATTTAAATAATTTAGGCATTATTCATCAATATATCAAACCGATAAGACCAAGGTGAAATAATAAAGTAGAAGGTTCACATTAAACAGATAAAATGGAATTTTACCAATTACTTACTTATATTGATGATATCGATTTAAATAAAAAATTAGATTAATAGGAAACATTTTTATAATTATATTAGACCTCATTCAGCTATTGATGGAAAAATGTCCTATGAACGTTTGTTAGAAAAAGTTAAAGTAAGTTCTGATTTTTTATCAGAGGAGGATGAGATCCCCCTCTAATTTTTGCTGACCTGTTATTTGCGAATTTAGAGCACTTAAGTTGATCATAAGTGTTATTCCTTTTCTTTTTCATGGAAAACAAGTGAGGAGAGCACACCAATTGCTAGAACACCTAAAACAATAAACAAACTGATATTGGCGGAAATGTGTATGCCGGTATCAAACACGGCATGATTCCACGATTGAATCCCCATTTTTATTCCAATAAAGAAGAGCAATGCGATAACCGCTTTTTCTAAATGTACAAGATATTTTGTTAATGCTGCTAAAATAAAATATAGGCTACGTAAGCCAAGAATTGCAAAAATCATTGCGGCATAAACAAGTAAAGGTTCCTGAGTTACCGCAATGACTGCCGGTACGGAGTCAAAAGCAAAAGCAATATCTGATGTTTCAATCGCTATCAAACATAGAAATGCCGGTGTTGCATATCTCAGACCTTTCCGGGTAACAGATGAAAGTTGGGTTTCATTTAGTTCTGTATGTTTGATAAAGAATTTATCTTGTTCCAATTTGGGAAATATTGGCATTAGTTTCCCTGCTAAGCGAACACTCCAATGGTGAGTATAATCTTCGATATCTTCTTTATTATCATCCCCGCTTTGTAGCATTTTCCAGCCACTCCAAAGTACAAATGCTGCAAAAATGAAACCAACCCAAGGGCTTGCTAAAAATAATCCGGTACCAATAATCACAAAGACAGCCCGGAAGACCAATGCTCCTAGGATTCCCCAATATAAAATTCGATGCTGTAGCCGCCCTTTTATACCAAAAGAGGCAAAAATTGCGGTAAACACCATTAAATTATCTATAGATAAACTCTTTTCAAGCACGTAACCTGCTAAATACAGATCGGCCCATTCAGGCTCAAAACGAAAATAAAGATAGATATAGAACATCATCGCCAATGATATCCAAAACACCGACCAAAGTGCGGCATTTTTTACCGTAATTTCCTTGCTATGGCGATGTGAAACAAGATCTATGTAAATAGACAATAAGATAACGGAAAAGAAAATAATGCTTGCTTCCAAAGGAAAACCAAAATGATGCATAAATAAACCTTATTAAACGAGTTAAATATAAATTGGCTCAGTCTGCATAAAAACAATTTGATTTGCAAGTATTTTTACTTTATTCATTATATGTGAATGATCATTCAAAAAGGCATTATTCTGATACTGTAACTTCATCAAGAAATGAGCAGTTTGAGGCTTTTCCTGACTCTATGTAAACGTTCGTTTCAATTTAATGGATTGAGCACCAAAATCACTCATAAATCGTTTCATCACTTGTTTTTCGACTTGCGCTATTAGGGTATATGAACCTTATTATGGTCTCGCTGAAAAATACATTTTTTATGTGTGGATTGTGATTCCCTCATTGTGGAGATTGCATAACAGTGTTTCCTCAAAATCGTCCTCTTTTTTATCAATAGAATAAATGCTATTCTTCGCCGACTAATTGATAAACGAAGGAGTAACTATGTTTAGTGTTGAACAAAAAGATGATGGTAAACACGGTGCATTTATTGCAAAAGAAGGCAATGTCCAAGCCGGTGAAATGACCTACACTTGGGCGGGCGAGAAAATGTTTATTATCGATCACACCGGTGTGGAAGAAGGCTTTAACGGCAGAGGCGTTGGACGTACTATGTTGGATCAAGCGGTTAAATTTGCTCGTGAAAAACAGGTGAAAATTCTGCCATTATGCCCTTATGCCAAATCTGTTTTCGTTAAAGACGAATCAATCCGTGATGTTTTGCACGGCTAAGGATGACCGATGAAAAAGAGCTATGACGTTGTAGATAACCCTACTTTAAACCGTTTTGAAATTCATGAAGAAGGGCATATTGCCTACGAAAAATATGAACGCTTTGAAGGGGGGATTGCTTATGTCAGTACCTTTGTTCCTGAAGCGCTAGGCGGAAGAGGAATAGCCAGTTTCTTGGTTAAATATGTCTTAGACGATGCCATTGCCAAAGGTTTAAAAATTAAGCCTGTTTGCCCGGTGGTGAAAGGCTATATTGAGAAACACCCCGAATATCAGCAATATGTGATTGAATAAGATTTTTTATTAGAAATACTCTAATCCCCTTAATATCATTTAAGGGGATTTTTTATATCACAATATCTGATTCCGCAAATTTGACGGACAGAAAATCGATTAATAACCTTGCAGAGGGTTGTAAACTGTTTCTTGAACTATAGGCGACATGTACCATCCATTTGGGAATATACCAACCTTCTGGCGAAATAATTTGTAGCCTTTCTTGATTTAAATCTTTTCTTACTAATACTTCCGGTAATACAGCTATGCCAACGCCTTTAAGTGCACTTTTATGGATAAGATAAATGTTCTCACTAACTAATTTAGGCATATAAGAAATACGTTGTATTCCTTCTTTTTGATGTTCAAAAGGCCATGAATGCTCTTGTTTTGCCCAAGTTAAAACAGGATAGTGCTGAATTTGTTTCAATGTTTTAAAGGGTTCTTTGATAAGTTTCGGGCTTGCCACCAAATAATGTTGAGATAAACAAAATGTTTTTGTCACTATATCACTGTCCTCAAAAGGATAGGGGCGTACCCTTAGGGCGAAATCCAAGCGTTCTTTAATTAAATCGACTTTTCTATTTGTACTTTCGACAAACAGCTCTATGTCGGGGTAAGTTGCCATAAACTCGGCAAGCATATCATTTACATATAAATCTAATAATTCTTTAGGACAACTTAATCTAATTTGCCCTTTTGATTCTGATTACTGTTCAATAAAACGCTGTGCTTGCTCGACTTGTTCAACCAAACTGAGGCAATATCGGTAATATTGCTCACCTAAATGTGTCACGTCAAATTGATGGGTATTCCGCTGAATGAGTGCAACGCCAAGTATTTTTTCTAGCTTCGCAATACGGCGACTAATGGTCGTTTTAGGAATGGACAAGCGACGACTAGCTTCACTAAAACTTCCGGCATCGACGACTTGAACAAATAAATAAAGATCATTTAAGTCTAAATTATGTTTCATTTTATTGTTCCAAATATGCAACAGGGAAGCTCATTTGTAGATCTACAAATTGAGCCATATTACCTCTATATTATGCGAGCCGTTACTCGGCTACTTGAAACAATGTGAGAGTTGTTTTGAGAAATAAACAACGTATATCTTAGACTTAACTAGGATATACGTCAAACTCAATATTTTTTATTATTCGGAGAAATTTTATGACTCAACCGGCTAATTTTAATGGTCAAGCGCCGCGTATTAACCCTGAAGATGCGGTAATGTTATTGATTGATCACCAAAGTGGTTTATTTAATACTGTTCGTGATTTAAACGTTCGTGAATTGCGTGCAAATGCAGTGACTTTGGCTAAAGTTGCAACTCTTGCCCAAATGCCTGTTATTACTACCGCTTCTGTACCTCAAGGTCCAAATGGTCCATTAATTCCAGAAATTCATCAAGCTGCACCTCATGCTCAATATGTGGCACGTAAAGGTCAGATAAATTCTTGGGATAATCCGGATTTTGTTGCCGCAGTTAAAGCAACAGGTAAAAAACAATTAATTATCGCAGGGACGATTACAAGCGTATGTATGGCATTTCCAGCCATTTCTGCTATTGCAGAAGGTTATCAAGTTTTTTGTGTTGTTGATGCTTCAGGAACGTATTCAAAAATGGCACAAGAAATCACGCTTGCCCGTGTTGTTCAAGCCGGTGCTGTACCAATGGATACTGCGGCAGTGTGCTCTGAAATTCAACATACTTGGAACCGTCCGGATGCAGAAGAATGGGCAAAAGCCTATGAAGCGGTTTTCCCAGAATATCAATTATTGATTGAGAGCTATTTAAAAGCGCGTGAAGTCGAGCACAATCACGAGCAATTAGACTCTGAGCGTGAATAATTTACTTCTCTAATAAGGACGCATTAATGCGTCCTTTTTTGTTTGAAAATGTAAAAACGGTTCATTATTATATGCCGTCTTTGACAAATCCTATTAATCTAATTTAGAAGGACAATACGATGACTAAAATTGCTTTTATTGTTGGCAGTTTAAGCCAACAATCCATTAACCGAAATGTTGCGAATGAGATTTTAAAAAACGCCCCACAAGGTATTGAAATTGAGGAAGTCCAAATTAATGATTTACCGCTTTATACTCAAGATTTAGATAGCCAATCGATCCCTGCTTATGATCGTGTTCGTCAACAAATTAAAGAGGCAGCTGCCGTATTAATTGTTTCGCCGGAACATAATCGCAGTGTGCCGGCAGCATTAAAAAATGTGATTGATATTGCCACCCGTCCATTTGGTCAAAATGTGTGGACAAATAAAAAAGTCGCCATTGTTACTGCTTCACCGGGGGCTTATGGCGGCATTAATTCCGGTGTGGATTTGCGTAAAATTATGCATGCAGTGGGGGCTAATGTGTTAAATCAACCCGAGGTTTACTTAAGCCGTGCGGGCTTAGAGATAGATGAACGCACCGCCGGTTTCTTAGCCAAATTTGCTAATGTATTTTTTCAATGGGCAGAATAAGGAATAAACAATGAGTGTCGATAAAATTTTAGCCAAAACCAAAGATGTAGGCGGTATTCCTGTTGCACGCCTGCTTCCACAGGCACAATGTAAAACCGTAGGGGCTTGGTGTTTTTTAGATCATGCCGGCCCTGCTGAGTTTGAAGAAGATTCCTTAGGTTTACAGGTGGGATTGCACCCACATACCAATCTTCAAACCTTTACTTGGATGTTGCAAGGTGAAGTATGGCATCAAGATAGTCTTGGTAATCGCCAACTCGTTCGTCCAAAACAAGTCAATTTAATGACCGCTGGAACCGGTGCCAATTATGGTATTAGCCATACGGAACAAACACCAAAAGGGATTCATGATTTACATGCTGTACAACTTTGGATTGCCTTACCCATGGACCAAGAAATCAAACCGAATTTTGAGCATTATCCGCAGTTACCACAGTGGAGTGAAAACGGCATTGATTATGTACTGACAACCGGCAGTTATTTGGGGCATACCGCACCGACAACCCAATTTAGCCCGTTAGTGGGTGTGGATATGCAATTTAAACAGGCTCAAGCCTTTGAGATTGAGACTATCCCTACTTTTGAATACGGTATTTTGGTTTTAAAAGGTGAAGTAAAAGTTAACGGCGTAAGCTATAAAGCCGATGAACTTGCCGTATTATTTGATTGCCAAAATGCACAAGGGGAATTAAATCTTTGGGCTGAAGCCGGTTCACATATCATGCTATTAGGGGGAGAGCCATTACCACACCCAACGGTGATTTGGTGGAACTTTGTGGCAAACAGCAAAGAAGCACTGGAACAAGCCGTTGAAGATTGGAATAACGGTCATCCTCGTTTTGGTGATATTAATCTGGAAGGGACGGCATTAAAACGCTTACCGGCTCCTGCGGTTCCGGATACATTGCGTTAATCGCTTATCTATAATCAACAACGTTGTGCCTATTTTGAAATCAAGGGACAACGTTTTTTTATCTTGTTTCTTGGTTTAATCGCTATAAATTCATACTAAAACCAAGTAGAATAGCCCGATTTTTTTATATTGTTTTTATCGTTTTTAGTTAGGAGTGACTATGGCAGCGGAAAGTGCTGGTGATTTAATTCGAGTTGTTGCTTTATTGGGGGCGGCTGTCGTGGCGGTACCGCTATTTAAACGCATAGGGTTAGGATCGGTCTTAGGCTACCTTGCCGCCGGGTTGGTGATCGGCCCTTATGGTTTACAAATAATTGGTGATCCTCATGCGATTATTCATCTTGCCGAATTTGGTGTGGTGATGTTCTTATTTGTGATTGGGCTTGAAATGAAACCTTCACATCTTTGGGGATTACGGCGTCAGATTTTTGGGCTAGGCAGTATGCAGGTGATCATTTCTGCCATTTTAATGACTATCGTCGGCACACAGTTTGGCGTTTCTTGGGAAGTGGCATTTGTTTCCTCTTCCGGTTTTGTATTGACCTCAACTGCCATTGTGATGCAAGTATTAGGCGAACGTAAAGAGCTCTCTACAAAGCGAGGGCAGAAAATCGTCTCTATTCTCCTTTTTGAAGATTTATTGATTGTACCCTTGCTTGCCGTGGTAACCTTTCTCTCCCCTTTTGAAAAAACAGAAGCCTCGATGCCGTGGTGGCAATCTGCCGGCATTGCAATGCTTGCTTTAGCCGCATTGGTTTTTATTGGTCGTTTCATTCTAAATCCGGTTTTCCGTATTCTAGCTAATGCCAAAGCCCGTGAAGTGATGACAGCTGCCGCACTTTTTGTCGTATTAGGCGCTGCATTATTAATGGAAGAAGCCGGATTATCCATGGCAATGGGGGCTTTTGTGGCAGGGGTGATGCTTTCTGAATCGGCATTCCGCCATCAACTAGAAGCAGACATTGAACCTTTCCGTGGCTTATTGCTCGGACTTTTCTTCCTTGGCGTCGGGATGGCGCTAGATTTAAAAGTGGTGGCAGAAAACTGGCAATTAATTTTGTTAGGCGTGATAGTGTTAATGTTCACCAAAGGTATTTGTATTTATGTTGTCGCACGTTTAGCAAAAAGTACCCATAAAACGGCATTAGAACGTGCACTTTTAATGGCACAGGGAGGGGAGTTTGCCTTTGTGCTTTTCGCTGCCGCCTTATCAAAAGGAGTAATTGATGAAACCGTCAATGCCAATATGACCGCTATTGTGGTGCTTTCTATGGTATTGACCCCACTTATTCTTGTCATTTATGAAAAATATGGTGCGAAAGAAGTGGCAGAGGAAATCGAGCCTGATGAAATTGATGAACAGCACCCTATCCTCATTATCGGTATGGGACGCTTCGGACAAATTGTGAACGATTTGCTTCGTTTAAGCGGTTATGCCACAACAGTGGTGGATCTCAATCCAAATATGATCAAAGGTTTCAATGAATACGGCATTAAATCTTATTTTGGTGATGCCTCACGCCGTGAGTTTTTAATTGCCGCAGGATTAGAGCAAGCAGAAATGCTGGTGGTAGCTATTGACAATAAGGCGCAAGCTTCCGATATTGTGCATTTTGCCCGTGAAGTGAACCCAAATATTAAAATTATTGCCCGTGCTTATGACCGTTTCCATACCTTTGATTTATATGAAGCCGGGGTTAATGAAGCGGTGCGTGAAACTTTCGATTCCGCTGTTCGTACCGGTCGGGTAGCACTGGAAAATCTCGGTATGGAGCCGGAGGTAGCAAAAGAAATTGCGGAATATTATTTCCATGCTGATCGTCATGAGGTGAAATTAATGTCGCAAGTGTATGATCCTCAAGCCCAGTTCTTTAAAAATCCGGCACTACGGGATATTGCTCGAGAATGTGACCAAAAAATGGCCGCAGAAATTCAAGAAATCCTTGTTAGAGCGAAAGAAAAAGAACAAGAAGAAAGCTAAAAAGTATCATAGTCAATGGTAGAGTTGGTCGTAAATTCACGGTCAACTTTTTTTATTTTAAAAATTTTTTAATGGATATGATTTGCGCAATAATCTAACGGTTGCTGTAAAAATAGTGTGTCGTTAATTTTGAAAGAGAGGTAAAGTTACCATTTATTAATGAGAAAAACATTCTCAAGTGATACAATCCACCAAATTTTATGAAAGGATAAAACGAATGGCTCGTAAGAAAAAAACACGTAAAATTAGTGATGTTATGCCGATGCGTAAAGCGGATAAAAAACCTGAAATGCCGAAACGTAGTGGTAAAAAATTAACACGTTATGAGCTTGATGCGAAAGCTCGTGAGGATAAGAAAAAACGTAAGCATAAAGGTTTGGCGTCAGGTTCACGTCATAGTGCGGGGGAAAGTAATCTCAATAAACTTCAGCAAGAAACCAAGGATCCGAAAATCGGGAGTAAGAAAAAAATTCCTTTAGTTGTAGAATTTGTGAATAAACCGGAAAAAGGTCAGCTTATTCCTGCCGTGAAAGTAGCGAAGAAAGTCGATCCAATGCAAGAATTGGAAAATCTTGAAAATAATGAAATTCTTAATGAATTATTGGATGCATTAGATGAAGGGAAAACGCTGAGTAAAGCAGATCAGCAATTTGTGGATGAATGTCTTGCCCGCATTGCAGAACTCATGGATGAGCTCGGTATTGAAGAGGAAGAAAATGACGATGATTTATACCGCACTTTTGAGAAAATTGATATTAACCAGTTTAGATAAAAGATGATTTGGACCATTATTTTAAGCCTATTCGCATTAGCGATTATTGCTGTGTTGTCTTGGTATGCATTTCGTTTGTTAAAACAAGTGAAACATCAGCAAAAAATTATGATTAAGGCGAAAGCACAACGCGCCATCCGTTTAAAAGAGAGTATTGAAATTATTGCTAAGGCAATGAAACAGAAGGAATGTAATCATTCTGAAGGGGTTATTCGTCTTACGATGTTATTGATGCCTTTTGGTAAAAATTTACAGCCCTATCCTGCCATGAGTGAACTGTATGATATTGTACGGGATATGCCAACTCATGAGGCTCGAAAAATGCTTGGAAAGCAAGAGCGAATGCGTCTTGATCTTGAACGGGAAAGTGCGGAAGCCAAGCTTGAGCAGGACATTGTGGAAGAATTGAAGCAGTTGCTTGATGATATACAAAAATTAGGAGAAATTTAATGTCAGAGATGATTTGGGATAAGGAACTTATACAGAAATATAATCAATCAGGCCCTCGCTATACCTCTTATCCGACGGCATTAGAATTCCACGAAAACTACACGAACCAAGATTTTATTCAGGCGGCAGAGCGTTACCCAAATCGCCCGCTTTCCCTTTATGTCCATATTCCCTTTTGCCATCAACTTTGTTATTTCTGTGCTTGTAACAAGGTGATAACCCGTCATCAACATAAAGCGGATATTTATCTTGATTACCTCGAAAAAGAAATGATTTCCCGTGCACAGCTCTTTAAAGGAAGAAAAGTCACCCAAATTCATTGGGGAGGGGGGACGCCAACCTATTTAGATGAAGCGCAATCAGCCCGTTTAATGGCGATGCTAAAAACGCATTTTTTGGTGGTAGAAAACGCAGAAATTTCGATTGAGATT
Organism: Rodentibacter rarus; assembly: GCF_001998965.1. Lineage (GTDB taxonomy): Bacteria > Pseudomonadota > Gammaproteobacteria > Enterobacterales > Pasteurellaceae > Rodentibacter > Rodentibacter rarus. Next base: position 28,948 of record NZ_MLHJ01000054.1, read on the forward strand.
GATCCTCGTAAAATTGAGATTTCTATGCTCGATCACCTACGCTCAATTGGTTTTAACCGGATGAGTATGGGGGTGCAGGATTTTAATAAAGCGGTGCAAAAAATTGTCAATCGTGAACAAGATGAGGATTTTATTGCAGCGTTATTAAAACGAGCTGAAGAATTGGGTTTTCAATCCACTAATCTTGATTTGATTTATGGGTTACCCTTGCAAAATGTGGAAAGTTTTATGTTCACGCTAAAAAAAGTGATTGAACTTAATCCGGATCGGTTGAGTATTTTTAATTATGCTCATTTGCCTAGTCGTGTACCGGGACAGGCTAAAATTAAAGAAGACCAATTACCGCCACCAGAAACGAAATTAACAATTCTGCAAAAAACCATCGAAACCTTAGCGGAGGCCGGTTATAAGTTTATTGGTATGGACCATTTTGCCAAACCCTCTGATGAATTGGCAATTGCACAAGCGCAGGGCGTATTACATCGGAATTTCCAAGGTTACACCACACAAGAAGAATGTGATCTTCTTGGTTTAGGCGTTTCCTCTATCAGCTTATTAGGGGATACTTATGCGCAAAATGAGAAGGATCTTAAAACCTATTATGCCTTAGTGGAAAAAAATGGCTATGCATTACATAAAGGGCTTGTGTTAAGCGAAGAAGATTGTTTACGCCGTGATGTAATTAAGCAACTTATTTGTAACTTTAAATTAGATTTTTCAACTATTGAAAAGCAATATAATATTAAGTTTACCGAACATTTTGCAGAAGATTTAACCTTGCTTCAGCCTTTAATGAATGACGGCTTAATTCATCAAACAGAACAAGGATTATGTGTTTCTCCCCAAGGGCGTTTATTAATTCGAAATATTTGTTTATGTTTTGATACTTACTCCCGAGCAGCGGCAAAACGTCAACAATTTTCAAGAATTATTTAATTATCATGCCATCCAATTAGGGGGGCATTTATTTTTTCTACCGTTCTTCAAGCTGTGATAAATTCAAAATAAAACAATTCAAAAACCATCAAAAATCCAGTAGAATCACCCCTGTTTTACTTTAGGCTAAATATAAAAGGATAATTCAATGATTAATGAGATTAGACAAGATGCCGAACAGCGTATGGAAAAAAGTATTGAGGCATTAAAAGGTCATATTGCTAAAATTCGTACCGGCCGTGCACAACCGAGTTTATTAGACGGTATTCAAGTGGAATACTATGGTGCGGCAACCCCACTTCGTCAATTAGCTAACGTGGTCGCTGAAGATGCCCGCACTCTAGCGGTAACCGTATTTGATCGTTCACTTATCAGCGCCGTTGAAAAAGCGATTTTAACGTCAGATTTAGGGTTAAATCCTTCATCAGCAGGCACTACAATTCGTGTGCCGCTTCCTCCATTAACAGAAGAACGTCGCCGTGATTTAATTAAAATCGTAAAAGGTGAAGGTGAGCAAGGGAAAGTAGCCATTCGCAATGTGCGCCGTGATGCGAATGATAAAATCAAAACCTTGTTGAAAGACAAAGCGATCAGTGAAAATGATCAACATAAAGCGGAAGATGTGATCCAAAAATTAACCGACCAATACATCAAAAAAGTCGATGAAATTTTGGCAGAGAAAGAAAAAGAATTATTGGATTTTTAATCACAATAATTTAAGGAGAAAATATGTCAGGCGGTTTAATTGGGAAAAATCCCAAAGTGGATATGGTAGCCAGCTTAGTCATTGGCGGATTTCTATTATTTCTCGCATATGTTTTTTATGGGAAATTAATCGATCTTGAGCAAAATGGCGGCTCGATGAAAGTGAATGCAATTGTGTATGCACTTTATGAAATCGGTGGTGCGGTGGGCGCAACAGGTGCTTTCGTGGCGGGGGCGTTGTTTTTCTTCTATCGCTCGTATCGAGCATTTTTAAAATTAAAATAATCTTAATAGCGAAATAAAGGACGCATTGGCGTCCTTTTTACTGAATATAAAGTGCGGTCAACATTTTATGCAAAAACAAAATATTGTGATTCTTGGTGCAACGGGTTCCATTGGACAAAGCACCCTATCGGTGATTGAGCATAACCCAGAAAAATATCATACCTTTGCCCTTGTTGGCGGTAAAAATGTCGAGAAGATGTTTGAAAAATGTGTGAAGTTTCGACCGCACTTTGCAGCCCTTGATAATGTTGAGGCGGCGAATATTCTGCGTCGTCAACTGGCTGAGCATAACATTGCAACAGAGGTGTTAGCCGGACAAAAAGCGATTTGTGAACTGGCAGCCCACCCCGATGCGCATCAAGTGATGGCGGCTATTGTCGGGGCAGCGGGTTTATTACCCACATTATCTGCTGTGAAAGCCGGTAAACGGGTGTTGTTAGCCAATAAAGAAGCATTAGTGACTTGTGGACAGATTTTTATTGATGCGGTGAAACAATATCATGCGACTTTATTGCCGGTAGATAGCGAGCATAATGCCATTTTTCAATCCCTTCCACCTGAGGCTCAGCAGAAAATAGGGTTCTGTCCATTAGCTGAACTCGGTATTAGTAAAATCGTTCTAACCGGCTCAGGTGGACCTTTCCGCTACACGCCTTTATCGGAATTTGAACATATCACGCCCGCACAAGCTGTTGCGCACCCTAATTGGTCTATGGGGAAAAAGATTTCTGTGGATTCTGCCACGATGATGAACAAAGGTTTGGAATATATTGAGGCACGTTGGTTATTTAACGCTCGAGCTTGCGAAATGGAAGTGGTGATTCATCCTCAATCTATCATTCATTCTATGGTGCGCTATGTGGATGGTTCTGTGATCGCCCAAATGGGAAACCCGGATATGCGTACCCCTATTGCTCAAACCATGGCCTACCCTCACCGCACTTTTGCCGGCGTTGAACCTTTGGATTTCTTTAAAATCAAAGAATTAACATTTATTGAACCGGATTACCGCCGTTATCCTAATTTAAAACTGGCGATTGATGCCTTTGCTGAGGGGCAATATGCCACCACAGCAATGAATGCTGCAAATGAAATTGCGGTGCAGGCTTTTTTAGAAGGACGCATTTCATTTACCGATATCGCCCGCATCAACCAAGAAACGGTGCTTACTATGCCTGCGACAACGATTAGCGCTATTGAGGATGTACTTGAGGTTGATGAAAAAGCCCGTGCGATGGCAAAAGCACTGATTGCGCAATGAGAAAAGTGCGGTCAAAAATAATCTGATTTTTATGATAGAACTTGATAAAAATAATATCCCTGCACACGTTGCCATTATTATGGATGGTAACGGACGTTGGGCAAAACAACAAAATAAATTGCGTATTTTTGGACATACGAATGGGGTCGCGGCGGTTCGCCGTGCGGTGAGTTACGCTCGACAAATCGGCGTAAAAGTGCTCACCCTTTATGCCTTCAGCAGTGAAAATTGGAACCGACCGGAACAGGAAGTGAATTCATTGATGACACTTTTTATGCAAGCCCTTGATCGTGAAGTGAAAAAATTACATAAAAATAATATTCGCCTTAACATTATCGGCGATACCTCACGTTTTAGTGAAAAATTACAAGAAAAAATGGCGAAAGCAGAACAGTTAACGGAAAAAAATACCGCCCTGACGTTGAATATCGCCGCTAATTACGGGGGCTGTTGGGATATTGTTCAAGCTGCCCGACAAATTGCCGATAAAATTAAAAAAGATGAAATGGCGTTGGAGGAGATTACCGAACAATCCTTCCAAAGCCACTTAGCCACACAAAATCAACCTCGAGTAGATCTGTTAATCCGAACTAGTGGTGAACAACGAGTGAGTAATTTTTTACTTTGGCAAATTGCCTATGCGGAACTGTGCTTTTTAGATGTTCTATGGCCGGATTTTAGCGAGGAAGATTTCAATCAGGCTATTGCTAGTTATCAACAACGTCATCGCCGTTTTGGTGGGACTGAATAAACGGAGAAATTATGCTTAAAGAACGTGTATTATCCGCCATTGTGCTTATTGCTTTGGTGCTATGCGCCTTATTTTTATTTAACCCTTTTTATTTTGCTTTAGCATTAGGTTTAGTGGCGACATTAGGCGTGTGGGAATGGACACAATTTGCTCGTTTTAAACAACCGCTCGTCCGCCTGTGTATTGCGGCATTCCTCGGTGCATTTATTTTTTTATGGCTTTTTACCGAGGGGGATTATCTCAACGCCGGACGTGTTTTTGCACACTACCTTCCGCTTTTATTGATGAATTCTGTGGGTTGGTGGATGCTTGCATTATTGTTCGTTATCACTTATCCCACCTCAACCAAATACTGGGGGAAAAATAAACCCCTTCAATTATTATTTGCTTTTTCGACCTTAATTCCGTTCATAGCCGCCGTATTACGCTTACGCTTAGATAACTATACGCAAGATCCTTATCATGGATTATTTTTACTACTCTATGTTTTTGTCCTTGTGTGGGCGGCGGATTCCGGTGCTTATTTTGCCGGTCGTGCGTTGGGAAAACATAAATTAGCCCCGAAAGTTTCACCGGGAAAAACTTGGGAGGGCGTGGTAGGTGGCTTATTCACCGCTGCGATACTTGCTTGTGTATTTATTTATTTTTCCGATGAAATGCTATTGGGTAATCGAGGAATCATAGGCTTTGTCATACTTTCAGTAGCAACGGTGGCAATTTCAATTTTAGGCGATTTAACCGAGAGTATGTTCAAACGGGAAGCGGGAATTAAAGATAGTAGCCAGCTTATTCCCGGACATGGCGGAGTTTTGGATCGCATTGACAGCCTCACCGCCGCCGTCCCTTTCTTTGCCTATTTTTACTTCTTTGTTTTGTAAGGATTGATGATGTCATTTTTGTGGTCTTTGGGTTCTTTTCTTATTGCCATTTCCGTGCTGGTTGCGGTGCATGAGTATGGACACTTTTGGGCTGCACGAAAGTGCGGTGTAAAAGTACATCGTTTTTCTATTGGTTTTGGCAAGGTGATTTGGCGGCGTAAAGATAAGCAAGGAACAGAGTTTGCCTTATCAATGATCCCATTGGGTGGCTATGTCAAGATGCTGGATGGTCGGGCTGAATCTATTCCGGAGGGATTAAAATCCCAAGCCTTTGATCAAAAATCCGTATTACAACGTGCCTTTATTATTGCAACGGGTCCGCTAGCCAATTTTCTTTTTGCCATCTTCGCCTATTGGATCATTTATTCGGTTGGGATGCCTAGTATTAAGCCTGTGATAGAACAGGTAACCCCCAATTCTATTGCCGCACAAGCACAGATTGAACCTAATACGCAAATTGTGGCCATTGATGGAAAACCTGCGGAGGATTGGGAAACCATTAATATGTTACTCGCCACAAAATTAGGGGAAGATCAGGTGGATATTACCCTTTCACCTTTCGGCTCCAATGTGACTTATGACAAACAGTTAGATCTATCCCATTGGACGTTTGACCCGGAAAAAGAAAGTGCTTTTGAATCCTTAGGGATGAATCCCGTTCGTGCCAAAGTAGAAATGACACTCTCTAAAGTGGTGGAAAACTCGCCGGCTCAAAAAGCAGATTTACAGGTTGGGGATAAAATTTTAACTGAAAATTTGACCGCACTTTCGTGGCAAGACTTTGTGAAACTGGTTGAAAAGGGGCAACCGATAACACTTAAAATTGAACGTCATGGTGATGTGTTTGGCAAAGTGATACAACCGGAAAAAAATCAAGAAGGTCGCTGGTTTGTAGGTATTAGTCCCACCTTTTTAAATGTGGGTGAGCAGTATCGAACCGAATTAAAATATGATATTCTTGCTGCCCTGTCTAAAGGCATAGAAAAGACAGCTCAATTATCTTGGTTAACTATAAAAGTTATTGGCAAACTATTTACCGGTGATCTTGCCTTAAATAATTTAAGCGGTCCGATTTCTATTGCAAAAGGTGCAGGGGCCTCGTCAAGTATTGGATGGGTTTATTTTCTTAGCTTTATGGCGCTAATCAGCGTAAATTTGGGCATTATGAATTTATTTCCATTGCCGGTGTTGGATGGCGGACATCTGGTTTTCTTGGCAGTGGAAGGTATTAAAGGGAAACCGGTTTCCGAACGGGTACAAAATTTAAGTTATCGAATTGGTGCGGCATTGCTATTCGCTTTAATGTTTTTTGCACTTTTCAATGATTTCTTACGTTTATAAATTTTATAGTGACATAATAAATAGGATACAGTCGATGAAAAAACTTCTAATCGCAAGTTTATTATTCGGGACGACAACAAGCATTTTCGCCGCCCCTTTTGTGGCAAAAGAAATTCGCGTGGATGGTGTTCAAGGTGAGTTGGAACAGCAAATTCTTGCAAGTCTACCGGTTCGTTCAGGACAACGTGTTACCGACAACGATGTGGCAAATATCGTTCGTTCTTTGTTCGTCAGCGGTCGATTTGATGACGTGAAAGCATATCAAGATGACAATGCTCTTGTGGTGAGCGTTATTGCCAAACCAATCATTTCAGAGGTACAAATTAAAGGAAACTCACTGATTCCGACAGAAGCGTTGAAGCAAAATCTAGACGCAAACGGTTTTAAATCAGGCGATGTATTGAACCGTACTAAACTTGATGAATTTGTGAAAGGTGTCAAAGATCACTATAAAAGTGTTGGGCGTTATAATGCGAAGGTTGAAGCGATTGTGAACACACTTCCCAATAACCGTGCAGAAATTACCCTTCAAATTGACGAAGACGATACTGCAAAATTAAAGTCGATCACTTTTAATGGAAACCAAGCGATTTCAAGTAGTACATTACAAGACCAAATGGAATTACAACCGGATGCGTGGTGGAAACTTTGGGGCAACAAATTTGATGCAACACAATTTGATAAGGATTTGCAGGCTATTCAGGAATATTATCAAAACAATGGTTATGCCAAAGCACGCATTACCCATACGGATGTTCAATTAAATGATGAACAAACTAAAGCGGAAGTCACCATTGATGTGAGTGAAGGTGAAAAATATGATTTAATTAGCGCACGCATCGTAGGGAATGTCGGGGGGATGGCGGAAGAATTGCAACCGTTATTAAATCACTTACATTTGAATGATACTTTTAGCCGTTCAGATGTGAGTGCGGTTGAGGATGCGATTCGTGCCAAACTCGGGGAGCGTGGTTATGGTAGTGCCACGGTTAATACAACGCCGACATTTGATGATGAAAATAAAACTATTGCATTGACTTTCGTTGTTGATGCGGGTCGCCGTTTATCGGTTCGTCAAGTTCAATTCGAAGGTAATACGGTTTCGGCAGATAGCACGTTACGCCAAGAAATGCGCCAACAGGAGGGTTCTTGGTATAACGCTCAGTTGGTTGAGTTAGGTAAAATTCGTTTAGACAGAACCGGTTTTTTTGAAACCGTTGAAAGTCGTATTGATCCTGTTGAAGGTACCAACGATGAAGTGAACGTGGTTTATAAAGTTAAAGAACGTAACACCGGAAGTATCAACTTTGGTGTGGGTTATGGTACGGAGAGCGGCATTAGCTACCAAGCAAGTATCAAACAAGAAAACTTCTTAGGAACCGGGGCAGCGGTGAGCTTGGCTGGGTCTCGTAATGACTACGGGACAACCATTAACCTTGGCTATACAGAACCGTACTTTACCAAAGACGGCGTAAGTTTAGGTGGAAACGTATTCTATGAAACTTACGATAACTCTGATAGCGACACCTCTTCTGATTATAAGCGTACAACTTACGGTGGGAATGTTACACTTGGTTTCCCGGTAAATGAAAATAACTCATACTATCTCGGCTTAGGTTATACCTATAATAAAATCAGTAATTTCTCTCGGGAATACAACCGTCAGCTTTATTTAGATTCAATGAATTTTGATTCTAACTCAATTAAATCCCATGATTTTGATTTTTCCTTTGGCTGGAACTATAACAGTTTAAACCGTGGTTATTTCCCAACCAAAGGGCTAAAAGCAAGTATTGGCGGACGTATTACTATTCCGGGTTCTGACAATAAATATTATAAACTTAATGCAGATATCCAAGGTTATTACTCGCTTGATCGTGCCCATAATTGGGTGATTTCAGGTAAGGCCGGATTAGGCTATGCGAATGGTTTTGGCGGTAAACGTTTACCGTTCTACCAAAACTACACAGCGGGGGGAATTGGATCGCTACGTGGTTTTGCCTATGGTGCGGTTGGACCAAATGCGATTTATTGGGTAAGAGATCAGGCGGGAAATGAAGGATATAATTCTAATGCGAGTTCCGATATTGTGGGGGGGAATGCCATCGCAACCACAAGTGTGGAATTAATTGTACCAACACCGTTTGTCGCAGAAAAAAATCAAAATTCGGTGAGAACCTCATTATTTGTTGATGCAGCAAGCGTTTGGAATACCAAATGGAAGGCGCAGGATAAAGCATTGTTCCCGAATTTGCCGGATTATAGCGACCCAAGCCGTATCCGTGCCTCTGCCGGTATTGGTTTCCAATGGCAATCACCAATTGGACCTTTGGTGTTCTCCTATGCGAAACCGATTAAAAAATATGAAAATGATGATATAGAACAATTCCAATTTAGTATTGGTGGTTCTTTTTAATCGAACTTTTTATTTATCACTGAGTCAAAGCGAACACTTGCACCCTAAACCATTATGCGGTGCAAGCCCATTAACTATTTAATTTAACAAGGAAATTTCAATGAAAAATGTCTTAAAAGTTACCGCACTTTCAGTAGGTATTGCTCTTGCGTCAGGTTTTGCAGCAGCAGATGAGAATATTGCTTTTATCAATGCAGGTTACTTATTCCAAAATCACCCTGATCGTCAAGCGATTGCCGATAAATTAGATGCGGAATTAAAACCAACAGCAGATAAACTTGCTGCAAGTAAAAAAGAGATTGATGACAAAATTGCAGCCTCACGCAAAAAAGTCGAAGCAAAAGTGGCGGCATTACAAAAAGATGCACCACGTTTACGTCAAGCCGAAATTCAAAAACGTGAAGAAGAAATCAATAAATTTGGTGCGAGTGAAGAAGCCGCATTGACTAAGTTGATGCAAGAGCAAGATAAAAAAGTGGCAGCGTTCCAAGAGGAAAGTGAAAAGCGTCAAGCGGAAGCTCGTGCAAAATTATTAGAAAGCATCCAAGTAGCAACCAATAATCTAGCGAAAGCAAAAGGTTATACTTATGTGATTGATGCCAACTCTGTGGTGTTTGCTGTTGAAGGGAAAGATATTACTGAAGAGGTGTTAAAATCTATCCCTGCCACGGAAAAACCAGCAGCTCCGGCTAAAGCAGAAGAGAAAAAATAATAGGTTCTGACCATGCAAAAATCCTATTCTTTAAAAGAATTGGCGAATCAAATCGGCGCTACCGTTCGCGGTAACGCCGATGTCGTTATAACGAATATCGCCCCTCTTGATAAAGCACAAGCCCATCAACTTACTTTCATTTCTAATGCGAAATATCGTCCGTTATTAAAAGATTCTAAAGCAGGCATTCTTGTTGTATCGGAAGCGGATGTAGAATTTTGCGCACCGGAAAGCCATTTATTGATTGTCAAAGATCCCTATGTGGCCTATGCCATTTTGGCACAGTATATGGATACCACACCGAAAGCGGCGCAAGGCATTGCGAAAAGTGCGGTCATTTCCGAGGATGTTTCTTTCGGTGAAAATGTCTCCATTGGTGCAAATGCGGTTATTGAAGAGGGTGTGGTATTAGGCGATAACGTAACTATCGGTGCAAATTGCTTTGTAGGAAAAAACACAAAAATTGGTGCTGGAACACAACTTTGGGCAAATGTGACGGTTTATCATAATGTTTCAATTGGCGAAAATTGCCTCATCCAATCGGGAGCCGTCATTGGAAGTGATGGGTTTGGTTATGCCAATGATCGGGGGCGCTGGATTAAAATACCTCAGACGGGACAAGTGATTATCGGTAATTATGTTGAAATTGGTGCTTGTACTTGTATCGACCGTGGCGCATTGGATGCGACTGTGATTGAAGATAATGTGATTATTGATAACCTTTGCCAAATTGCCCATAACGTTCATATCGGTACCGGTACGGCGGTGGCGGGTGGCGTCATTATGGCGGGGAGTTTAACGGTAGGGCGTTACTGCCTCATTGGTGGTGCCAGTGTGATCAATGGTCATATGGAAATTTGCGATAAGGTGACGATTACCGGAATGGGTATGGTGATGCGACCAATTACCGAACCGGGTGTTTATTCTTCCGGTATTCCATTGCAAACCAACAAGGAATGGCGGAAAACCGCCGCCCTGACATTGGGGATTGACGGAATGAATAAACGTCTGAAATTGGTTGAAAAAAAACTCAATGAAAAAATATAAATTTTCATAAAAAAACAGTTGACGGAGTGTTTTTTTTTTTTAGTATGA
>NZ_MLHJ01000055.1 GCF_001998965.1 Rodentibacter rarus
ATGGCTTTTTCCGGTATTATGTAGCAAATGCATAAAACAGAAATTTTAACCAAAACATAGGGACACACTGCGTGTGTCCGTTATAAAATCAAATTATTTCAATAGGTTAAAACTCGGACACACGCAGTGTGTCCCTACAAGATAACAAAAAACAACGTTGTGCAACTGCTGCATAATACCGAAAAACACCCAACTTTTAACCGCACTTTTTTTGTTTTTTCAAGTAAAAAAATTCTTCTTTTTACGGTTTATCAAAAAACTTTTGTTTTTAAATAACTTACCTTTTGTCAATCATTTTGACAGAAAATTTATCACTTGATCCTAATGAAAAAACACATTATCTTGTGGGACATTCTTTTATAAACACTATATATTGTGTTCAAAAAAATATCGTAATAGTAACAGGGCTCGTACTGATGAACAAAAGTTTAATGGTGACAAAACGTGATGGCACGCTGGAACAAATCAACCTTGATAAGATTCACCGTGTGATTACTTGGGCAGCTGAAGGATTAGAAAACGTTTCGGTTTCTCAAGTTGAATTACGTTCGCATATTCAATTTTATGAAGGGATTCGTACTTCTGATATTCACGAAACCATCATCAAAGCGGCAGCGGATTTAATCAGCAAGGATACCCCTGATTATCAATATCTTGCCGCTCGTTTGGCGATTTTCCATTTACGTAAAAAAGCTTACGGTCACTTCGACCCGCCTCGTTTATATGATCATGTCAAAAAACTTGTGCGTATGGGGAAATATGATCATGCCCTTTTAGACGATTACACCCGTGAAGAATGGGATGAAATGGATGGATTTATCGATCACTGGCGTGATATGACCTTTTCTTATGCTGCCGTCAAACAACTGGAAGGCAAATATTTAGTGCAAAATCGTGTCACCGGTGAGATTTACGAATCGGCACAATTCCTTTATTTATTGGTTGCTGCGAGTTTGTTTTCAAAATATCCACAGGAAACCCGCTTGGACTATATCAAGCGTTTTTATGATGCCACCTCCACCTTCAAAATCTCCTTACCCACACCGATTATGGCAGGCGTGCGCACCCCAACCCGTCAATTCAGTTCTTGTGTTTTAATTGAATGTGGCGATAGCTTAGATTCTATCAACGCCACCGCCTCAGCCATTGTAAAATATGTTTCCCAGCGTGCGGGAATTGGCGTAAACGCCGGTGCAATTCGTGCTTTAGGCAGTGAAATCCGTGGTGGTGAAGCTTTCCATACGGGTTGTATTCCGTTCTATAAATATTTCCAAACTGCGGTGAAATCTTGTTCACAAGGCGGCGTGCGCGGCGGTGCGGCAACGGTTTACTACCCATTATGGCATTTAGAAGCCGAAAGCTTGCTCGTGTTAAAAAACAACCGAGGTGTGGAAGATAACCGTGTTCGCCATATGGACTATGGTGTGCAATTAAATAAATTAATGTATCAACGCTTAATCAAAGGCGGCGATATTACTTTATTCAGCCCGTCCGATGTACCGGGGCTTTACGAAGCATTCTTTGCCGATCAAGATAAATTTGAAGCACTTTATGTCAAATATGAGCAAGATCCAAATATTCGTAAACGCACGGTTAAAGCGGTCGAAATTTTCTCTCTGTTAATGCAAGAACGCGCTTCAACAGGTCGTATCTATATTCAAAATGTGGATCACTGTAATACCCACTCACCGTTTGATCCGAAAGTCGCCCCGGTACGTCAATCTAACCTTTGTTTAGAAATTGCCTTACCAACCAAACCATTAAGTCACATTCACGATGAAAATGGTGAAATAGCCCTTTGCACCCTTTCCGCATTTAATCTAGGCAAAATTGAACACCTTGATGAATTAGAAGAGTTAGCCAATCTTGCCGTTCGTGCCTTAGATGCCCTATTGGATTATCAAGACTACCCTGTTGCTGCGGCAAAACGGAGTTCTCTTGCCCGCCGCTCTTTAGGAATTGGGGTGATTAACTATGCTTATTACTTAGCGAAAAACGGCGTGCGTTATTCCGATGGCAGTGCGAATGATTTAACCCACCGCACTTTTGAAGCGATTCAGTATTACTTATTGAAAGCCTCAATGAACTTGGCAAAAGAACAAGGGGCTTGTGAATATTTCAACCAGACCACCTATTCACAAGGTATTTTACCGATTGATACCTATAAAAAAGATTTGGATTCGCTCACCCAAGAGCCGTTACATTACGATTGGGAAAGTTTGCGTAAAGACATTCAAGAATTTGGCTTGCGTAACTCCACCCTCACTGCATTAATGCCATCGGAAACGTCATCACAGATTTCTAACGCCACCAATGGTATCGAACCGCCTCGTGGTCATGTGAGCGTGAAAGCCTCAAAAGACGGTATCTTAAAACAAGTCGTGCCGGATTATGAAAATTTGAGTGATAACTACGAATTACTTTGGGATATCCCAAGCAATGATGGTTATCTACATTTGGTCGGTATTATGCAAAAATTCGTGGATCAAGCGATTTCCGCCAACACCAACTACGATCCAAAACGCTTTGAAGACGGCAAAGTGCCGATGAAAGTGTTGTTAAAAGATTTATTAACCGCTTACAAATACGGCTTAAAAACCCTTTACTACCAAAACACCCGTGACGGCGCCGAAGATGCCCAAGAAGATCTTGATGACGGCTGTGCAGGTGGGGCTTGTAAAATCTAATTAATCAACCCTTTAAAAGTGCGGTTAAAATCGACCGCACTTTTTTAAAAACAGAGGAAACCCAAATGGCATACACCACTTTCTCACAAACTAAAAACGACCAATTAAAAGAGCCGATGTTTTTTGGTCAGAATGTTAACGTTGCCCGTTACGATCAACAAAAATATGAAACTTTCGAGAAATTAATCGAAAAACAACTTTCTTTCTTCTGGCGTCCGGAAGAAGTGGACGTGTCGCAAGATCGTATTGACTACGCCGCATTGCCTGAACACGAAAAACATATTTTTATCAGTAACTTAAAATATCAAACCCTATTGGATTCCATTCAGGGGCGCAGCCCGAATGTGGCACTGTTACCCCTAGTTTCTATTCCGGAATTAGAAACTTGGATTGAAACTTGGACGTTCTCTGAAACCATTCATAGCCGTTCTTACACCCATATTATTCGTAATATTGTGAACGATCCATCCATCGTTTTTGATGACATCGTCACCAACGAAGAAATCATCAAACGTGCAAAAGATATTTCTTCTTACTACGATGATTTAATCCGTGATAGCCAACTTTATGGTTTATACGGTGAAGGGACTTACACGGTAGATGGCAAAGAATGTGTCGTCACATTACGCAACCTCAAAAAGCAACTTTACCTTTGCTTAATGAGTGTGAATGCCCTTGAAGCCATTCGTTTTTATGTGTCTTTTGCCTGCTCTTTCGCCTTTGCGGAACGCCAATTAATGGAAGGTAATGCAAAAATCATTAAATTTATCGCTCGTGATGAAGCGTTACATTTAACCGGTACGCAGCATATTTTAAACATTATGGCGGCAGGTCAAGACGATCCTGAAATGGCAGAAATTGCCGAAGAATGTAAACAAGAAGCCTATGATTTATTCCTCGCTGCGGCAGAACAGGAAAAAGAATGGGCGGATTATTTGTTTAAAGACGGGTCAATGATCGGTTTAAATAAGGATATTTTGGTGCAATATGTGGAATATATCACCAATATCCGTATGCAAGCCGTTGGCTTGCCATTACCATTCCAAGCACGTTCTAACCCAATTCCTTGGATTAATGCGTGGTTGGTGTCTGATAATGTGCAAGTGGCCCCGCAAGAGGTGGAAGTGAGCTCTTATCTTGTAGGACAAATTGATTCTAAAGTTGATACCAACGATTTTGGCGATTTTGATCTCTAGTAAAGAAATGCCCTTCATTAAAGGTGCACAGCCCGCCACCCTTTGCATTTAATGTTTAATTGAAATAATTAGACCCGATATATCAATATCGGGTTTCCTTTTAACTAAAAAGCCCCTTCGCTATCAGATTCAATGCTTGAAAAAACAGCTGATGGATTTACCACACCAATTATTCTACCAGCACTTTCATTCTCACCCACTCCCCAAAACACTCGCTAAAATCGACTGACCGGATATCCGTTTGCGGCTGAATAATAGAGAGGAATAAACACAAATCCATCCGGTAAGTACTCATCACAATAATAAGAATATAAACACCAATAATAAAAGTGCAGTCAAAATTTCATTATTTTTTATAAAAAAGATCGACTTCATTCTCCTGCCTTATTTCATTTTGAAATCATTTGACCCATTATTTAAATTTTGTTAAAAATTTGTTGATTAAAAATCATATAAGGAGTATCCCGATGAAAACACATTCCACTTTTTTCTCCAAATATAAAAGCACACTTATCCTCACCTTAGATTTTATTTTGATGCTGTTTTTAATTCATTTCCTTCCCTTCTCACCAAAAGAAAATCGAGGATTAGCACTGCTCATTTTCATTGGCATTCTCTGGTTAACAGAAGCCTTTGATATTACCGTCACCTCTTTGATTGTGCCGGTGTTAGCCATTGGGTTAGGGCTTATCAATACTCAAAAAGCACTGGCGCCTTTTTCGACCCCCATTATTTATATGTTCTTTGGTGGTTTTGTGATGGCTGCCGTATTGCAAATTCAATCCTTAGATAAACTCATTGCAGGCTATATTATCCGGTTGGCGAAAGGTAATTTGAAATTGGCGATTGCCTATTTATTTGGCGTGACCACTTTTCTTTCCATGTGGATTAATAACACAGCAGTTGCGGCAATGATGCTGCCATTAACTCTGGGTATGCTAAAAGGTATTAATGTGGGAAATAATTATCGTCTTTATGCTTTTGTGCTACTCGGCATGGCATTTAGCGCCAATATCGGAGGAATTGGCACCTTAGTCGGGAGCGCTCCTAATGCGATTCTTGCCTCCCAAATTCCGGTTACCTTTACAGAATGGTTGGGGTATGGTTTTCCGGTGATGTTACTTTTGCTCCCCTCTATGTTATTTTCTTTATGGGTTATCCTCCGTCCGGACTTCAACGTGCCTTTCAACCCTACAATTGAGCGAATTCAGTTTACCTCAAAAAATCGTATCACCTTGGTGATTTTTACCGTTATGGCTGCGTTACTGCTCTTTGGTTCATTAATCAATCCTTGGCTATCCAATGCCCTTGGGTTACCGAATAAAATCGAAAACTTTGACACCGTTGTGGCGCTAAGTGCGGTTATTTTAATTTGCGTATCCAACGCCGCAAAATGGAAAGACATTCAAGAACGGGTTGAGTGGGGGGTATTAATTTTATTTGGCGGTGGTTTAACCCTTAGTGTGGTAATGAAAGATTCCGGTGCAAGTAAAATTATGGCTGACAGTATTGTGCAATTTGTGCAAACCAAACCCCTTTGGGTACTTTGTGTCACCCTCACCGCCTTTATTATTTTCCTGACGGAATTTACCTCAAATACAGCCAGTGCGGCATTGATTATGCCGATTGTGATTTCCGTTGCCCAATCCATGGGGTTCCCGCCTATTTCTCTTGCGGCGATTATCGCCTGTGGAGCAAGTTGTGCCTTTATGCTGCCTATTGCCACACCACCAAATGCAATTGTCTTTAGTACCGGTCATATCAAACAGACGGATATGGCAAAAGTCGGGTTGGTATTAAACCTCTTCTGCATTGTGGTTATTAGTGGATTAACCTACTTTTTCTGGATGAACTAATTCCAAGGTCCACATAAGAATTCAGGCAGAATTCCATTGGGGATATTTCAGAACATTAAGGGGAAAGGTTCAAATTTCCCCTTTTATAATTGAATCACCTCATCAGCCAGTTTTTCAATAAACCCTAGATGATGTGAAGAGATGAGCATTGGGAGCCCTAACTCACGCAAAAGTGCGGTCAGTTTTTCGATATTTTTTCGATCTAATCCATTAGTGGGCTCATCTAAGAGTAACATTTTAGGCTGCATAGCAAGCACACCGGCGAGTGCAGTAAAATTTTTCTCACCACCGGAAAGGGTATGCACAGTGCGATCCTTTAAATGGTTGATACCTAAACGTTCAAGTTGTTGTTCCGCAAGTTGATAGGCATATTCACGAGAATGTTGCTGGTTAAGCGGTCCAAAGGCGACATCGTCTAACACAGTTGGGCCAAAAAGTTGATCATCAGAATGTTGAAAACACATTCCCACTATTCCTCGGAATGGCGCAAAATCTTTTTCTTTTTGGCAAATTTTATCAAACAGTTTAATCTCCCCTTTTGAAATAGGCACAAAACCAAGCAAGGCAAGTAATAAGGTGGTTTTCCCCGTGCCAATATCGCCTTGAACAAATAGGCGTTTTTGCCCCTCAAGATGAAAAGTTAAATCCTCAATAATCGTTTTATCATTACGTTCAATACAAAGATTTTTAACGCTCAGCATTTTCTTTCCTTTTGCCAAATTGAAAACCACGACATTTCAGTGCAATTTGTGCTGTCTCAGCTTTTAACAATGCATAAATTAGTAATAATGTGACACTTTGTGCTGTGACATAAAGCGTTCTTACATTCAATTTTGGCTGATACCCTCTGGCACGCATTGCTCTGTCCATTTTTTGTCGCAATTCCCTCAAAAGGGCGATGTAACGTACCGTCAACACAATTAATTGACTTAATTTTTCAGGCAAAGGTAATTTACCCAGAGCCTGTAGTAAAACCGTTTCATTCATATTCCATAAAAAAAACCAAACGGAAAACAACAAAAGGTTCATCCGAAGACTCAATATTTCTGCAAGTTGAATTCCTTGAGGATGAAATTCAATTCCTCTCTCTCCAATTTGCCAACTTAATGTCACCCACATTAAAACAATGAAAAGGAAAAAGCGAATCCAACGTTGGAAATAAAGAAAAAAGGTTTGTTTTCCCATTGAAATGAGCAAGACAAAAACAAACATCACGCTGACATTTAGCGTGATGAGCCAAGTAAGATCTTGTAAACCACTAATAATAAATCCCCAAATAAAGAGATAAATTAATCGAAAGTGCGGTTGAAATAACGCCTGAATTTTCATGAAGAAATCCGTGTCGTGGAATTGAATGCAGCCGGATACATTTTGCAAAGGAGTGAAATCACACCGACACTAATCACGCTGTCTAAAATAAACACGGGAAGATGAGAGACAAGCAGTAACCAAATGAGATCAATGTAATTTTTTCCGTTATCAAGCACTAATGCGAAAGAGGCTAGGGCTGCGGCTCCCCCGACTCCAATCACACCAGCCCCAACGCCGATTAGTAAACAGGTCTTCAATGCCATTTGAGGTTGTAGCGATGAACGGAAAAGATAATGAATAAGAATAGCCGGCGTTGCCATAATGCAGAGATTCACACCGAGGACAGCAAATCCGCCAAAGGAAAAGAACAACACTTGTAGCAGCAAGGCTATGAGAAACGCTGGAAATACCGCCCATCCAAGAAATAATCCCGCCATACCATTTAAAATCAAATGAACACTGCCAAACCCTACCGGGATATGGATTGTGCTTGCAACAAAAAAAGCAGCAGCGAATAAGGCGGTAAGCGGTAAACGTTCGTGCTCTAATCGGCGAACACCGACTGCCACACCAATAGCGGCAAGCGCAGCACCGGTCAATAAAATAGGGGTATGCAACACGCCTTCAGATAAATGCATTATTTGGCTCCTTGTTTAATTTTTCGGGAATTCAACCAGGCGATCAACCCTGCAATCCCGACAATATAACCAATGCCGCCTAAAATATCATGCAAATAAATTTTATCTTTTAAATGTGCAATATCTTCACGAAGTAACATAAAATTATCGTTACTGCTATTTGAAACCATTGTGCGATCTGCCACCACCGACACTTTATGCCCTTCCTCACCTTCTACGACAACCTTTAGTGTCGTATTCGGTGCATCCGGTACGGCAATATTAAACGCACCCAGTACATCCGTTTTACCGGTTAAAATGGGCTCCTCAATGCCGGAACGGAATACTTCAAAATAAGTTGCCGCTGCCGGTGCCATATCGGAATAATAAGATTTCCCCGAAAGCACTTGCCCATCATACTGGGCAAAGACATAAAGTGCGTGAGCATTGGCACTCGGTAAATAGAAGATGCCGAAAAGTGCCGTTAAAATTGCGGTGAAAAAAGACCTGATTTTCATCACAACCTCTCACATTTATTGCGCATCAAAGGTCAGCATATATTCAATGGAACGGCGATCATAATCAGGATTCTCCGCAACATTTTCTTCAAACTCCGCCCAAACTTTGTTATAGCCTTTGACGGGCGTAAATTCGGCAATGCCTTTTTCGTTAGTGAGATTAAAAGGAGCATCTTCCCCAATACCGACTTTAATCCCTTGAATCGGTTTGCCATTGTGTAAAACCAAAATGCCAAGGGGTTTTCCCGCCTCCGCTTTTGCCTGTGGGATCAATTCATAAGCCACATTATGCGCATTAAAAGATTGTTCATCCCATTTTAAAATGGCTTTTCCCATCTTCATCGGATTGGTCGTAAATTCCGCAGAAGGCGCTTCACGTTTGGTTTTCTCCACATATTTGCCGCTAGGTAATTTTGACCATACACCGTTATTAAATACCATAAAAACGATGCTGGATTTTGGCATTACATAGGCTTCACCGTCTTTGAAGCGGTAATCAAGTGCGGTTAATTTTCCTTGAGAATTTAAAACTTGGAAAGATTGGATTTTATGTTGAGGATAGGATTCCGTTTCCGTATGACCAAATTTCATCACATACTCGCCTTGTGATGAAGTGGGTTCAAGCCATACATTATGCGCATTTGCCATAGATAGCGCCAAAAGTGCGGTGAATCCCACAGTAAGTTTAAATTGCATTCGTTTGTCTCCTTATTTATTTAATTATTAAAAAAGCGAGGCTAATGATAAAATATGAAGTCACTTCAGAGTCAAGTTATTTTTTAAGGGGCATCATGAAAATAGGACAATTAGCCAAAGCCTTAAATTGCACAGTTGAAACCATTCGTTTTTATGAGAAACAAGGGCTACTTTCTCCGCCACAACGTACCAGTGGAAATTTTCGTCAATATAATGAAGATCACCTCCAACGCCTTTCTTTTATTTGCCATTGTCGAAGTTTGGATTTATCCCTTAGTGAAATCAAAACACTCATCGCACTTGAACATTATCCGGAACAGCGCAGCGAAGAAATGAATAAATTGCTCGATCACCACATCAAAGAAATTGCCAAACGCATTCACGAACTAGCACATTTGCGAATGAAACTGATCGAACTAAGAGAAAAAAGCACTGCTACCGATGAAGATCCAATGAAATTACTCTTACAACATAGTGGTGTACGGTTTGTGAGGTGGTAAATTGAATACAAAAAATAACCGCACTTTAGCTTCCCAAAGTGCGGTTATTTTTTATGGTGTTTTTAAACAGCGTTTAAAGGGCTTTTAAAATATCTTCAACACGCTCTTTCGCATCACCAAAGAGCATTTGGGTGTTTTCTTTGAAGAATAATGGATTTTGCACCCCCGCGTATCCTACCGCCATAGAACGTTTGAATACGATGACATTTTGTGCTTTCCATACTTCCAATACCGGCATACCTGCAATTGGGCTGTTTGGATCTTCCATTGCAGCAGGGTTTACCGTATCGTTCGCGCCAATCACCAATACCACATCGGTATCAGCGAAATCATCGTTGATTTCATCCATTTCAAGCACCACGTCATAAGGCACTTTCGCTTCCGCTAACAGCACGTTCATATGACCCGGTAAGCGACCGGCAACCGGATGAATACCAAAACGGACATTCACACCACGTTCACGCAATTTTGCCGTAATATCGGCGACCGGATATTGTGCTTGCGCAACCGCCATACCGTATCCCGGTGTGATGATCACAGAACTTGCATTTTTCAATAATTCCGCCACTTCTTCTGCGCTGGTCTCACGATGTTCGCCTTGTTCTTCATCGGAAGACACTTGAACATCATTACCAAAACCACCGGCGATCACGCTGATAAATGAGCGGTTCATCGCTTTACACATAATGTAAGAAAGAATTGCACCGGAAGAGCCCACTAATGCACCGGTTACGATCAAGAGGTCATTGCTCAGCATAAAACCTGCCGCTGCCGCTGCCCAACCGGAATAAGAGTTAAGCATAGAGACCACCACCGGCATATCCGCCCCACCGATAGATGCCACTAAATGCCAGCCGAATGCGAGCGCAATGACGGTCATTAACAAGACAGGGAAAATATTGCCCGGATTGTTTAAGAATGCCACCATCAATAATGCAGAAACAACAAGTGCCGCTAAATTTAATTTATGGCGATGAGGTAACATTAAGGCTTTTGAGTTGATTTTTCCACTGAGTTTACCGAACGCCACCACAGAACCGGTGAAGGTGACCGCACCGATAAAAATACCAAGGAAAACTTCCACATTATGGATGGTTGTCAACGTTGCCTGCTCAGCAAGGAACTGCGCCTGTTGCACTTCATCCAAACCGTTCGGCATCGTTGGAATATCGTGTAAACCGTAGCTGTTAAAGCCCACAAGCACCGCAGCCAAGCCCACAAAGCTATGAAGGATCGCCACCAGTTCCGGCATTTCCGTCATTTCCACTTTTAAGGCACGTTGAACACCGATCACCCCACCGATAATCATCGCAATGATGATCCAGAATGTTCCCTCTGAATGAGGCCCAAAAATCGTTGCCACTAAGGCGATTGTCATCCCCACAATGCCAAACCAACAACCCGCTTTAGCCGTTTCGTGTTTAGAAAGCCCAGCTAAGCTCATAATGAAAAGTAATGCTGCAACAATATACGCAGCCTGTACTAAACCTTCAGACATTGCGATCTCCTTAACCTTTTCTAAACATTGCTAACATACGTTGTGTGACACGGAAGCCACCAAAAATATTGATGCTTGCCACCAAAATGGCCACAAAGGCTAACGCATCAATAAAGAGGTTGCCTGACGGCTGACGAATTTGTAACAACGCCCCCACAATAATGATGCCCGAAATGGCATTGGTGACCGCCATTAATGGGGTGTGAAGGGCGTGGCTGACATTCCAAACCACATAATAGCCCACCACGCACGCCAAGACGAATACGGTAAAATGCGATAAAAATGCTGCCGGCGCAACAGAAGCAAGCCAGAGGAATAATACGCCTACACCTGCCATCACACCGTATTTCACACGAGGATCCATTGGTTTCGCTTCTTTTTTCTCTGCAACCGGTGCGGCTTTTGCCTCTTGTTTTGGTTGTGCAGACACTTGAATTTGTGCCGGTGGGATTTCTTCTCCATCACGCACCACGGTGACACCACGCAATACTACATCGTCAAAATCAATATTGATATTGCCGTCTTTCTCTTTACATAAGAGTTTCAATAGGTTAACGAGGTTTGTACCGTAAAGTTGGGAAGATTGGGTTGGTAAACGGCTTGGGAAATCCGTATAACCAATCACTTTGACTTGATTTTCCGTGGTCACCACTTTACCCGCTTCGGTATATTCGCAGTTACCGCCGGTTGCCGCTGCCAAATCTACAATCACCGAACCCGGTTTCATTGAATCCACCATTTCTTTGGTGATTAAACGGGGTGCCGGTTTACCCGGAATGGCTGCGGTGGTAATGATGATATCCACTTCTTTGGCTTGTTCAGCGTAAAGCGCCATCGCACGGCGGTTAAATTCCTCCGACATCACTTTCGCATAACCATCGCCACTCCCCCCCTCTTCTTTGAAGTCGATTTCTAAGAAGCTGGCGCCCATACTTTGCACTTGCTCTTTTACTTCAGGACGGGAGTCAAAAGCTCGAACAATCGCACCAAGGCTGTTAGCCGCACCAATCGCCGCTAACCCTGCTACCCCCGCACCAATCACCAATACTTTCGCCGGTGGTACTTTACCTGCCGCAGTAATTTGTCCGGTGAAGAAACTACCAAATTCGTGTGCGGCTTCAATCACTGCACGATAACCGGAAATATTCGCCATTGAACTTAACGCATCCAATGCCTGTGCACGTGAAATACGCGGCACCGCATCCATCGCAAGCACATTGATTTTCTTCGCCGTTAATTTTTGCATTAACTCTGGATTTTGCGCACGCCAAATGAAACTCACCAAGGTAGCTCCTTCTTTCATTTGTGCGATTTCGTCATCTGTCGGCGGATTCACTTTAAAAATAATATCCGATTGCCAAATTTCGGCTGCTGTGCCAATTTTTGCGCCGGCTTCGACAAACGCCTGATCCTCAAAACTGGCTTTAAAACCCGCATTGTGTTCTACGATCACCTCAAAGCCCAATTTCAGGATTTGTTGAACCGTTTTGGGCGTTGCCGCCACACGGCTTTCATTATCAAGCAGTTCTCTTGGTACACCAATTAACATACTGTTTCCCTCTGTTTGATGATTGGATTAAATGTATGGAATGAATTTGCATCCATCCTTCCTGTAAATGACAAAAGTCAAACGC
Source organism: Rodentibacter rarus (assembly GCF_001998965.1). Taxonomy (GTDB): domain Bacteria; phylum Pseudomonadota; class Gammaproteobacteria; order Enterobacterales; family Pasteurellaceae; genus Rodentibacter; species Rodentibacter rarus. The sequence goes on from NZ_MLHJ01000055.1 coordinate 12,514, forward strand.
CGTTAAATGTACCATTGTTCGCTAAAAATGCGGTAGATTTTTTTCAGTGGTTTTACAAGATATTGTGATAGGGGTTATAAAAAATTAAAAAGTGCGGTGAATTTTTTAGATGATTTTTACCATCGCACCCGCTTTGAGCTATTCAAATGCCAACGCCACCCAAATCGGTGAATGATCGGAGGAGGTCACTGTCTCCGTTTTTGACGATAATACTTTCATCCCTCTAACAAAGACAAAATCAAGAGGATAATTGAAAAAATACCGCCGCTCATCGGGAACAAAAGATACCTCATTCAATCCCGCTTGGGTAACAAATTCATCTAAAATCTTTTTTCGTTCCCCATTCCACGCATTAAAATCTCCCGCCAAAATGACCGCACTTTGAGATGGCGGAATAAGGGAAAAAATTCGTTCAAGTTGTGCCTGATAAGCCTCCGGTGTCCATTCAAAGTTAATTAAATGCACATTAATCACAACCAATTCCTCCCCATTATTTAGCGGGAAACTCATCATACTCGCCACCTTAGGGATAAAAATCCAAGGTTCAGGCTGAGAAAGTCCACAGTAACGTTGCGGTATCGTCTGTGAAAAGGTTTTTACCCCTGAATATCGCCCTTTATAGGCAAAACCTGAGACAGAAAGTGCGGTCGAAAATGAAGATAAATTTTGTTCTGTTGTTGCCTCTTGCAACAAAACCATATCTTGATGTTGGGAAAATCGAACTAAATCCTGTTGCCAGCCTTGATCCTCCCCTTTGTGAATATTCCAACTGAGTAAACGAATAGGCTTTTTTTCTAAAACAGGAACAGATTCCGGTACGGCGAAAAAACAAAATGAGTCAAGGGGAGAAAAAGATAACCGGATCTGGCTTTTAAAATCCATCCGAACCGGTTCAAAAATACGAAATTGATTAAAAATATGAATGCCGAATGCAATACCTATCAAGGGTAAAAATACAAAAATTTTATTAATCCTTTTCATTATTTTATTTCTCCCAAGACAAACTTTATAAATAATAACAGTTTGCTTATACTAGGCAAATACTTAATGCATACCAACTATTCTTTGCGAAAAATCAACGATGAATATTTATACTTACCTCTGTTTCCTTGCCACGATTGCTATTTTAATCAGTTTCATCACACAAAAAATCAACGATAATATTCAATATACTATCGCCATTACCGCCACCTCTATGTTTGGCTCCTTAATATTCGTTTTATTAGGCTATTTTAATTGGTTTAATTTAGATGACATTGCAATAAAATTAGTCGAACGTATTGATTTTAAAGATTTTTTATTAAACGGTATTCTTGGTTTCCTGCTTTTTGCCGGTGCATTGGGGATTAAATTACCGGTATTAAAAAACCAAAAATGGGAAATCGCCACCTTCGCTCTTTTTTCTACCTTTGCTTCCACCTTTTTTATCGGTTTTATGATTTATGGTATCAGCCAATTATTTGGCTGGCATATTGATTTAATCTACTGCATTTTATTCGGTGCATTAATTTCTCCCGATGATCCCATTGCCGTCCTTGCCATTATTAAAAACTTAAAAGCACCAAAACGTTTGGCTATGCAGGTTGAAGGGGAATCTTTATTTAACGATGGGATTGGGCTTGTGATTTTCACCACGGTTTTTGCTGTTGCTTTTGGCGGTCAAGAACCCACCGTCAGCGGCATATTACATCTGTTCTTTCAAGAAGCTTTAGGGGGAATTGCCTTTGGTTTTGGCATAGGCTTACTTGCTCATTATTTAATTTCAGCGACCGATGATGGATCGCTGGAAATTTTGTTAACCTTGACTATCCCCACTGCCGGTTTTATGTTGGCAAATTTGCTCCACGTCTCCGGTGCGTTAGCCATGGTCGTTGCCGGAATTTTAATTGGTAACTGGACACGCTACACCGGATTTTCAAAACAAAGCAGACATTATTTCAATCATTTTTGGGAAATGATCGACCACTTCCTAAATTCACTATTATTTATCTTGATCGGATTAGCCATTCTACTGATTCACGTTTCATGGCAAGGTCTCATTTTGATCGCGCTTGCGATTCCCATTTGCTTGATTTGCCGTTATGTTAGTGTATGGCTTCCTTTCCAAGTGATGAAACGTTATCGCAAATATAATCCTTATACTCTGCAAGTACTGACTTGGGGGGCGTTACGTGGCGGGTTGGCATTGGCGATGGCGCTTTCCATTCCTATGGGACAATTCCATATCGAGGGGTTAAATATGGATGTGAGAGATCTCATTTTAGGGATGACCTATGCCGTAGTCACGTTCTCTATTCTCGTACAAGGCACAACGATTGAAAATATGATCCGGAAATCAAAAGAAATCATTATTCGTGAGCGAGGCTATGCCGGGATTGGATTAGCAAAATCAGAAAATAAAGAATAAATGATAAAAAAGTACGGTGACATAATATTGTGGTCTACCAATATTATGTCACCGTTACACACCGTTGTTTTTTTGTTCTGTTCGCAGGGAAACACTGCGTGTGTCCGAAT
>NZ_MLHJ01000056.1 GCF_001998965.1 Rodentibacter rarus
AGGTTTAGATTTTCACATTTCGGCATTTTCACCCGGGACAAAATCAATAAATGCCACATTTTCTTGTTCACCGATTAACATCTCAGTGGTTCTGAGAAGCTGCTCGGCGGCTACCCCATGGGTTGCGATAATGATAGCAATGCTCATTGAAGCTCCTTACTTTAAGTTTGATAAATTTAAGCTGCGCGGATTATAGCAATAAATTTTGATTTACTTGTTTCTCATTTTGTCTTTTTTCATAAAAGTGTGATATGGATCACGCTTTGTAAGGACTACCTGAATATCATCGTCATATGGAAAATGATTTTCAAAGATGATAAACCGATTAACTCATGCTATGGAAGGAAATGATAGAAGAGATACTGGCACTAAAGTGGGTAAATCATTCCCTCTTTCACCTCAAATAATTTCCCTGTTTCTACGGGCATTTCGTTTAATTGCGCTTGTGTGATGGCGGTGATAAAAACCTGTGAATCGCTTTGTTGCAAACGTTCGGCGAGCAATGTGCGTTTAAACGGGTCTAATTCTGAGGCAAAATCATCAACTAAAAAAATACAATGGCGTTGTTTTTCTTTCATTAAATGTTCGCCCTGAGCAAGGCGTAATGCACACATCAGTAATTTTAATTGTCCACGAGAAAGCACGTCCTCTATGGGCAATCCATTTGCTTTGAAGCGAAAATCTGCTTTTTGTGGGCCGGAAAACGTATAGCCAAGGGCTTTATCCCGCTCAAAATTTTGTTTTAGTAAATCACTATATTCAGTATTTTTATCCCAACCTTGATAAAAACTAACGCTAATTTCTAATTCCGGTAAAAAAAGTTGGCAGGTTTTTTCAATATCTGTGTGTAAAGCGCTAGCATAGTCTGCACGCCAATCACTCACATCGTGAGCAAGTTTTGATAGCTCAATATCCCAAATTTTTATTTCAGAATAAGGTTTATGCTGACTAAGTGCAGCATTACGTTGCTTTAAGAGGCGATTTAGGGTGCGCCAAGCAGAATGAAAATGGGGATGATGATGAAATAAACCCCAATCTAAAAATGCACGGCGATAGCTTGGTCCACCATTAAGCAAGGTTAAGCCTTCCGGTGTGATAAGTTGCATGGGAAGCAGGTGAGCAAGATCGGAAATTTTATTTCCATCTTCACCGTTGATTTTTACAAGAGTATTGCCCTGGCGAAGTTTTTGTAATCCTATTGACCACCGATGTTGGTTTTCTTGAATATTCCCGAATAGCGTGAAATGGGGTTCATCATAAGAAATGATGCGGTTTGTGACCGCACTTTTAAAAGAACGCCCATGCCCTAAATAAAAAATTGCCTCTAAGAGGCTGGTTTTTCCGCTCCCGTTATTGCCGACCAAAAAGTTAAAGCCGCGATCTAATTCAAGAGCTACGGCATTTAAATTTCTAAATTTTTCAATTAGTAAGCGAGAAATTGCCATCTTATAAACGCATTGGCATAATCACGTATTCGCTACTGCTATCTTCACAATTTTCGATTAAGCAACTAGAGGAGGCATCCGTTAGACGAATGCGTACCTGTTGACATTTGAGCGCATTGAGTACATCCAAAATGTAGGTGACATTGAACCCCACTTCTAATTCTTCACCAGAATACACGATATCGACAATCTCTTCCGCCACTTCGTGTTCAGGATTAGAGGCGGTGATTTTCAGTTGGTTTTCACTTAAATTTAATCGTACGCTACGTACACGTTCATTGGAAAGAATGGATGCCCGCACAAAAGCCTGTTTCAACGCATCCCAACTTCCCTCAACAATTTTTGTCGCATTGCGGGGTAATACACGGCGATAATCAGGAAAACGCCCATCAATGAGTTTTGAGGTAAAGGTAATATGATTGAGATGAATGCGAAGATTATTTGTGCCGATTTGTAAACGAGCAGGTTCTTCACTGCTTTCTAATAGACGATTTAATTCCAACACCCCTTTACGTGGCAAAATGACAGCGTGATTTTGTAACTCTTGCTCAAGCGCTATGGTACAAACTGCCAAACGGTGTCCATCCGTTGCAACGGTGCGTAATAAGTTACCTTCCGTTTCAAATTTCATCCCATTTAAAAAATAACGGGCATCTTGGTTTGCCATTGAAAATTGGGTGGCTTCAATTAAGCGACGTAAGGTATTTTGTGGTAGGGCAAAATCCACCTCGGATTGCCAATCCGTCAGGTTTGGATAATCTTCTGCAGGAATCGTGGTGAGATTAAATTTACTTCTGCCCGATTGTACAATGGCTCGATCTTCTTCAAAGGTGACGGTGATTTCAAATTCGTCAGATAAAGTACGACAAATATCTAAAAATTTTTTTGCTGGAATAGTGAAATGACCATTTGTTGTAGAGGAAGAAAGTTGGGTTTGCGTTGAAAGCTCCACCTCTAAATCAGTACCGGTAATCGTTAAACGGTTACCTTCAATTTGAAGTAATACATTATTTAATACGGGAATATTTGGACGACCGGTTAATACGCCACAAACTTGTTGTAATGGCTTTAAAAGATTTTCTCTAGAAATACTAAATTGCATATTGTCTCCTTATGCGGATAAAGTACGAATCAAATTCGCCCAATCTTCTTGGATACTGTTATCTTTCTCACGAAATTTTGGCACTTCACGGCAAGCATTCAATACCGTAGTATGATCCCGATCAAAGGCTCGACCGATTTCCGGCAAACTGCGGTTGGTTAATTCTTTTGCCAATGCCATCGCAATTTGGCGAGGGCGAGTGACTGAGCGCTGGCGGCTTTTGGATTTTAAATCCGATACTTTGATTCGATAGTATTCCGCTACAGTTTTCTGTATGTTATCAATGGTCACTAAGCGTTCCTGTAAAGCAAGAATATCTTTGAGGGTTTCACGCACAAAATCAATATTAATATCACCGCCTTTAAAATCTTGCATCGCCTTGACACGATTAAGCGCACCTTCCAGTTCACGAACATTCGTGCGTAAACGTTGAGCAATGAAAAATGCCACCTCTTCCGGCAGATGCATTTGATGTTCTTCTGCTTTTTTCAATAAAATTGCTACGCGGGTTTCTAAGTCAGGCGGTTCAATTGCGGTAGTTAATCCCCAACCAAAACGGGATTTTAAGCGCTCTTCAATTTTTTCAATTTCTTTGGGATAGCGGTCAGAGGTTAAAATAATTTGACGACCCGTTTCAAATAAATTATTGAAAATATGGAAAAACTCTTCTTGGGTTTTTTCTTTTTCAGCAAAAAACTGAATATCATCCACTAACAAGGCATCAAGTGAACGATAAAATTTTTTGAATTGATCCATATTGTTATCGCGCATTGCTTTTACCATATGTTGCATAAAATTATTAGCGTGAATGTAAAGGACTCGGGCATTGGGTTTATTGGCTAAAATCCCATTGCCAATTGCGTGTAGTAAGTGGGTTTTCCCTAAACCGGTGCCGCCATATAAAAAAAAGGGATTGGCTGTAGCCTCACCAGGGGCTTGTGCCAATTTCTGTCCGACTGCGCGAGCCAGTTGGTTGGATTTTCCTTCCACAAAATTTTCAAATAAATGCTTTGTGTTGAGATGCGATTCAAATTTTAGCGGTTTTGTAATTTCAGACTCAATATTGACCGCACTTTCTTGCGATTTGGTTTGTTCTTTGGGCTCAGTTTTAGGGGCGGGTTTCACGCCTTCTTTAAGGATAATTTGTAGATTAGGATTTTGTGAAAGTGTTTGGCAAATTTGATGAATTTGTGCGAGATAATGAGTTTCCACCCAGCCTTTTACAAACATATTTGAGGCATAAAGCACGATTTGGTGTTCAGAAATCACATCGGCTTGTAGCGGTCGAAGCCAAGTACTTAAATCGGTAGCGGAAACTTGATCTTGCAATTGGGAAAGGCAATTTTGCCAAAGATTAGAAAGGCTCACGATAAATTATCCTTAGTTATGCTTTTTTCCATTGTGTAATGTGTTGTAAATTACAATTTAAAATGCGGTCAAAAATTCTTGCGGATTTTACTATAATCTTGAAAAAAAATCTTCTCTCAAAAAGAGAAAAGCATAAAAAAGGTTGCTTGAGATTCTGCCTGAAATCAGTATAATCCACCCTGGATTTTTTAAAGAAATGGATGATTGTTTGATAAACGCCCTTTTCTTTAGTTTGACGAAAGCTCAATTTATGTTTAGAATTGCGCTCTATTTTTTTAACCCTGTTTTGAATTCAAAACACGATATTTTTGATTTAGGTAGATTACAATGAAACGTACATTTCAACCTTCAGTATTGAAACGTAGCCGTACCCACGGTTTTCGTGCTCGTATGGCAACCAAAAACGGCCGTCAGGTTTTAGCTCGTCGTCGTGCTAAAGGTCGTAAAAGTTTATCTGCATAATCGCTTTCTTAGTGGTTAAATTAAACTTTTCTAGGGAGTTACGTTTGCTAACTCCCCTTCAATTCAAGAGTGTTTTTGAACAACCGTTTCGAGCTAGTACGCCAGAAATGACACTTCTTGCCCGTCAAAATAATCTCACCCATCCTCGCTTAGGTTTGACTGTCGCCAAAAAGCACTTAAAACGTGCACACGACCGTAATCGGGTTAAGCGCTTAGTTCGTGAGAGTTTTCGTTTACGCCAACATCAGTTACCGGCTTGCGATTTTGTTTTTGTGGCAAAAGGCGGAATAGCAAAACTTGATAACGTCACATTTCGTCAAACGCTGGAAAAATTATGGCAGCGACACATTCGTTTGGCTCAAAAATCTTAATCGCCTTGATTCGAGTTTATCAAGTCACGCTCAGTCCTTTGATCGGTCCTCGTTGTCGATTTGTTCCTACTTGTTCTTGCTATGGTATTGAGGCGTTAAAAACACACGGATTGTTAAAAGGTGGTTGGCTAACACTAAAACGTGTATTAAAATGTCACCCCTTAAATGCGGGTGGATTCGATCCTGTTCCACCAAAAACCCATAATAACGATGAGAAAAAGTAATGGACTCAAAACGTAGCCTGCTAGTGTTAGCACTATTTTTTATTTCTTTCCTTGTTTATCAGCAATGGCAATTGGATAAAAATCCACCACCGGTTGCAGAGCAAACAACCTCAATCACTTCAGATGTGCCTGCAAGTTCTTCTTCCTCCACACCAATTGCGTCGGATTCAACGGTCAAAGGTCGTCTTATTACGCTCGAAAATGATGTACTGCGTTTGAAAGTCGATACATTAGGTGGCGATGTGGTGAGTTCCGAACTCTTAAAATATGATGCCGAATTAGATTCCAAAACGCCTTTTGTCCTGCTAAAAGATTCGCCTGAGCATATTTATATCGCACAAAGCGGTTTGATCGGAAAAAACGGGATTGATACCAAATCCGGTCGTGCACAGTATCAGATTGAAGGCGATAACTTCAAATTGGCTGAAGGACAAGATACCCTTTCCGTACCGTTAATTTTTGAAAAAGACGGGGTAACCTATCAAAAAGTGTTTGTGTTAAAACGGGGGAGTTATGATCTTGGTGTCGATTATAAAATCAACAATCAAAGCGCCCAAGCTATTGAAGTTGAGCCTTATGGTCAGTTAAAACACACACTCGTAGAAAGCTCGGGTAACGTAGCAATGCCGACTTACACCGGCGGGGCTTATTCTTCTTCAGAAACCAATTATAAAAAATACAGCTTCTCCGATATGAAAGATGCGAATCTTTCAATCAACACCAAAGCCGGTTGGGTTGCGGTATTACAACATTATTTTGTTTCCGCTTGGATCCCAAATCAGGATGTGGATAATCAACTTTATAGTCTCACCGATAGCAAAAATAATGTGGCGTCAATAGGCTATCGTGGGCCGGTTGTTACCATTCCTGCTGGTGCACAAGAAACCATTTCCAGTTCACTATGGACAGGGCCTAAACTGCAAAATGAAATGGCAAAAGTTGCCAACCACCTTGATTTAACCGTTGATTACGGTTGGGCCTGGTTCATCGCTAAACCGCTCTTCCTCTTGTTAACCTTCATTCAAGGGATTGTATCCAACTGGGGCTTAGCGATTATCTGCGTGACAATTGTGGTGAAAGCTATTTTATACCCACTCACCAAAGCGCAATATACTTCTATGGCGAAAATGCGGATGTTACAACCGAAAATGCAAGAAATGCGTGAGCGTTTTGGAGATGATCGTCAGCGTATGAGCCAAGAAATGATGAAGCTTTACAAAGATGAGAAAGTCAATCCTTTAGGCGGCTGTTTACCTATCCTTCTTCAAATGCCAATTTTCATTGCGTTATATTGGACATTTATGGAAGCCGTTGAACTGCGTCATGCGCCATTCTTTGGCTGGATTCAAGATTTGTCCGCACAAGATCCTTATTACATTTTGCCTATCCTAATGGGTATTTCAATGTACTTGCTACAAAAAATGTCACCAACACCGGTTGCTGATCCTGTGCAACAAAAAGTGATGAATTTCATGCCATTGATTTTTATGTTTTTCTTCCTTTGGTTCCCGGCAGGTTTAGTATTGTACTGGTTAGTTTCCAACCTCATTACCATCGTACAGCAACAACTGATTTATCGAGGGCTAGAGAAGAAAGGATTACATTCTCGTAATAAATAATTCTTAACGACAAGGAAAGGCATCGAAAGGTGCCTTTTCTATATGATGTATTGAAAACTGATTTTAAGGGCGTATCGCATACGCCCTATTGTCTTTTAAATGCACAAAAGTGCGGTAATTTTTGAAAGAGTTTTTATGAAAGAAACAATCGTTGCCCAAGCCACCGCCCCGGGACGGGGTGGAATAGGTATTTTAAGGGTTTCAGGCCCTTTAGCCACGCATGCGGCGCAACTCGTCCTAGGCAAATGCCCAACGCCTCGAATGGCAGATTATTTACCCTTTAAAGATGCCGATGGCACAGTGTTGGATCAAGGCATTGCACTTTATTTTAAAGCTCCCCACTCCTTTACCGGTGAAGATGTTTTAGAACTACAAGGTCATGGCGGGCAAGTGGTGCTTGATCTCTTGCTAAAACGCATTTTGCAAATTGAGGGGATTCGTTTAGCCCGTCCGGGCGAATTTTCTGAGCAGGCGTTTTTAAACGATAAATTAGACCTTGCCCAAGCCGAAGCGATTGCCGATTTAATTGATGCCACCTCCGAACAAGCCGCTCGCTCGGCCTTGAAATCCTTACAAGGAGAATTTTCCCATAAAATTAATGCGTTGGTTGATTCCGTCATCTATCTTCGCACCTATGTGGAAGCGGCAATTGATTTCCCTGATGAAGAAATTGATTTTCTGGCCGATGGCAAAATTGAGGCAAATTTACGCAATATTATCGAACAACTTGATGCCGTTCGCCGTGAAGCCAAACAAGGATCAATTTTGCGTGAGGGGATGAAAGTGGTGATTGCCGGTCGTCCAAATGCAGGAAAATCAAGTCTATTAAATGCCCTTGCCGGACGTGAAGCCGCCATTGTAACGGAAATCGCAGGCACAACCCGTGATGTATTGCGTGAACATATCCACATTGATGGAATGCCATTGCATATTATTGATACCGCAGGGCTTCGTGATGCTACCGATGAAGTAGAACGCATCGGGATTTCTCGAGCTTGGACAGAAATTGAACAAGCCGATCACATCGTTTTAATGCTAGACAGCCATGATCCGGGTAGCCAAGATCTCGAAAAAGTGCGGTCAGAATTCTTAGCAAAATTACCCACAACCATTCCTGTCACTATCGTACGCAATAAAATTGATTTAAGCGATGAGCAAGAAGGTTTAACGGAGGAAAACGGCTATCAAATCATTCGTTTATCCGCACAAACTCATCAAGGTGTGCAGTTACTCCGAGAGCATTTAAAACAAGCCATGGGCTTCCAAATGGGAACGGAAGGGGGATTTCTTGCCCGCCGCCGTCATTTAGAAGCTTTAGAAAAAGCGGCAGAACATCTACAAAGTGGCTTATTTCAATTAACCACCTTCCAGGCTGGTGAATTGTTGGCAGAAGAATTACGCTTAGTACAAGCGCATTTAAGCGAAATCACCGGACAATTTACCTCCGATGATCTACTTGGCAATATTTTCAGTTCCTTTTGTATCGGTAAATAAAGGGAAAAATCATGGCATTTTATACATTATGGCTCATTGCCTTAGGGCTTTCGATGGATGCTTTCGCCGTGTCCATATCCAAAGGCTTAGCCATGCGATCTTTTCGTTGGAAACAGGCCTTGCTGATCGCTTTTTGCTTTGGCTTTTTTCAAGCCATCATGCCCTTTATCGGCTATTTGTTAGGATCGCAATTTAGCCGAATGATTCAAGACTGGGATCATTGGGTGGCATTTTTACTTTTATCACTTATTGGCATCAATATGCTTCGAGAAGGCTTCAAGGAAGAAGACGAAGATGAGGCGCTCCCACATCTCATTAGTATGAAACGGGTCTTCACACTAGGGTTAGCAACCAGTATTGATGCCCTTGCGGTGGGTATCTCTTTCGCCTTTTTAAAGGTCGACATTCTCGAAGCTGTGTGGATTATTGGCATGACGACCTTGGTGATTTCATTTATCGGTATAAAGAGCGGTCATTTTTTAGGGAAAAAATTTAAAAACAAAGCCGAAATTTTTGGTGGTTTAGTGCTGATTATTATGGGGATTAAAGTCTTATTTGAACATGGCGTTTTCGCATTTTAAGGTGCGATTCTTTTCACTTTCGATTATAATTTTGAAAATTTTGTCTTTCTAAAAGGGTAAATATGTTAATTGAAAAAATGCATGGTGCGGCAAATACCAAAATTGCGAAATTTATTCTCGGGCTTATTACTGTTTCATTTTTAGTGGGGGGAATGTCCGGTTATTTATTTAACACAAACGACACCTATACCGCAAAGGTAAATGGTGAAACCATTTCTCAACAAACCTTTATGGAGCGTTACAACCAAGAATTTGAAACACGAGCCACTCAAGAAGGTGAATCATTTTTAACGCAATCCGACTCCCCTGCCTTTGTTAATGCATTGCGTCAAGGTTTAATTGAACGTTTAGTGGATCAAGAATTGCTCCGTCAATATGCGCAAGAACTCAAATTAAATGTCAGCGATGAGATGATTAAACGTGCAATCGTTTCTGATCCTAATTTTCAATCCAATGGAAAATTTGATAATGGGCTATACCAACAAATTCTCGCACAAAACCGTTTAAATTCTGACACTTATGCAAGCATTTTGCGTGGTGCACTCACGTTGGAACAAATGCAAAAAGGCATCGCAGACAGTGAATTTATGGTGCCGGTTCAAGTAAAAGAAAATGCACAGGTTTTCTTTCAAAAACGTGTTGCACGTTTAGCCACCCTACCGCTTTCAGAAGCAATGGCAAAACAAACGGTTTCTGAAGATGAAGTAAAAAATTACTATGAAGCTAATCAAAAAACCTTTGTACAACCTGAGCAAGTGAAAGTGCAATATCTTCAAGTTTCTGCGGATGATGTTGCCAAAGGCATTCAAGTGAGTGATGTCGAGATTGCCCAATATTATCAAGATAATAAAGCACAATTTATCTCTCAGCGTTTAGCGCATATACAATTTTCCAACGAACAAGCGGCACAATCCGCTTATCAAGCCTTACAAAATGGCGCAAGCTTTGCTGAGCTGGCCAAGGCCCATTCTTTAGATAAAATTTCAGGGGAAAATGGTGGTGAACTGGGTTGGATTAATGCAAACGAATTACCTAAGACTTTCGAAGATACAGCGATCACGCTTCCGGTGGGGAAATACAGTGAGCCGGTCAATGTTGATGGAAATTTTCACATTATTTTAGTGCAAGAACGTAAAGAAAAACCATTAGATGAAGTGAAAACCCAAATTGCCGATCTTGTGCGTAAATCACTCTTGGAAAATCGTTTTTATTCTATTGAGAAAAATGTGCGTGAAAAAGCTTTTGAAGACAGCAAATCTTTAGAAACCGCCGCACAAGCAGCGGGAGTCAGAGTTCAACAAAGTGATTATTTTTCCCGTAAAAATATCCCGGCTGAATTAAACTTCCCTAACGTCATTTCAGCTATGTTTGATTCAGACATCGCCAATGGTGGTACAAATTCCGAACCATTGAACGTGGGCGAACAACACTTCGTTGTCGTTCGTGTGTTAGATCATAAAGCGGAAGGGGTAAAATCATTAGATGAAGCGAAAGCAGAAATTGAAAGCTTCTTAAAACGTGAGAAAGCCGAAAAAGCCTTAATAGCAACCGCAACACGATTAGTGGATGAACTTCCAGCTCATCCGAATAAATTACCGGAAGGTATCACATTCAGCTCATCACAAACCTTCAGTTTTGTTGAATCCCAAGATCCGATTTTAACCAATGGTGTTTTCTCTATAGAAAAACCGAAGCAGGAAAAAACTGTGTATAAAGTGGTACGCAACAGTAAAGGGGATGTGATTGTTGCTGTTCTTGAAAAGGTAGAAGAAGGTACATTAAATGAGCAGGAATTGGCACAATTTGGTGCTCAATTAAATCAAGCCCGCCAATTTGAATTGCGCACGCAACTTTTACAAGCCTTACGTGATAAAGCGCAATTCGAAATAAACGAAGCCTTTATTAAACAAGAAGACGAAAATTAATGATAAAAAACCATGTTTTGATCTGAGCAAAAAATTAAGCTCGCTTACTTCAAGGACTACGTTCTGTATTGCATAGGATTTAGTTCTTTGGTGTTAATTGAATATGTGCTCATTATAATAATGTGTAGAAGGGCCCCCAACCATACAGCTCCATTTACATTAACTACTTGTCAGATTAATTTGAGCTTAAATTCTTTTCCGTTCAAATTAGTTTGTTGTAACCAGCCACTAAAAATGAGAAATGCGGATGAATGTTGAATTAAACGGAATTAAATTGTCCAAAACCTTATAGAATAGGGCTTTACGAAATGTAATTCCCTTTTTATGGCTGGAAAAAAGAAACAGTCAGATGGGAAAAATACCCTTAAATAGCAAGTTTAACCACATAAACTGAGAAACGTTAAATTGGTCTTTAAATTTTTGTTATCAATAGTTTGGATTATTTTAGCGATTTTAATATCCCAATAAATAGGATATCCTGGCATATTTTTAATATGTCTTTTTAGGAATAAGATTAAAAATTCAATTTAAAGAATTAAACTCAATAAAATCAATGGATTATATTTTAGGTTTTAACTCTAAAATATCGTGTCCTTTAAAATATTATTTATTCAATTCTTGTGAATTTTTATTCGAGTATAAGCTGTAGTAGTTTTAGTGATCATTTATCTTCTTTAATAAAAAAACTCTTGACTTATTGTAGCTATTTCTATTAGATTTTGAACCGCACTAGAAAAAGTAGTGTCGGACCTCGAAATTCGAATAATTTACTTGTGGCGCAACACGCCTCAAACGTGTTTTTTATGCGTGGTTTGCACACACCTAAAGAACACCGAGAAAGTTTAGAACTTCAAGCGTGTCTATCTATGGTAGCGTGTAATGAGAAAGGTTTTGCCCTTTGCTGTATTCCAGTGATCACAGTTTCTGAGCCCGTTACACGTTACCGCCAACAAGACTTAGAGCTTAAAGCGGTAACCCTTGAAAAATTATTCACTGGAGTTATCCGTAGGAGGATTTTCTATATAACTATCCATTGCCATCCAACATTCCTTCTCGCTTTTCGCCATTATCAAAAACGTCGCTATGTATTTTAAATAAGGGACTGGCTGTGTAGTGCTCATCGTTGAACGTTTTTAGCTTTTCTTCTATTGCCGTGGTGACTGCTTTATATATACCTTTTACCAAAGTGTTCAAGTCATCTTTTGCCCCTTTGCTTACCATAATTTCCTTTTGGTTGTGATTCAATAACAAGAATTTTAAAGCGGTTTATTCAACTCTCTTATTAAACTACTTTAAAGAATTAAGAGAGAAAAAACTTTGTTGAAAGTGTTGTAAGAAAAGTTTTGAAAAATTTTTCCACTTTTCCATTTAAACAGATAAAGCCTTTGGGCGTACAGCTTTAGCTTGTTTTATTTAGGAAAAATAAAATCACTTTTTCAAGTGATAATTTCAAAAAAACTGATTTTTACACATAAAAAAGGGCGATTTCTCGCCCTTGTCCGTTGGGTTAGCCTTCCCATTGCTGGATTGAAATCCCTATTTTTCCAAAAGGTGTTAGTAGTTTGACTACCATACCGGCGGTTGTTTATGGTCGGTTTTGATGGCTTGCGCCAATAAACTCCACTCTAGCCCCTCGCCTTTATTCCTCGCTTTAGAACTAATTAAAACAATCAATTCTGCGCTGTCTTGGGCTTGCTCTGCTAAATAAGGAGCGTTTTTACGTTTAGTTTTCATTGTTGCTCCCTTTGTAATTTTGCAATTCGCAAATAATGCTTACTGTTGTTTCTATATATTTGGCAATTTCTAACACTTTAATTTGAGTTTTTAAACCGAAAGCGGACCCATAAAGATCCACGCTAGATAGTAGTTCTTGTACGACATCTAAAGATAAAGCCAAATCCTCTAATGAGTCAGCAAATGCTCTTAAGGCAATAATGCCGTCAGAAATATGCGCACTGCTTTGTTTCTTCAAATGTTGCATTTCTGCTAAATTGTTGTGGTGGTTGTTTATGTATTCATCTATGGCTTGGTGTAAGGTATTAAGTATAAATCACTCCCAAAAAATGTGGTCGTTTTTAAGGTTGATTTTGCCAGCAAGGATTAATACGAACTCACGGGCTAATATCGCTCGGGCTTGTTGTTCGCTGCCGGCATTAATGCAGATTTTTTTGGATATGATTGGTTAAATCGAAGCGACGGATAGCCGCAAAAATGAATTGATACATTTGTGTAAAGGTTTTTATCTACTTGAGGTTTTAAGTGATAAAAGAAAACACTTCGTGCCAACCCAATTAAACGGAGTAACAACTCAAGTGGAAAGTGAATACGCAAGGCTTTTACGATTTCTGTCTTTTCTCCATTTTTTGTTGGTTGAGTTCCTGCAACTTTTTTAAGATGGCATTCTCCGCTTCAAGCTCTAAAATTCGGTAACGCAAACGTTCTTCTTCTGTTTTGGGCTGTGACGGCATTTCCTATAGATAGTGCCCATTTTTAACGGCTTGTATGACGGTTAATTCAAATTCAGGAGAATAGATTTGTTTGTGGTTTAGTATCGTTAAGCCATTGATTCCACAGTGATTAAATCGGGTAATCCAAAATCTTAACGTACGCTCTTTGAGATGAAATTGTTTGCGTGCCAGTGATCGATTTTTATTGTGTTGGAGATAAAATTCGAGCACTTGCTGTTTGAAAAGCGGGTTATATCTAGTCATAAAAAAATCTGCACCTTAGTGAGTTGGAGGATTAGTCTAACTTTTGGGGCAGATCAAACACATACTACCTTAGCCAAGTACCCACCAATGAACCGGTTTCCTTTGAATCTTAAGGAATGAAAATTAAACCAGCTACTCAGTGGCATATACAACATAAATGAATGTAAGTGATGTTTGGGGGAGAAAAATGGTACTGCGTCTCTGATGCCATTGAGAAAGTAAATCAAGGGGAATAAAAGCCTTTATCAAATGGAGCGCTAACATTCATTTTTCCACCTTTATTATTTCACACTTTTTCACTCGTTTTCTTTGGTAATAAAATAGCAAAACTTTTCTTTTTACTTGAGAAAGTCTTTTTGTCAAGTCAGGTAAACTCTTGCGCTTTTCTTGATCTATCACAATAAATGTTCATTTTTTTCTTCATTTACCTCTTTTTGGTAGTTTCTCTCTCTAGGGGATAAATCACATAATTCAGCACCGATAAATTAGGCGATAAATCATTCACAAAAGGCGAGAAAAATGGTCGTTGAAAACTTACCACGCAGAGCATTTTTACGGGGTAGATTTTTAACTTCATCTCAGCAAGAAAATACGCCTCAGTTTGATGCCGTTCGCCCGCCTTGGTCAATCGGTGAACGTGAATTTATTGACAAATGTACCCGTTGCAGCGCTTGTCTTACAGTCTGTGAAACAAAGATTTTAATCAAAGGTGAGGGCGGTTTTCCGGAAGTTCGTTTTGACAATGGCGAATGTACTTTTTGTCAAAAGTGTGTTGAGGCTTGCCAACAAGCGGTTTTCCGTTCGGTGGATGAAACGCCTTGGGAACATAAAATTCGCATTCATGAGCATTGTTTAACACAGCATCGTATTGAGTGT
Source organism: Rodentibacter rarus (assembly GCF_001998965.1). Lineage (GTDB taxonomy): Bacteria > Pseudomonadota > Gammaproteobacteria > Enterobacterales > Pasteurellaceae > Rodentibacter > Rodentibacter rarus. The sequence goes on from NZ_MLHJ01000056.1 coordinate 14,179, forward strand.
CGTTCGTGCCAAGATAGCTGTTCTATGAATGCCATTCGATTTCGTTTGCAAAGCGGTGGTGTGGCGCAACCTTGGGTTGAGATGGAGCAATGTAACGGCTGTGGGACTTGTATACAAAGCTGTCCTGTGAGTGCCATTAAAATACTAAAGCATGAATAATACAAATGTAACCTTAGAAAATGCACAAGATTGGCATGTTGTTGGGCTAATTGTGCAAGGCAATCCTGAAAAATTAGCGGAAATTCAGACCGCACTTTCAGCGATTGAACATACGGAAATCCCTGTTTTTGATGAAAAAATGGGAAAACTTGTCGTGGTGATGCAATCACATGATCAACATCTTCTGCTTGATAATATCGAAAGCGTGAAAGAGATTGATGGGGTGATTAATGTATCCTTGGTGTATCACGAGCAAGATGAGCAAAAGAAATAAATTGATCAAATCAATCAGTGAGAAGGGGTGATGCAATGAATTTAAGTCGTCGAGATTTTATGAAAGCCAATGCGGCGATGGCGGCGGCAACTGCGGCGGGATTAACCATTCCGGTTAAAAACGTTGTGGCGGCAGAAACTGAAATCAAGTGGGATAAAGCCGTATGCCGTTTTTGTGGAACGGGTTGTGCGGTATTAGTAGGTACGAAAGAGGGTCGAGTGGTCGCCTCTCAAGGTGATCCGGATGCCGAAGTAAACCGTGGTTTAAACTGTATTAAAGGTTATTTCTTACCTAAAATTATGTATGGTAAAGATCGTCTAACACAGCCAATGTTGCGTATGACAAATGGCAAATTCGATAAAAACGGGGATTTTGCGCCGGTTTCTTGGGATGTAGCTTTCAAAACTATGGCGGAAAAATTTAAAGAAGCGTTCAAAAAGAACGGTCAGAATGCCGTTGGGATGTTCAGTTCCGGTCAGTCCACCATTTGGGAAGGCTATGCGAAAAACAAACTTTGGAAAGCCGGTTTCCGCTCGAACAACGTTGATCCGAATGCCCGTCATTGTATGGCATCTGCCGCAGTGGCATTTATGCGTACCTTTGGTATGGATGAGCCAATGGGGTGCTATGATGATATTGAACGTGCTGAAGCATTTGTGCTTTGGGGCTCTAATATGGCGGAAATGCACCCGATTTTGTGGTCACGCATTACAGACCGCCGAATTTCCAATCCTGATGTGAAAGTGGCCGTACTTTCTACCTTTGAACATCGTAGTTTTGAGCTTGCCGATTATGGTTTGGTGTTCACGCCTCAAACGGATTTGGCGATTATGAACTACATCATTAACTATCTCATTCAAAATGATGCGATCAATTGGGATTTTGTTAATAAACACACTAAATTTAAACGGGGTGAAACCAATATCGGTTATGGTTTACGTCCTGAAAATCCGTTAGAGAAAGACACCAACCGTAAAACGGCCGGTAAAATGTACGATTCCTCTTTTGAAGAATTGAAGCAATTGGTCTCAGAATATACCCTTGATAAAGTGCATGAATTATCCGGTGTGCCAAAAGATCAACTGGAACATTTGGCAAAACTTTATGCCGATCCAAATAAAAAAGTGGTGTCTTTCTGGACAATGGGCTTTAACCAACACTCCCGTGGGGTTTGGGCAAACCACCTTATCTACAATATCCATTTATTAACCGGAAAAATTTCTATTCCGGGCTGTGGTCCATTCTCTTTAACCGGTCAACCTTCAGCCTGTGGTACAGCGCGTGAGGTGGGATCTTTCCCACATCGTTTACCGGCAGATTTGGTGGTAACCAATCCGCAACACCGTGAAACTGCTGAACGTATTTGGAAATTACCAAAAGGGACGATCTCTGAAAAAGTCGGTTTGGATACGATTGCCCAAGATCGTGCAATGCACGATGGAAAAATGAACGTCTTGTGGCAGATGTGTAACAACAATATGCAAGCAGGGCCGAATATTAATGCCGACCGTTTACCGGGCTGGCGTAAAGAAGGCAACTTCGTGATTGTTTCTGATCCTTATCCAACGGTTTCTGCACTATCAGCAGACTTAATCCTACCAACAGCGATGTGGGTGGAAAAAGAAGGGGCATACGGTAATGCAGAACGCCGTACGCAATTCTGGCGTCAGCAAGTGAAAGCACCGGGTGAGGCGAAATCTGACTTGTGGCAGTTAATGGAGTTTGCCAAATACTTCACCACCGATGAAATGTGGACGGAAGAATTACTTGCACAAATGCCGGAATATCGTGGTAAGACTTTATATGAAGTGTTGTTTAAAAACGGTCAGATCGATAAATTCCCATTAAGTGAATTGGCAGAAGGTCAATTAAATGACGAATCTGAACACTTTGGCTACTACGTTCACAAAGGGTTATTTGAGGAATATGCGGAATTTGGTCGTGGACACGGTCATGATTTAGCGCCATTTGATACCTACCATAAAGCCCGTGGATTACGCTGGCCGGTGGTGGATGGTAAAGAAACCTTATGGCGTTATCGTGAAGGTTACGATCCTTATGTGAAAGAAGGCGAAGGAGTGGCATTTTACGGTTATCCGGATAAAAAAGCGATTATCCTTGCTGTTCCATATGAGCCGGCGGCAGAATCACCGGATGCGGAGTTCGATTTATGGTTATCAACCGGCCGTGTGTTGGAACATTGGCATACCGGTTCGATGACCCGTCGTGTACCGGAATTACACCGTGCATTTCCAAATAATTTAGTGTGGATGCATCCGCTTGATGCTGAAGCAAGAGGGCTACGCCATGGCGATAAAATTAAGATTTCCTCCCGTCGTGGTGAAATGATTTCGCATTTAGACACAAGAGGACGCAATAAGCCGCCACGAGGTTTGGTTTACACCACTTTCTTTGATGCCGGTCAGCTTGCTAATGTGTTGACACTTGATGCAACCGACCCGATTTCAAAAGAAACCGACTTCAAAAAATGTGCGGTAAAAGTGGAAAAAGCGGCTTAATATTTTTACAAGGTGAATGTATCTTGCCTTCCCCGTAAACGGGTGGAGGTAAAAAATATGTAAGAAATCAACCGCACTTTACTTCATTCTCTCTTCCCATTCACTGAGAGTGTTAATGTTGTAAAGTGCGCTCAATGATTAAAAAGAAAATGAAAAAGCCTAATCTTAATCCTGAACGCCGCCGATTTTTAAAAGAAACTGCCCGTACCACGGGCGGGCTTGTCGGCGTGGGGATTTTATTAGGATTACAACAAAATCAGAGCCTTGCTCGTGAAGGCGTGCCTTTACGTCCCCCTTTTGCGTTGCAAGATGCCAAAGCGTTTTCTGCGGCTTGTATTCGTTGTGGTCAATGTGTGCAAGCATGCCCCTATGATATGTTGCATTTAGCTTCATTATTATCCCCGGTGGAAGCAGGTACGCCTTATTTTATTGCTCGTGATAAACCATGCGAAATGTGCCCGGATGTTCCCTGTGCCCATGCTTGCCCGAGTGGGGCATTAGATCGCTATGCGACAAATATTAATGATGCCCGAATGGGATTATCGGTACTGCTTGATCACGAAACCTGCTTAAACTGGCAAGGGCTACGTTGTGATGTGTGTTATCGGGTTTGTCCTTTAATTGACAAAGCGATCACTTTGGAAAAACAACATAACCCTCGTTCAGATAAACATGCATTGTTTATCCCAACGGTTCATTCCGATGCCTGTACCGGTTGTGGAAAATGCGAACAAGCCTGTGTTTTGGAGGAAGCAGCGATAAAAATTCTGCCGATGGATTTGGCGAAAGGAATGTTGGGGAAACACTATCGTTTAGGTTGGGAGGAAAAAGCAAAAGCCGGTCATTCTCTTGCACCAAAAGAAATGATTTCCTTACCAACCCGAATGCCTGAAACCCTCGCTATGCCAGAGCCGGCTGTACCTGTGTTAGCACCGGTTTTAGGAGGGGCGAAATAATGGCAAATGCACCGAAATATGCCGGTCGTGAGGCGAGAGAAAAATGGGGCGTGTGGTATGCGCATCGCTTTTTGTTTTGGCGACGGTTAAGCCAACTCAGTATTCTTGCGATGTTTTTGAGCGGACCTTATTTTGGTCTGTGGATCTTAAAAGGGAATTACAGCGGAAGTTTACTGTTGGAAACCGTGCCTTTTACTGATCCGCTCATTACCGCAGAAAGTCTTGCAAGTGGTCATTTACCTGATTCGCTCACACTTATCGGTGCCGCCATCATTGTGCTTTTTTATGCATTGGTGGGGAGCAAGGTGTTTTGTGGCTGGGTTTGTCCGTTGAATATGGTGACCGATACGGCAGCATGGTTACGCCGAAAACTGGGGATTCGGCAAACAGCAAAACTCTCACGAGGATTACGCTATGGTATTTTGCTGATGATTTTAATCGGTAGTGCGTTAAGCGGAATGTTATTGTGGGAGTGGATTAACCCTGTGGCGGCATTAGGTCGGACCTTTGTTTTTGGCTTAGGCGCAACGGCTTGGTTAATTCTGGTTATTTTTCTTTTTGATTTATTGATTGCAGAACATGGTTGGTGCGGGCATTTATGTCCGATGGGGGCAATGTATGGTGTTATTGGCAGCAAAAGCCTTATCCGAATTAAAGTGATTGATCGTACGAAGTGCGATAATTGTATGGATTGCTACAACATTTGCCCGGAACCCCAAGTATTGCGTTCACCTTTACATGGTAAGAAAGACGAAAGCCTACTGGTGCTTTCCAAAGATTGCATTAGCTGCGGACGTTGCATTGACGTTTGTGCTGAAAAAGTATTCAAATTCTCGACTCGATTCGATCATTCAGGGGAGTGATTAATATGACTAAAAAACAATCTAAAATTTTAGTGGGATTAATGACCGCACTTTTTGCCGGTTCATTAATGGCAACAGAGGTTCAACCGGTGGGCAAAGATTTAACCCAATCACCGGAAAATGTGACACCTGCATTTCACAAAGCACCACGCCAAAGTGAATTATCGGCGTTAAATTATGTGAACCAACCACCGATGGTACCGCATAGCGTGGCGAATTATCAGGTGACAAAAAATGTTAACCAATGCTTAAACTGTCATAGCCCGGAAAACTCACGTTTGAGTGGTGCAACCCGAATTAGCCCAACGCATTTTATGGATCGTGATGGGAATATTGGCTCGGATACCTCTCCTCGTCGTTATTTCTGTTTACAGTGCCACGTTTCCCAATCCAACGTAGAGCCTATCGTGCCAAATGATTTCAAACCAATGAAAGGCTATGGTAACTAAGAGGGAAGACTATGTCAGAGAAAAAACCAAACTTCATTGTGCGTTTTTGGCATTGGTTTCGTAAACCAAGCCGAATGGCGGTAGGCACGATTATTACACTGGCGTTTATTGGCGGGATCTTATCTTGGGTTGGCTTTAATTATGGCTTGGAGAAAACCAACACCGAACAGTTTTGTGCCAGTTGTCATATGAATGATGCCTATCCGGAGTATCTTCACAGTGCTCATTATCAAACCCGTACCGGGGTGGGGGCGAGTTGTCCGGATTGCCATGTGCCGCATGAGTTCGGGCCAAAGATGAAACGTAAAATCATTGCGGCGAAAGAAGTGTATGCTCACTATACCGGCAAAGTGGATACGTTAGAGAAATTTAATGCACACCGTCTGGAAATGGCAGAAAGAGAATGGGCAAGAATGAAAGCCAATGATTCTCAAGAATGTCGTAATTGTCACAACGTGGATCGAATGAATTTTAGTGAGCAACGTTCAGTGGCAGCAAAAATGCACGAGAAAATCAAAACAGAAGGTAAAACCTGTATTGATTGCCATAAAGGCATTGCACACCAATTACCGGATATGCGAGAAGTGGAATTCGGTTTCAAAAAAGAAGAACAGGTAAAATAAACAAAATTTTGACCGCACTTTGATTCACTATCGGCACCTTAGGTGCCGATTTTTTATCAATTTTTCGATATATTGATTTCAATGATGCTTCTCAACCGATAAATAGACAAGTTATTTATCTTTTTTCCATTCAATCATTGCTTCCACTAAAGTAAGTAACTTGGCGCGATCCTTTGTATTTAACTGTGAAAGTAATTCATCAAATTGGCGTGATTGATCTTGCAATCGATGACTTCGATTTAAAAAATCAGCAGGCTCACAGCCAAAAAGTTCTGCAAATTCAAATAAACGTGGCACATTCGGAACAATATTGCCACGCTCAATACGCGAAATGGCATCAATACTTAAATCCAATGATTCTGCAACTTTTGCTTGAGAAAGCCCCGCTTGCTTTCGATATTTAGCAATCATCATTCCTACATTTTTTGCTATCACAGTATTTTCTTCTGACATACGAATTTCCTTCTGAATTAAAGGGATCGTATCTATTCACAAAAGGATAAAAAGAGACTAAAATTCCTATATAAGAATAAAATTCTTATATATGGCTAAAATAGTATTTCAAGATTAAGGAAAATTATGCAACAGACTAATCTCAATGATTTTATTAACAAAATTCAAAATGATCCCACACTAAGTGATGCCCACAAAGCGAAGGTTTTACAAAATGCAGCGGCATTAAAAGACACTAAAGTAAATATTCTTATCACAGGCGGAACAGGGGTAGGAAAATCCTCCACGATCAATGCGTTATTTGGTATGGATAAAGCAAAAGTGGGAATGGGGATTAATCCCGAAACAATGGATATTAAAAAGTTTGAACTCAGTAATATTACTTTATGGGATAGCCCGGGGCTGGGTGATGGAAAAGAAGCCGATGTCCGTCATTCAAAAGGGATTATTAGTAAGCTACTTGAGAAAGATGATAAAGGTGATTTATTAATCGATCTTGTGTTAGTTATTTTAGATGGCGGTAGCCGTGATTTAGGGACGTCTTTTGAATTGATTACAAATGTGATTATTCCTAATTTAGGTAACGATAATAAACGTTTATTAATTGCGATTAACCAAGCAGATATGGCAATGAAAGGGCGAAATTGGGATTATGAGAAAAATGAGCCGTTGCCACCGTTAGTTAAATTCCTTGATGAAAAAGTAGAGTCTACCCGCAAGCGTATTTTAGAAGCAACGGGGGTGGATGTCACACCAATCTATTATTCTGCGGGTTATCAAGATGAATCAGGTTCCCAACAGCCATATAATTTATCTAAGTTACTTGCTTTTATTTTACGCCACACAAAACAGGAAAAACGTATTGTTTTTGCAGAAGAAATTAATCGAGATCCAAAAATGTGGCAAAAAGATGAAAATGTTGAGAAACATCAAAAAGAAATTAAGGATTCTTTTTTGGAATCACTTATGAAAGTAGTGGGTGAAGGGGTGGAGATATTAGCTGATAAAGTCGTCGATTTTATTAAAGAGGGAGGGAGATGGCTTCTCGGTAAGTTATTTGGGAGATAAAGATGTCTTTTATAAAATTTGAAGAACTCTTTGGATTAGGCATATCCAAATCTTACAATGAATTTACTCCTCAAATTCGCGCTGAAAAACTAGAAAAAATTAAATCGATTATTTCTGATAGGGGATTACATTATCCTCTAGATGTTGCGCTTGTGGGGGCAACAGGAGTCGGGAAAAGTTCTACCATAAATGCGCTATTTGGTGAAACTTTAGCAAAGGTGGGCATGGGCGTTGAACCTGAGACCCAATTCATTACCGAATATCAAACGGAAAGATTTCGCCTACACGATACTGCCGGTCTTGGAGATGGTTTAGCGACAGATAAAAGACACGCAATGAATTTGAGTGATTTACTGCTGAAAACATTTGATGAAAAACAATATCATCTCATTGATCTTTGTCTTGTTATTCTTGACGGATCAAGCCGTGATATGGGGACAACCTATAAAACTTTAGGGGCTGTACTAG
>NZ_MLHJ01000057.1 GCF_001998965.1 Rodentibacter rarus
TGCAACTGCTGCATAATACTGGAAAATTTAAGAAAAGCAGAATGTCAAACATCATCATTTTAGACGGCGGTATGGGGCGTGAATTGGCACGCCGTAAAGCCCCTTTTCAGCAGCCGGAATGGTCGGCACTCGCCCTCTATCAACAGCCAAGTGCCGTTCAATCCGTGCATGAGGATTTTATCAAAAGTGGCGCACAGGTGATAACCACCAACAGTTATGCCGTTGTGCCCTTTCATATTGGGGAACAACGTTTTCAGGCGGATGGCAAAATGTTGGCGGATCTTGCCGGGCGTTTAGCTAAAAGTGCGGTTGAAAATTCGAGTATTTCTCATCTCAACATTGCCGGCTCAATTCCGCCATTATTCGGTTCTTACCGTTTCGATTTATACCAGCCTGAGCGGGTACAAGAGGTGGCTCAACCAATCATTGACGGGCTTTCGCCCTATGTAGATTTTTGGTTATGCGAAACCCAAAGTTCGGCGACCGAACCTCAAGCCATTAAACCTTTGCTGCCAAAAGATGATCGTCCACTCTGGGTTGCTTTCACTTTACAAGACGATGAGCCTACTGACGTACCTCGTTTACGCTCCGGTGAAACCGTGCAAAGTGCGGTTGAAAAAATGATTGAATTAGGCGTGGAGGCTATTTTATTTAACTGTTGTCAACCTGAAGTAATTCAACAGGCGTTGCTCGTCACACAAAAAACATTGAAAATCCATCACGCAACAAATATTCGTATCGGTGCTTATGCCAATGCCTTTCCGCCCCAACCCAAAGATGCTACGGCAAATGACGGGCTTGATGAAATCCGCGAGGATCTCAATCCACAACAATATCTCCTTTGGGCGGAAAAATGGATTGAAAGCGGTGCAACCATTATTGGCGGTTGCTGTGGCATTGGTCCTGAGCATATCAAGGTATTAGCGGAAAAATTTGGCGAGGCTTTTATCAATGAACCGCAACCATAAAATGAGATAAATGAAACAGATTATGCAAACGCTCAATCAAATCAAAGCGGCGATTATCAATGATCCTCAAAATCAAGATTTTACCGCTCGCCATATCGAACCGCTTTTTGCCGCCCCCCGCACGGCACGTATTAATATTGTCGGTCAGGCGCCCGGTTTAAAAGCGGAACAAACCCGTCTTTATTGGAATGACAAAAGTGGGGATAGACTGCGTGAATGGCTGGGCGTTGATCGTGATATGTTCTATCATTCGGGGCTATTTGCGGTGATCCCTATGGATTTTTATTATCCGGGAAAAGGCAAATCAGGCGATTTACCGCCACGCAAAGGCTTTGCGGAAAAATGGCATCCTCAACTTTTAGCCACCTTGCCCAATATTCAACTCACGATTTTAATCGGGCAGTATGCGCAGAAATATTATTTACCGCAAAATACATTAAATGTGACGGAGACAGTGAAAAACTACCGTGAATTTCTACCGCACTTTTTTCCTTTAGTTCACCCTTCACCACGCAATCAACTTTGGTTACAAAAAAATCCGTGGTTTGAACAAGACGTGATCCCAACATTACAACACTATGTGAAAACTATCCTATCCATTTAATTTTTATCATTTTTTAGGAAAGCATTATGTCAAACAAAAAAATTGGCTTACTGTCGCTGACAGCATTGGTGTTAAGCTCCATGATTGGCTCGGGCATTTTCAGCTTGCCGCAAAATATGGCGGAAGTGGCGGGAGTGGAAGCCCTCATTATTGGCTGGACGATTACCGGTATCGGGATTATTTTCCTCGGTCTCTCCTTCTTTTTCATTTCCCGTCTTCGTCCTGACTTAGACGGCGGCATTTACACCTATGCACGAGAAGGTTTTGGCGAACTCATGGGATTTATGTCCGCTTGGGGTTACTGGCTCTGCGCCACAATCGGTATTGTGGGTTATTTAGTGGTCGCCTTTGAAGGTATCGGCACCTTTACCGATACCCCAAGTGCGGTTATTTTTGGGCAAGGCAACACCATCGCCTCATTTATTGGATCTTCCATTATTGTTTGGCTGGTACATATTTTAATCGCCAAAGGCGTAAAAGAAGCGGCAACCGTGAACCTTATTGCCACCTTTGTGAAAGTTTTTCCGTTGCTCTTGTTTATCTTGCTTGCGCTATGGTATTTCAGCTCCGAAACCTTTAGCTATGATGTGAAAGCAACGGCGTTAAATAACTGTGTATCCGACCAAGTAAAAAATACGATGCTAATTACCCTTTGGGTCTTTACCGGGGTGGAAGGTGCCGCAGTATTATCCGCCCATGCCAAAAAACGTTCCGATGTTGGGCTTGCCACCGTATTAGGTATTTTGATCGCCCTTGCACTTTATATTGCAATCACCATACTTTCATTAGGAATTTTACCTCGTGAAACGATTGCGATGATGCCAAATCCCTCTATGGCAGGGTTACTGGAGCAGATGATGGGTAGCACAGGCAAAATCATTATTACCGCCTGTTTAATTGTGTCTGTTCTTGCCTCTTATATCAGCTGGACAATGTTTTCTGCGGAAATGCCTTATCGTGGGGCAAAAAATGGGGCTTTCCCGAAAGTTTTAGACAAGCTCAACGAAAACAATACACCAATTCATTCTCTTTGGTTTACCGGATTGGTCGTACAACTTTGTTTATTATTGGTTTTGCTCACAGGGAAAAGTTATAACGCCTTATTGTTGATTTCCACTTCAATGATTTTAGTGCCTTATTTTTTAATTGGTGCGTATTTATTGAAGCTTTCCATTCAACAAAACTCCCCTTGGTATATTAAATTTACAGGCTTTATGGCTTCCCTCTATGGCCTGTGGATTTTATACGCCGCAGGGCTGGATTATTTGTTACTTTCCGTTCTGCTTTATGTGCCGGGAATTGGGCTATTTTTATATTCCCGCTATCAACACCAAGACGGAAAATTCAATCTGAATAAATGGGAAAAAGTCGCACTCGCCACAATTGCCTTTCTCTTCGTTTGGGCAGTTTATAACGCCTTTAGCAATATTAATTGGAATTAACCCATTTTCTAAAATCACGCTATATTAGTGAATGTGTAAAAGCGAATATTCCAATATACCTTAGGGACGCAATGCTTGTGCCCCTTGTATTAGAAAGCCCCATTAAGAGTACAATCATAATGGACTTAGAGAGAAAGTACAGTTGATGTATACCTTGCATATTAAAAATTTAGTAAACCGATACAAACAAACTGCTATCTATATCTTGAGTATCTCTATAGAACTGTACACCGAATTGTAGTAGTAAGAGTAGATAGCTTCCATCAACAAAACCGAGCAGCTGCCCTAATGTGAATCGAATCGCAAGGCTAGTTAATGAAATGAAAATAAAACATACTGTGGTATTGATGTTGTGGCTAAACGTCATTTTGTCGTGGGTTTAGATTGTCTTAAAGAAACAAAAACATTTCCCAACAATCTCTAAAAGGCATTCAACAAGCCATTGAATACCTTAAGGCATTTACCGTGTAGTTACTCCTCCTTGAAAGCACAGGTGGTATCGAAATCCCACTCGCTAAGGAACTACACTACGCAAACTTTCAAATCGTGCTCGCTAATCCACGTCAAACACATCAATTTGCCATGTCGCCCCTCGCAAAAAAACGATGCCAAAATATGGCTTTTTACGCCCAAATGTTAATGGTTCGTGGTGATGTTGAACGCCGACTTTATTTTCTCCCCACGCCCTAAGCAGAACAGCTAGAGGCACCGGTGTTTTGTCGTCATCAGTTGATTGATATGCATTCAATGGAGAAAAATCGCCAAGAACAGGTATATTCAAGCCAAGTATCGAGCGTAAAAGCCCATATTCGCTACCTTGATGAGTAAGTAAACATCTTCGATGGAGTCATTGAAGAAGCTTGATGATACTATAAAAAGTTTAAAGAAATCAAATGGATAGGTCAAGGCGCAAAAGCCGTTTTGATGTCAATGCTACCCGAGCTAGGCAAGCTCAGACACAAACAAATTGTTTCATTGGTAGAGGTTGCTCTGCACCCAAAAGAGAGTGGAAACACCTGTTATATTCAAAGCCTTTACCAACGCCTGCTGGCCAAGGCAAGGTGTTTAAGGTAGTGATTAACGCCATAATGCGTAAGCTTTTGACCATTTTGAACGTAATCGTTCGTGATGGCTCTCAATGGAATGCTTATGTTGTTTAATTAACAAATTTGTATTTTTGCTTTTAGGCAAGATACAGTTGCTACATTTTTACTTTTGCGCATTTATTGTGTAGCTAGTTATATCGCTAACTAAAAAAACAGCATAAAAACCGTTACCCTTTTATGCTGTTTTTCGCTTAAAGATTTAAGCTTTTGATGACGGATAATCCCACCAAATATCAAATAATTCACTGATTTCGATTTGTTGTAAGCCATTGCTTTCAAGCCATTTTTTTACGGTTTCACGGTGGCTTTCATCACATTTACCGATTTTTTCTAAGCATACTAACCCTTCCCAGTGTAGATAGCCATTGCCTTCATAAGCCAGTCCATTTGGTTGGATTACCTCTGCGATAAAACGATCAATCACTTCATCTACCGTATCAATTGAAGTGCCTTCGGCAAATTGGAAATTGACTAAAAAACCTAATTCTTGGAATTCGGCAAGATGAAGTTTTTTACGCTGGCGTTGATTGTAAGATTTAGACATATTGCGCTTCTCCTATTTGGATTGTTGTGTGGAATGAATGAGGGCATCAGCATTTTACTGACGCCTTTATAAAATCAAAAATTATTTCTTTGTAAAAAATAAATCCCAAATGCCATGACCTAGCCGTTGTCCACGGGCTTCAAATTTGGTTAATGGCCGAAAACTCGGACGGGGAATATAATCCCCCTGTGCAGAGGTATTAACTAAATGAGCATTCGTACGGAGTACCTCAAGCATTTGTTCCGCATAGTTTTCCCAGTCGGTCGCCATATGAATGAAGCCATTTTCAGCCAGTTTTTTCACCACTTGATCGACAAAGTGCGGTTGAACAATACGGCGTTTGTGATGTTTTGCTTTATGCCAAGGATCGGGGAAAAAGAGCTGTAATCCCCCTAATGTATTATCTGCAATGCTATCGCGTAAAATTTCAGTGGCATCATGGCAGATTACACGAAGATTTTTCACCCCTTTTTCGACGGCATAGGCAATGCAGGCACCGACGCCCGGCGTATGCACTTCAATACCGAGATAATTTTTATCCGGATTGGCATAGGCCATATCTACCAGGGATTTCCCCATACCAAAGCCGATTTCTAAAATGACCGGATGGGTATTGCCATAAATGCTCACAAAGTCAAAAGGGGAGGATTGATAGTCTAATCCCAGCGCTCCCCAATGGTCGTTCATCATGTTTTTTTGGAATTCACTTAAACGCCCTGTACGCAATACAAAACTGCGTATTTTACGTTTATAACGTCCCTCTTCGGTAAATTCAGCAGTTTCGACAGTTTTTCGTTTTTGATCGGCAAAGGTCGGTTTCATCACTTTTAGATTGTCAAATGAATGTGTAAAATTGCCGGCGATTATACACGAAATCAGGGTATTTTCCCGTATAATACGCCAAATTTTTTCCTGAAGGTGATTATGAAAATTGTCCGTGTTGCACTGCCTGTGCCGCTTCCTCGTTTATTTGACTATTTGCTTCCTGACGATATGCCCTTGGAGATTGGCGCACGGGTGCTTGTGCCTTTTGGACGGCAAAAAAAAGTGGCGATAGTGGTGCAATTACCGGAAACCACCGCGATCCCCAAAGAGAAATTAAAGGAAATTATTGCCCTCTTAGATGCCACCTCCCTCTTTTCCTCTGTGACTTGGGATTGGTTGATATGGGCGGCAAATTATTATCAAGGTGCATTGGGAGAGGTACTATTTCAAGCCTTGCCGGTGAAACTGCGTAACGGTGAAAGTGCGGTGAAAAATGACCGCACTTTTTGGCGTATCACGGAAGAGGGAAAAAATGCCCTGTGCAACGATGAACTCAAGCGTTCGAAAAAACAAGCGGAAGCCTTGCGATATTTGTCAGAAAAGGATTTGGAAAAAGGCGAGGGGGATTTTAGCCCTTCTGTTTGGTCGGCATTAAAACGCAAACATTTTGTGCAAGAGATTGCGGTGCAAGAGGAGGCAAAAAGCTGGCAAGCGGTTTTGGGCAATAGCCCCTTAGTGAATGTTGACAATCGCCTGACATTAAACAAACAACAAGCCTTGGCCTTTAGCCGATTGATGTTTCAACGTGAATTTAATGTGTGGTTACTGGAGGGGGTAACAGGCTCAGGCAAAACAGAAATTTATTTGCAATATATTGAAGAGATCTTGAAATCCGGCAAACAAGTGTTGGTATTGGTGCCGGAAATCGGGTTGACCCCCCAAACCGTTCAACGTTTTAAGGCTCGTTTTAATGTGGAAATCGATGTTCTCCATTCACATTTGAATGATACCCAACGGCTCAATGTGTGGTTTCGGGCAAAAAACGGGCAAAGTGCGGTAGTGATTGGTACAAGATCCGCATTATTTACCCAATTTGCCAACTTAGGGGCGATTATTTTGGATGAAGAACAGGACAGTTCTTTCAAACAACAAGACGGCTGGCGTTATCATGCGCGTGATTTGGCGATTGTGCTGGCTCAAAAGTTGAATATCCCCATGCTAATGGGATCAGCAACGCCAAGTTTAGAAAGCCTTAACAATGTCAAAAACGGTAAATACCAACATCTGATTTTATCGAAAAGAGCGGGAAATGCGACCGCACTTCGTCAGTTTGTTATTGATCTGAAAAATCAACCGGTGCAACAAGGGTTATCGCAGCCCTTGTTGGCTCGAATGAAAAATCACCTTGAAAAAGGCAATCAGGTTTTATTATTTCTCAATCGTCGTGGGTTCGCTCCTGTTTTGCTTTGCCACGAATGTGGTTGGATTGCACAATGTCCTCATTGTGAAAAACCTTATACTTATCATCAACATCAACGGGTGTTGCGTTGTCATCATTGTGGTTCGCAGAAAACCATACCACGTCAGTGTGGTGATTGTGGTTCGACCCATTTAGTGACGACAGGGCTAGGCACAGAGCAGTTAGAAGAAACCTTGAAAGCGAAGTTTCCCGGTTATTCAGTCGCCCGCATAGACCGAGACAGCACATCTCGAAAAGGATCCTTGGAAAGCTATTTAGAGAACATCCAACAAGGCAAAAGCCAAATTTTAATAGGTACGCAAATGTTGGCAAAAGGCCACCATTTCCCGAATGTCACTTTAGTGGCTTTAGTTAATGTGGACAGTGCGCTGTTTTCCTTGGATTTTCGCGCAGAAGAACGATTGGCGCAGCTTTATGTACAAGTAGCAGGCCGTTCCGGTCGTGCAGAGAAACAAGGAGAAGTGGTGCTACAAACCCATTATCCGGATCACCCCTTGCTCACCACCTTATTAGCAGAAGGCTATCCGGCATTTGCTGAAGAAACCTTAAGCTTACGTCATAGAATGGGATTGCCGCCTTTTAGTTTCCAAGCCTTGTTTAAAGCACAGGCCCATTTTAGTGAACAGGTTGAAGAATGTTTACTTCGGATTGCTGATTTTTTTCACACAAAAAATATTGAAGGATTACAAATTTTAGGACCGATGCCTGCACCCTTGAGCAAAAAAGCAGGGCAATTTCGTTGGCAATTGCTTTTACAGCACCCCTCTCGCCAAGTGTTACAAAGGGTATTACGGGAATATCAACAGGCGAATTTAGAAAAAAATAGCCAAGTGCGGTTGATTTTAGATGTGGATCCTCAGGATTTTAGCTAGAAAATCACGATATTTTTCAGTAAACTTGGCAAATTTTTAGCATAGTTAGAAATTATTAACTTTTAGGATTTATCGTGGCACATCGAGATTTTGCAGCCCGTCGTGGTTCAAATAAGAAAAAAAAGACAACCAATAAAAATGTATTGATAGGCATTGCCTTAGCCGTATTACTTGCTTTTGGCATTGGGCTTTATTTTTTAAAAAGCAAAACCCCCGAACCGGTTGTTTCAGTGGCAAAACAGCCTGAAAAAACACCACCAAAAAGTGTGTTACCCAATCGCCCGGAAGAAGTGTGGAGTTATATTAAAGCATTGGAAACCCGTACTGTTCCGGTGGATGATAAGCCTTCGAGTGTCGAGAAAAATATGCGTTTAACAGAGGAACAACGCCAAGTCTTAATTCAAATGGAAAAAGAACAAAAAGCGGCAGAAGAAGCCCGCAAATTGGCAGAAAAACGCAAAGCAGAAGAGGCTGAAAAGGCACAACAAGCGGTAATGGCAAAGACAGAAACACCGAAACAAGAAATAAAAAAACAACCGGAAACCACGAAGAAACCGGAGCCGGTGAAAGTGGAAACAGTGAAAAAATCAGAAACTAAAACAGAAGAAAGCAAACCGGCAACAACAGTGACAGCGGGCGAAAGTAAACGCTTTGGTTTACAGTGCGGTGCGTTTAAAAACCGGGCTCAAGCAGAAAATTTACAAGGACGTTTAGTGATGTCCGGTATTAATGCGCAAGTGATGGTCAATGGCGAGTGGAACCGGGTTCGTGTCGGCCCCTTTGCAAGCCGAGATGCGGCTTCTCAAGCACAGGATAAAGCAAAATCTGTGGCAGGTTGTGTGATTATTGGGATGTAGATTGTGGTGCAATCGAGGGATACTCGGTCTAATTGTGATAAGGAAAAGTGCAGTGAAAAATAAAAAGTTAGATTCATTTAATTCAAGGACTGAGTTCTGTATTCCACGGGGCTTAGTCCTTTTAGTTTTGCTTGAATCCGTTCATGATTATAGTCATGAATATATTCACAATCGCTTTTTCAAGTTGCTCAAACGTTTCAAATCGATTGCCGTAATAACATTCCGTTTTTAATCGGGCAAAAAAGCTCTTTATCGCACTATTATTATCAAGGAATTTCTCGACATACTTTATTGAATACTATCCTCAAGTATTTTACGATAGCTTTCCATTTGATATTACCACCCTTGGTCTGAATGGAGTATCGGTTTTGCGCTATCAAGTCTTCTCACAGCTTGTTCCATCATTTTTGTTATCTGTTCAAAATTCGGGCTTGGCGAAAGGTCATAGCTGATAATCTCACCATTAAATAAGCCCTTAATCGGCGATAAATAAAGCTTACCTTCAACACATTTAAGCTCCGTCACATCAGTCACCCATTTCTCATTTGCCCCTTGTGCAACAAAGTTTTGTTTTAGCGGATTATCAGCGATTTTACCCATTTCACCTTGATAGGAATGATATTGCCGTAGTTTGCATTTTCCCTTGAAACCGAGCTGTTCAACCCGTCTAAATGGAGCTAGCTCAAGCGGGTAGCCATACCGAAATGGAGACAAGCCCTTTCTGTAGAAAATAGCCCATTTTGACGGCTTGTATGACGGTTAATTTAAATTCAGGGGAGTAGGTGTTAATGATCATGCAA
>NZ_MLHJ01000058.1 GCF_001998965.1 Rodentibacter rarus
ACTGCTGCATAATACCGCATTTTTTAACCGCACTTTTTAACATAACGTTCTATTCTTTCTTCAAGAGGAAAATGCCTTGTTCTGAGAGGTTAACGTAGGCTTGTTTGAGATCGGCATTAAAATCTTCCGGTTTGCAATTCACGAGGAGATCTTTACCCTGCCAGCTTGCTACCACTTCCCAGTGGTTGCCCATATAGACTGCACTTTTTATTTCGCAACGTTGTGCATCAATACCTTCCGGCGACAGATAAATAGCCTCTGGGCGGATGCCCACTAAACATTCGCCATCCGGCAAGCCGAATTGTTCACTGTGAGAAAGGGTCATTTGATAACCATTAATTTCCACTCGGTCTTTTTGTAATATCCCCTCGAAAATACTGGATTCCCCCATAAAGTTCGCTAAAAATAAGGAATTTGGACGACGATAAAGTTCTTTTGCCGGGGCTTTTTGCATAATTTTACCTTTATGCATCACAATCACTTCATCCGATACAGCGAAAGCTTCTGTTTGATCATGGGTAACATATAAAGAAGTAATGCCTAAGCGTTGTTGCAATTCACGAATTTTTTCACGCATAGAACGGCGCAGGTTCGCATCCAGGTTACTTAAAGGTTCATCAAATAATAAGACTTTAGGTTTTAACACTAAGGCTCGTGCTAAGGCCACACGTTGCTGTTGTCCGCCGGAAATTTGATCCACATAGCGGTCTTCAAATCCACTTAAATCCACCAACTCTAAGGCTTCTTTTACACGTTGGCGGTGTTCTTCTTTCCCTACCCCCTGCATTTTCAAGCCGTAGCCCACGTTATCGCCAATAGACATATGAGGAAACAGTGCATAGGACTGAAATACAATACAAATATCCCGATTTTGGATGGAAGATTTCGTCACATCTTCACCATCAATAAAAATTTGACCGGAAGTGGGGGTTTCCAGTCCGGCAACCAAACGTAAGACAGTGGTTTTTCCACAACCTGAGGGGCCAAGCAAGGTGACCATTGTGCCTCGTTTGATGGTTAAATCTAAATTATCGATAACCACCGCTTTACCAAATGCTTTGGTGATATTTTTCAATACTAAAAAATCATTGTTCATCTTCACTACCTTTTAAAACTTTTCATTTTTATACCGAACTTTTATGGATTTCAGCGGGACTTAATTCATTTTTTTCGCTTTTGAGCGACTAATGCGGGTTTCTCCCACGATCCAATCGAAGAAGAGAATAATTGCCATCATGACGACAATTAAAATAGAGCCGTAGGCAATCGCCACACCATATTCCCCATCTTCCACACGGTTTAAAATATAGGAAGTGGCAACACGGGTGTCGGCCGTAACGAGGAAAACTATCGCACTGACCGTTGTCATGGAGCGTACAAAACTGGTAACCAATGCCGACAGCAATGCCGGTTTAAGCAACGGCAACACAATAAACACAATGGTTTTGAAAGAACTGCCTTTCAGTGAAAGTGAGGCTTCATCAAGGGATTTATCTAATTGCCCTAAACCGGCAATAGCCGCCCGCATACCCACCGGCATATTCCGCATCACCATGGAAAGAATGATGATTAACCCTGTTCCGGTGAGGTAAATAGGGGCATTATTAAAAGCAAGAATATAAGACACCCCTGCAACCGTGCCGGGTACGGCAAAGCAAAGTAAGGTTAAAAATTCTAAGGTTTTCTTGCCTTTGAAATCACGGCGTACCGTAATATATGCGATGAGTAAACCAAAGAGCGCCGTAATCGGTGCGGCAGCGGCAGAAAATAATACGGTTTGGATAAGCGATGGCCATGCTCCATCGTTGAAGCCTTGACCAAATAATGTTTGGTAATGTTTTAGGGTTAATGTGTAATCCACGCCCCAGTTGGCGGTAAAACTGCCATAGAAAATACTGCCGTAAAGCACCACATTGAAAAGCACCCAAACGCCTAAAATCAACATCACCGCATATTTCATTAAATGAGGCAAATCCTGTACATCACCACAGTAGGATTTTCCCGAAACTGTCACATAAGAACGGTTACCAATCCAAAGATATTGGATTACAAAAATAGAGAGTGAGAAAATCAATAATAGGCTTCCCAAGGTACTAGCAGAAGCATAATCAAGCTGTGATCCGGCAATAAAGAAATAAATTTGCGAGGAAATCACATCAAAACTGCCCCCCAGTACCAATGGCGTACTAAAATCCGCGAGGGATTGAATGGCAACAACTAGGAATGAATTACCTAATGCGGGTTTTAACAATGGAAAAATAATATTAAAGAACGTTTGATAACGGTTCGCCCGCAAGGTGTATGAGGCTTCTTCAATAGAGGGGTGAACGGATTTAAGCGCACCTTCTAAGATCATAAAAGACATTGGGGTCAAAGCAAGCGTGTGAGCAATAACAATTCCGGTGAAACCGTATAACCAGTTATTATTAAAACCAAGATATTCCACCAAAAATTGGGTCACATAGCCTGAACGCCCAAGCATGAGCGTAACCCCTAATCCCACCACAAAGGGTGGCGTGACAATGGGTAAAATGGAGAAAATTTTGCCGATAAACGCCGTTCGTTTGGCAATACGCGTTGTATAAAGCGCAAAAATCAACCCAAATAGCGTGGCTAAAACACCAATAGTGGCGGCCACACTTAATGAATTAAAAATAATGCGAACAATATAAGGCTGTTTAATGATGGTTAAGAACTGTGTTGGCACAAATTCTGAACCGTCATAAAACATAGAAATAAAAATAGCGAATGTCGGATAAACAATAAAAAAGAAAATCATCAACACAATGCTGATAAGCGAGGCAATAATAAATTTATCGCCTTGCATTATTTTCATTTTTGCTAAGGCATTCGTTGCCATGGCAATCAACGCGATCACCAAAACAAAAATCGAATAACCCAAACTGATTTTTGCGATTGTCGCAGAGATAAAAATAAACGCAAAAATCGCACAAATCAGTAGAAATTCAGTTAACCCTTGTCGGTATGCAGTTTGGTTGGAAAAACGAGAAGCCAGCGGAACCAACAATAATGCCCCAAACCAAAGCCAACTTACATTAGGGGTCGCCCACCCCATCGCCTCCAACACTTCTTCCGAGGTGGCTTCTGCAAGCCCATAATAAAGTGCCGTAGAAGGCAAACAAATAAATCCAATAACAGCAATGGCAATCCAAAACCCATTGCTGCTAAAAAGCGCCTGCTTTTTCATTTATACCTCCGAAAAGCTATTTGGCGTTTTCTTATAGTATAAACGAGATACCCACGCCACTAATTTATACCTGTATTTATAATATGTACGATAAACAAAATCAAAGTGCGGTCAAAAAAATGGGTAATTTTTCAGTATTGTAGAGCAAATGAACAAAAGTAAGGATTTCAACAAAATTAGAGACGAAAATGTTCACCGATGAGACGGATGAAAAATGTAAAAGCTATTAATTCATCAGCCAATTTCATTTGCTCAACGAGCATTATTACGCAAAATTTGCCAATTAAAGCTATCCCATATTGAAGCTTAGGTTTCATTATGTTGTTTGTACATTGCTTCAATTTGACTACGATAACGTTCCATAATCACCTTTCGTTTTAGCTTCAAGGTCGGGGTGATTTCCCCTAATTTGATACTAAAAGCTTGAGAGAGCAGAGTGAATTTTTTCACTTGTTCAAAGTGAGCTAATTCTTTTTGCACTGCATTAATTCGTTGCTCAAACATTTTTAAAATTTCAGAGTTCTTAATCAAATCAAGACGATCTTGATATTTAATATTCAACTGTCTTGCATATTCTTCCAAACTGTCAAAACAAGGCACAATAAGGGCCGAAACATATTTTTTCGCATCAGCAATAATAGCGATTTGTTCAATAAATTTATCTTTGCCGATTTTGCTTTCAATATATTGTGGTGCAATGTATTTACCATTAGAAGTTTTCATTAATTCTTTAATGCGATCGGTAATAAAAAGATTGCCTTTCGAATCCAATTTACCGGCATCACCGGTTTTTAAGAAACCGTCTTCTGTGAAGGCTTGAGCGGTTTCTTCAGGTTTTTTGTAATATCCCTTCATCACCATACCGCCACGCACGAGAATTTCGTTATTTTCACCAATTTTGACTTCCGATTTAGGCATTAAGGTGCCGATAGAATTTGGGTTAAATTGGACATCGTGCCAGCACGAAATAGTGGCGGTAGTTTCTGTCAGGCCATAACCGAGTTTAATATTGATGCCAATGCTATGGAAAAATAACCCGATAGCCGGTTCTAATTTGGCACCGCCACAAGGCATCATTTTTATTCTACCACCGAGTAATTGACGAAGTTTGGACAACACAAGCTTATCGGCGAGATGATATTGCTGTGTTAACCAAAAAGAGAGAGGTTTATTTTGTGTGAACCGTTCAAAGCGTTTTTGTCCTATGGCTATCGCCCAATGGAAAAGGAGTTGGCGGAGTTTTGGTGCTTTTTGGACTTTATCCAGTACAGCAGCATAAATTTTTTCATAAAAACGGGGGACGGCGCACATCAGGGTTGGGCGAATCTCGCTTAAAACCGACCGCACTTGGTTGGTATCTTCCAAATAGCAAAGTGTGGCACCACGGTGGAGAATATAAGCTACCCATGCCCGTTCAAAAATATGAGAAAAAGGTAGGAAAGAGAGGGAAATGTCTTGAGGTGTCACATCAAGTGCTAGATCGTGGGTTTCTAATTGATGAGCGAGATTTGAATAATCTAACATCACGCCTTTCGGTTCACCTGTTGTGCCAGAGGTGTAGATGATGGTAAATAAATCCTCCATTTTTTTATTATGTAGGCGTTGAGTTAACTCTGCTTGTTGTGTTGGTGAACCCAATTCAATAAATTGTTCCCAAGTATAAGAGAATGCATCTTGTTTGAGCGAAATAGTGGGTTTCATTGCCACAATTTTTTGCAATTGAGGACAATGAGGGGCAATTTCTAAGGCGTGATCATACTGTTCTTGATCGCCAACGAAGAGAATTTTAACGTCTGCATGATTGAGCACAAATTCAGCTTGCTGTGCAGTGTTGGTAGCATAAATCGGTACAGTAATTGCACGAATTTGTAATGTTGCGATGTCAGTGATGGTCCAACGAGGCATATTTTGAGCGAAAATCGCAATTTTATCTTGAATTTGGATGTTGCAAGCGAGTAATGCTTGAGAAAGTTGGTTTAATTGATATTGAAATTCTGTCCAAGAAATATCCTTCCAAATTCCATTTTCTTTATGGCGAAGTGCGGTTTGATTTCCCTTTGTTTTTGCTTGTTGTTGAATACGATGAATAAAATGAAGATCGAGATTCATATTAACCTTAATGTTGATATTAATTGAGCTAACAATTGTTCGCTAATATAAGGTTAAATGAAATTAAAAGCCAGATAAATCTTATGTTTTTTGATTGTTTTAAGTGAACTTTTGTACACTTTGTGAAGTGGATCACAATCTTGTCGGGAATAAAAAACCGCTCCGAAGAGCGGTTGGTTTTTCCATTGTTTTGACTAGGCTTTGTAGTTGTAAACGTGTGCTACTAAGTCTAATACTTTGTTAGAATAACCGGTTTCGTTATCGTACCAAGATACAAGTTTCACGAAAGTATCGGTCAATGCGATACCTGCATCAGCATCAAATACAGAAGTTAATGCACAACCGTTGAAGTCAGTAGAAACAACGGCATCTTCGGTGTAACCTAATACATCTTTTAATTCGCCATTGAAGGTTTTCCCTTCAGCCGCATCTTTGATTGCTTGTTTGATTTGCTCGTAGGTTGCTGCTTTTTCAAGGTTTACTGTTAAGTCAACAACAGAAACGTTTGGTGTTGGAACACGGAAAGCCATACCGGTTAATTTACCGTTTAATGCCGGTAATACTTTACCCACTGCTTTCGCCGCACCGGTTGATGATGGGATGATATTTTGTGCTGCACCACGACCACCACGCCAGTCTTTAGCAGATGGTCCATCAACGGTTTTTTGTGTTGCTGTAGTAGCGTGAACGGTTGTCATTAAACCGTCTTTGATACCAAAAGTTTCGTGGATAACACGTGCTAAAGGTGCTAAACAGTTTGTTGTACAAGAAGCGTTAGAAACAATATCTTGACCAGCGTAGGCATTGAAGTTTACGCCACGAACAAACATTGGTGTCGCATCTTTAGATGGACCGGTTAATACCACTTTTTTCGCACCGGCAGTGATGTGTTTACGAGCGGTTTCATCCGTTAAGAATAAACCGGTTGCCTCAACAGCGATATCCACACCGATTGCACCCCAGTTTAGATTTGCCGGGTCACGTTCAGAGGTAACACGAATGGCTTTACCGTTTACCACTAAGTTACCGTCTTTAACTTCAACCGTGCCATCAAAACGACCGTGAGTTGAATCATATTTCAACATATAAGCCATGTATTCGACATCAATTAAGTCGTTGATACCAACTACTTCAATGTCATCACGCTGTTGTGCCGCACGGAATACAATACGACCGATACGGCCGAAACCATTAATACCAATTTTAATAGCCATAAGATTTTCACCTTTTTAGTTAAGTTAAACAAACCGTTATGTTTTGGAAACAAGAGTCGACTCCCAAAAACATCGGGCGGATTATAGCACGAGCATTTTGATAAAACTAGAAATGGTGATTTGTTTTTGTGATCTAGGTCAAAGTTACTTTTTTCAATCTATAAAAATTTTGGAAAAAAATAACCGCACTTTAATGATTTTTTTCAAAAGAATCGGCATAATAGCCAGAAATTTCCAAGAAAGGTTGATGCTATGTCACAAGGTAATCTGTATATTCTTTCTGCTCCAAGTGGTGCGGGCAAATCTTCTCTCATCTCGGCTTTGTTGGAGCGAGATTCTTCCACGCCTAAAATGGTTTCGATTTCTCATACGACTCGTGAGCCACGCCCCGGAGAAATTCACGGTGTGCATTATTATTTTGTGTCGAAAGCAGAATTTGAATCACTCATTGAGCAAGACCTTTTTTTGGAATATGCCACGGTGTTTGGCGGCAATTATTATGGGACGTCATTACTCGCAATTGAGGAAAACCTTGCAAAAGGTATCGATGTTTTTTTGGATATTGATTGGCAAGGTGCACAGCAAATTCGTCAAAAAGTAGCAAATGTCAAAAGTATTTTTATTCTTCCCCCTTCATTGCCGGAATTGGAGCGCCGTTTAGTGGGGCGAGGGCAGGATAGTGAAGTGGTAATTGCGGAACGCATGGAAAAAGCAAAGAATGAAATTTCGCACTACGATGAATATGATTATGTCATCGTTAATGATAATTTTGACCAAGCATTAGCGGATTTACAAAGTATTTTACAGGCGGAGCGTTTGACGAAAGCTTATCAAAAAATAGAAAACGCAGACTTAATTCATCAATTGCTGGATAAATAATATGATATTTAGTATGATGTTTCCCCTTTATATCCCCTATTTTAAAATGAACCGGAGTAGAAAATATGGCGCGTGTTACAGTGCAAGATGCAGTAGAAAAAATTGGCAACCGTTTTGATTTAATTTTAACCGCTTCACGTCGAGCAAGACAATTGCAGTTACATCAACGTGACCCATTAGTACCGGAAGATAATGATAAACCAACGGTTATTGCGTTACGTGAAATTGAAAAAGGTCTGATTTCTAACGATATTATGGATGCCCAGGAACATCAAGATATCGCAGCAATTCAACATGCCGAAGAAGCCGCTGTTGCATTAATTACGGAATAGTTATCGTAAAAAGTGCGGTGGTTTTTACCGCACTTTTATCTCAATCCATTCATTCAACCCGAACAAGTTAGGTGTCCTTTGGAACTGTTTGCAGATTTAAATCAAATCATTCAAGGGTATTTACCCGCAGATAAAATTGAATTAGTCAAACGTGCATTTGTGATTGCAAGAGATGCACACGAAGGGCAGTTCCGCTCAAGTGGCGAACCTTATATCACTCACCCGGTGGCTGTGGCTTCTATTCTCGCTCAAATGCATCTTGATCACGAAGCAGTGATGGCAGCATTATTACACGATGTGATCGAAGACACCCCTTATACGGAAGCTCAGTTGAGTGCTGAATTTGGCTCGAGTGTTGCTGAAATTGTCGATGGCGTTTCTAAACTTGATAAGCTCAAATTCCGAACCCGCCAAGAAGCGCAAGTGGAAAATTTCCGTAAAATGATTTTGGCGATGACTCGTGATATCCGTGTGGTGTTAATCAAACTGGCTGACCGAACTCATAATATGCGGACATTGGGTGCACTTCGCCCCGATAAACGTCGCCGTATTGCAAAAGAAACACTGGAAATCTATTGCCCACTTGCCCATCGTTTAGGCATCGAGCATATCAAAAATGAATTGGAAGATTTATCTTTCAAAGCGATGTATCCGCACCGTTATGATGTGTTGAAAAAATTGGTAGAAGTGGCGCGTAATAACCGTCAGGATCTCATTGAGTGTATTTCTAATGAAATTAAAGTGCGGTTGGAAAATGCAGGGATTTTTGCTCGAGTATGGGGGCGTGAAAAACACCTTTATAAGATCTACCAAAAAATGCGAGCGAAAGATCAGGAATTTCATTCCATTATGGATATTTATGCCTTCCGCATTATCGTTAAAACGGTGGATGATTGCTATCGTTCATTAGGGCAAATTCATAATCTCTATAAACCTCGTCCAGGACGTGTGAAAGACTATATTGCCGTACCCAAAGCGAACGGCTATCAATCATTGCAAACCTCAATGATTGGGCCTCATGGTGTGCCAGTCGAAGCGCATATCCAGACGGAAGATATGGAAAAAGTGGCAGAAATGGGTGTCACAGCGTATTGGGGTGGGAAAGAAAACGGTAAAAATGATAGTACAACCGCCCAGGTTCGTGCACAACGTTGGTTGCAAAATTTGGTGGAAATTCAGCAGAGTGTTGGAAATTCTTTTGAGTTTATAGAAAATGTTAAATCAGAATTTTTCCCGAAAGAGATTTTTGTATTCACACCGAAAGGTCGCATTGTCGAATTGCCGAAAGGGGCAACGGCAGTCGATTTTGCTTACGCTGTGCATTCTGATATCGGGAATACTTGTGTCGGTGTAACGGTTGAACATAAACCTTACCCACTTTTTAAAGCTTTAGAGTCCGGTCAAACCGTTCATATCATCACCGAACCAAATGCTCACCCGGAGGCAAGTTGGCTTAACTTTGTAGTGACAGCTCGTGCAAAAACCCGCATTCGACATTATTTAAAACAGCGTTGTGCCATCGATGCAATAAAACTCGGTAAAACCGAATTAAACTCAGCGTTGCAGCCTCATTCTTTGGAGGCACTTTCTCCACAGCAAATTCAATCGGCTCTGGAAGAGCTAAAACTTTCTTCTCTTGATGAATTATTGCGTGAAATTGGTTTAGGCAATTTGCTTGCTCCGGTGATTGTACATCAACTAATGGGGGAACAAATTGAGATTGATGTGGATGGTAATTCACAAAATCACAATAATACATTAATGATTTCACCGGCATTAATGGCAAACACACAATTTGCACAATGTTGTCATCCTATTCCTGGCGATCCGATTATTGGATGCAGCACCCCAAATAATGGATTAGTGATCCATCATTGTCAGTGTGCTAACCTCAAAAACGCTCGTCAGTTAGCTCAAGCCAAATGGGAAGAAGGACAAAGTGCGATCAATTTTGATGCAGAATTGCAAGTTGAAATTTTAAATGAGCAAAGTGCATTACCGAGTTTGATGATGGCGATCACCGCAAGTGAAGGTGGGATTCAAAATATTTGGACGGAAGAATTAGAAAGCTCGCTTCTCCTTGTGATTTTGCAAGTTAGTGTAAAAGATTTAAAACACCTTGAAAATGTTTTACACCGCATTAAAGGGATCACCGGTGTGGTGAGTGTAAAACGAAATATTAATGCCCAATAAATGAACTATGAGCCTGTCGTTGCTTGATGCGATTCCTCTTACAACACTTTCCGGTGTTGGGGCAGGTATTTCTGCCAAACTGAGCAAAATTGGTATTAATGATTTACAAGATTTACTTTTTCATTTACCCATTCGTTATGAAGATCGCACACGTATTACCCCCATCGCTCATCTTCGCCCAGAGCAGTATTTCACCATTGAAGGCATAGTACAATCTGCTGAAGTGACCTTTGGTCGCCGTCCGATTTTATCCGTCAGTTTATCTGATGGCACATCAAAAGTGATGTTGCGCTTTTTCAATTTTAATGCCGGCATGAGAAATAGTTTTCAAACGGGTGTGCGTGTCAAAGCCTTTGGTGAAGTAAAACGGGGTCGCTATATGCCGGAAATTCATCATCCGGAATATCAGATTTTGCGAGACAATTCGCCACTTGTATTAGAAGAAACACTGACACCTATTTATTCTACCACTGAGGGCTTAAAGCAAAATTCATTACGAAAACTCACCGATCAGGCTTTAGCATTATTAGATAAAGTACAGATTGCAGAAATCTTACCTCAGGAATTTAACCCTCACCCATTTAGTTTGAAAGAAGCACTTTATTTATTGCATCGCCCTCCACCGGATATTTCCCTAGAAATGCTTGAACAAGGTAAGCACCCGGCACAACAGCGTTTAATTTTTGAGGAATTGCTTGCGCATAATTTAGCTATGCAAAAAGTGCGGTTAGGTACACAGCAGTTTTTGGCCTTGCCTTTACAAGAACAAACGGATTTAACACAGCGTTTTTTAGCCTCTCTGCCTTTTCAACCGACAAGGGCACAAAAACGAGTAGTGGAAGAGATTACGCAAGATTTGGGAAAAAACTATCCAATGATGCGTTTGGTTCAAGGTGATGTGGGTTCAGGGAAAACATTAGTCGCTGCACTTGCCGCTTTACTGGCAATTGATAATAGTAAGCAAGTGGCGTTAATGGCACCGACAGAAATTTTAGCGGAGCAACATGCCAATAATTTCCGTCAATGGCTTGAACCTTTTGGCATTGAGGTAGCTTGGTTGGCGGGGAAAGTAAAAGGTAAAGCCCGTCAGGCAGTGCTTGAAAAAATAAAAAATAGATCGGCCCAAATGGTGGTTGGTACGCATGCCCTTTTTCAAGAGGAAGTCGAATTTGCTGATCTTGCCCTCATTATCATTGATGAACAGCACCGTTTTGGGGTGCATCAACGGCTAATGTTACGGGAAAAAGGGGAAAAAGCAGGATTTTACCCGCACCAATTAATCATGACTGCCACCCCAATTCCAAGGACACTGGCGATGACAGTCTATGCCGATTTAGATACTTCAATTATTGATGAATTACCGCCGGGACGAACACCAATTAAAACGGTCGTGATTTCAGAAGAACGACGGGATGAAATTGTTGAACGAGTAAAAAAAGCTTGTGTTCAAGAAAAACGTCAAGCCTATTGGGTATGTACTTTAATTGATGAATCTGAAGTTCTGGAAGCGCAAGCTGCCGAAGCCATTTGGGAAGATTTAACCAAAGCCTTGCCTATGTTAAAAATTGGGCTGGTACACGGGCGAATGAAGCCACAGGAAAAACAAGAGGTGATGCTGCAGTTTAAGCAGGCTCAGTTAGATCTGCTGGTGGCGACCACTGTGATTGAAGTGGGGGTGGATGTGCCGAATGCCAGTTTGATGATTATTGAAAATGCTGAACGATTAGGTCTATCCCAACTGCATCAATTACGAGGACGGGTAGGCCGGGGAAGTACTGCCTCTTTTTGTGTTTTAATGTATAAGCCACCTTTGGGAAAAATCTCACAAAAACGTTTACAGGTATTGCGTGATAGTCAAGATGGTTTTGTCATTTCTGAAAAAGACTTGGAAATCAGAGGACCGGGCGAAGTACTAGGAACAAAACAAACGGGCATTGCGGCATTTAAAGTGGCGAATTTAATGCGGGATCGCAAAATGATCCCAACCGTGCAACACTATGCCAAACAGCTTATCCAAAAATACCCGGACGTGGCAGATTGTTTGATTAAGCGTTGGTTGAATAACAAAGAAATCTATTCTAATGCATAAAAGTGCGGTCAATATAGAAAGAGTTTTTATGGAGAGAGAAAAAGAACGCCCGACAATCCTTTTTTTTGACTCGGGATTAGGTGGATTTAGCGTATATCGTGAAACGAAAAAATTATTACCAAATTGGCATTATCTCTATTGTTTTGATAATGGTGGTTTTCCCTATTCGGAACGTTCGGAAGAAAGTATTATTCAACGCACATTATCAGCTTGTCGATTAATTGATGCGCAACATTCTTTAGAGGCGATTGTTATTGCATGTAATACAGCGAGTACGGTGGTTTTGCCCATTTTACGGGAAAATTTTTCTATTCCTATTATTGGTACAGTTCCCGCAATAAAACCGGCAGCCGAGATTTCAAAGACACAACATATTGGGTTATTGGCAACAAAAGGTACAGTAAAACGCCACTATGTAGATGAGCTCATCCATAAATTTGCGCAACATCACCAAGTGGAGCGCTTAGGTTCAACGAAATTGGTTGAAATTGCCGAACAAAAAATCCGTGGGCATTCAGTGGACTTGATCGCACTAAAAGACGAATTATCGCCTTGGGCGAATATGCCGGATTTGGATACTTTAATTCTAGGATGCACCCATTTTCCTTTAATAAAAGATGAAATCAAATTATGTTTACCTCAAGTCAAATATTTTATGGATCCGGGCCCAGCCATTGCAAAACGGATTCAATCTTTACTTAGTGGGGTAAAAATCAGAAACAAAAGTGAAAAATCAAATCAAATGTTTTGCACAAAACATTTTCCAGAAGAATTACAATTCAAACAAATATTACCTTTGTGGGGATTTGATAGGTTAAATGTTATAGATATAGCTAAAAAAACGCCTATTTGATGAAAGTTTCATCAAAGTGAAAAAAGTTTAAAAAAATTTACAAAAACCACTTGCGTGGCATAAAAAAATGCCTATAATGCACCGCACAC
>NZ_MLHJ01000059.1 GCF_001998965.1 Rodentibacter rarus
ACACAACACCTACGTTCGCTCCGGTGTCATCCGTGCTTGGGTCAACGGCGGCATTTTTCGGATCAGTGCCTGCGATCACTTCGTCAGCATCTATACGATTGCCAGCTTCATCACTTCCTTTCGCATTCACCGGTTCACCATCTTTTACGCTATCCGATGGGATCTCGATCTTACCGTCAATAATCGTTGCGCCGGTTCCATCGTCATCTTTAACGATCCAATTACCGCCCGCATCTTTTTCGGCAACAACAGTTTTATCATTTCTGTCTTCGTCTTTAAACGTCACTTCAACTCTGTTATTGTCCTGACCGGGTTCAACAATGACTTTTCCGTCATCATTCTGTGAGGTAATAATCGGTTTCTCTATCGTTAAATCAACATCAAAAGTTTTCTCTAAACTTGTTGCTACCGGCGTTGTATTCGGTGGACCATCGTGATGTGTTGCAACGACTTTATAACCTTCACCGTCAGATAAATCCGAAGCAGGAATCGTGATATCAACCTTGTCACCTCTTGTAAAAAGCCCTGGATATTGTGTTGTAGTCCCATCCGGTTTCGTTACAGTTACAACAACAAAATCCCCTGCTTTCGCTGATTTAGGCACGTTTACCGTCACAACTACGCCGTCTTTCTGTTCTTCAAGATTAATAAATCCATCTGCTGCTTCAGGAATATCAATAGTCATTGTAGGATTATTACCAGCATCCGCCGTGTCTTCCGCTGTATTACCTGCCTCATCTTTGGCGATTGCCGTGACGGTTGAACCGTCTTCAATCTCCGTTGCCGGAATAGTGACTTTACCTGTCGTTGGGTCAATCACGATATTATTTGTCGGTTTATCTTCTGACACCCATTCACCGCTATCATTATCCTGTTTCACGGTAAACTCTTTTTCTTCGCCATTTTCATCGGTGTATGTAATCGTTACCGGTGAATCATCTTTTGGCATTACGGTGACCGAGCCGTCCGGCTGCCCTTCCGCATCCGGTGCAAGCGGTGGGGTTTGGTCTACGGTAAATGGAACAACTTTGCTCTCCCGGCTTGATTCACCTTCCGGTGTCGTGACTTTTGCCGTCACGTTATATTCACCATCTGTTGCAATCTCTTCCTTCGGAATAAGAACGGTCGCTTTCTTCGCCGTTTCTTCCGCACCGGTGACAACGTGGGTGATTTCTTTTACACCGTTCGGTCCTGTCACTGTTAAAGTAACGGTATCCCCTTCTTTGGTGTTTTTCGGTAAGCTGACTTCTGCCGGCACTCCATTATCGGAATCCGCTTCCTCTTTATTGATAAAGCCGTCTGCCGCCTCCGGAACCGTTAATTTCGGTGCACCGTTTTCTGTTGTGTCATCGTTATCATCATTATCCGTATCACCGTCACCATCCACATCGCCCGGTACACGTGGTATGGTAGGGTTATTGCCGGCTGTGGCTTTATCTTCTGCAATGTTGCCTTTTTCATCTGTACCTTTTGCAATCACTTCCGATCCATCCTGCACTTGGTCTGCCGGAATCGTAATTTCTCCGGTGTTCGGATCAATCGTTGTAGTCGTATCATCATTATTTGTAATTGTCCAAGTACCATCGGGCTGTTTTTCTGCAACAATTGTTTTCGGTTGATCATTTTCATCTTTGAAAATTACTTCAACTTTATTGTTATCCACTCCTGGTTTCACGATAACCGAACCATTATCTGCCGGAGTAATACTCGGTTTGTCTGCTGTCGTATCAGTGTTCTTATCGCCCGAACCACCACTGCCACCACTACCCGCAGCAATTGCAATGCCTGCCGCTAACGGCACTAATGCTAATAACCACCATGGGTTAAATGCCCAGAAAGCGCTGATCTCTTCGCCACCTAACGCTTGCGGTGCAGCTGCTTCTTCTGCCAACATACTGACGGCATCAGCTTTTAAGCCTGATTCCGGCACATAAGCATAGATACCGCCATTTTCATATTTACCTACGAGCAAATTGGTTACATCTTCCGAATTTTCGTCACCGTAATAACCTTTGATCACCACATCCGGATTCATATCACCGTTTTCTAAGAAGATTTTTAAATCTTTCCCTTCACGTTTAGCAATAATATTTTGTGGAGCAAAACCGGTTTGATCGTCAATTAATTGATAATTAGATTTATCTCTCGCCTCAATCACTAATGTGTCACCTTGCTTAATTTGGTGGGAGGCAATCACTTTTTTTGCACTTAATACTTTTAATGTAGTCGACATATTTACTCCTTAAATTTATTTCGTTCCGTAAACCGTCACTTCAACACGGCGATTTGGTAAATTACATTGATTTTTTGCTGCGCCGAATAATCCACCGCAGTTCGTTACAACCGGTTCTTTTTTACCATACCCGATAGCGTGCACCGGTGCGGTGATCCCCACTTGTTGCAGTTGTTGTTTCACACTGTTCGCCCGTTTTTCCGATAATACTTGATTGTAGCTGTCTGAACCTAAGCTATCTGTATGTCCTCCCACCACAATATGAGAAACATTTAACGTTTTCACGTGTTCCATAAAGTTTTCTAATTTCGCTCTGCCGGTAGGAAGAATGTCGTTATAGCCATATTTATCAAAAGCAAATAATGCGCTGCTATCCACTGCAATGGCAGCAATCACGACAGGGGGTTGGCAATTAGTCGCATTCGGTACTCTTGATAAGGTGTGATTTTCTTTTGGTAAATTTGCAATCTCTTGCTCTGCAACCGAACGTTCTACACGCTCTAGGTAAAGTTGTCCGTTAGGTGTTTGTAAAACTTTAACATAAGCAATATCACCGACAGGTAACGTGTAGCTTGCTCCTTGAGTGCGATTACCAAATTTTTGATTTGAACTGAAAGACGTACTGAATAAATGTTTATCGGCACAAACGGCTACCGCACTATATGCATTTGGAAGTAATGACACTTGGTAATTTCCATCCACATAGATATTGGTTGCTGCGCCTTGAACTTCACTCTGACGATAAAAGACCGCCAAAGCTTGGTTTTCCCCTAGTTGGGTTTCTAATTTAGTTTGATTAAAATTGCTCCATACTTCTAATGGTTGGTTAGCATCACGTGCACAACCGCTTAGTGCGAATAGCACGCTGAGTCCTAACAATGTTTTTCTCATACAAAACCTCTTTATTTTATGACATAAATCCAATACTACTTTCCTTGTTATTTATATGGCGTGACCAATCCTCAAAGAAATTCGTATAACGATCTGATAAATTTAAGTAACTTGAGCTTAATGAAAAAAACAAAAAACCCAAGGCTAAACGTTTTAACAAGTCAAAACATTTAGCCTTGGGTTTTATGAAAGGATAGATTAAAGCTGTGCTGTGCTGTGCTGTGCTGTGCTGTGCTGTGCTGTGCTGTGCTGTGCTGTGCTGTGCTGTGCTGTGCTCGTCAGTGTATGTTTCATACTTTAAAAAGAAAAGCTTTCGTAAATTCTTTAATTAATAAAAATTAAAGCTAAGCTTTCAACTTCTCCTCTATTTAGTAAAACTTTCGGTATTATGTAGCAAATGCACAAAAATAGAAATTTTAACAGAACGTAGGGACACACTGCGTGTGTCCGTTATAAAA
>NZ_MLHJ01000006.1 GCF_001998965.1 Rodentibacter rarus
TCTAGTACAGCCCCTATTTATTTATTTATTTGATCTGGATCAATACAATTTACACTTTATTTACAAAAAAGATATTAATTTCTTAACAGATTGTAAGGTAAAATTCGCCAAATTTTATACCCCCCATCAGGGTATAAAAAGAGATTTAAAAATAATTTTAATTCAATCGTATAACTGTTAAGGAAATTGTATGAATAAAATATTTAAAGTGATCTGGAACCAATCACTTGGGGCTTGGGTCGCAGTCTCTGAATTGGCGAAGGGATATTGTAAATCCAGTTCAAATCACATGGGAGCTGATGATTTAACACATAGTGGTTTTAGCCAAAATAATTTTATCTTCTCTAAAGTTGCTTTAGCTTTATTAGCCACAATGTCTGCGGGCTCAGTGTTTGCTCAAACACCTTACGGAAATAGAGCTGATAATGGTGATGTTAAAACGATTGTTATTGGTGAATATGGTTATTCGGGCTTGGGAGCAGCAGCTTATACCGCTAGTGATGGTTCTGATCTAGATCAGTCAAATCGAACGACCGCTGTCTCCCATTCTATTGCTATCGGTGGTAATGCCATTATTGGTAATCTTCAAGATAGTATTGCATTTGGCTACAACACATTAGTTTCTAATACTGTTGGTAATGTTGCTAAAGGTAGTATTGCTCTTGGCTCACATTCAGTTGCTGGAGTAACTAATACAGGACCTGCAACTAAATCTATCACTATTGGTGGGACTACCTATGAATACTATGGTCAGCCAACATCCAATACAGCTGTATTATCTTTGGGGTATGGCGAGAATAAAAATGCTGGTAATGGTAGAGTAACTCGTGAATCTTATGCACAATACCGCCAAATTCAAAATGTAGCAGCAGGACGTGTTGCAAAAAATTCAACAGATGCAATTAATGGTTCACAGCTTTATGCGGTTGTGGAGGCATTAGGGAATGTAAGTGGTTTGAGTGATTTTACTGTTGGTGTGGATAAAGATCATAGTAAAGACGGAATTAATATCACCAAAACGAATAAACGATTTGATATTATCAGTGGTAACGAAAGTTATCTCACCACCTCTATTGATGGTAACAACATTACAGTTGATCTATCACAAACCTCTAAAGATGCCATCGATAATGTAAGCAAAAACGCACAAAACATTACCAATATCAACAATGAAGTCGCTAAAGGTTGGAATATTACTACGTCTCAATCCGGCACAGGTAATGTAAGCGGCACAACCCAAGAACAAATCAATATGGGCGGGTTGGTGACGATTGATGCGGGTAATAACATCAATATCACGCAATCAGGTAATAAAATCAGTATCGCCACTTCAATGACCCCGAATTTTACAACAGTGAATACCGGCGGTTTGACCGTTCGCCCGAATGGAAACATCAATTTTGGTGGCAATGTATTAACTAATGTCGGTACGCCGGTGAACAACACCGATGCGACAAACAAAGCCTATGTGGATAGCGGTCGCACCACAGTAAACTCAACTGATGGTAGTGTAGTGGTGGCAAAGAGCGGTCAAAATCCGGTGAATTATGATCTTTCCGTCAATACCACCAAACTTTCCAACGATTTGAGCATAAGTTACACCGCCAACTCAGGAAGCGGTTCAAACAAACTTTCAGCGCCAATAAAATTCAACGGAACCAATCACATTGAAACCACCGCAACAAACGGAGAAGTGACATTTAAGTTAGATCAATGCGCCACTTCTGCTATTGAAAAAGCCCATAAAGGCTTTGGGTTAAAAGCTCAAGACGGTAACAGTGTTACCCACCAATTAGGTAATCCGATTGATGTGGTGGGAGGAAACAGCAACATCAACACAACGGTTGATGGTGACAAAGTGAAAATCAACCTCAACAACACGCTTGATTTAACAAATGCGGGTAGTGTGAAAGTGGGCGATACCCTCTTAAATAGCACAGGGTTAACCATCAATAATGGTCCGAGTATCACGACAGGCGGCATTAATGCGGGTGGTAAAACCATCACGAATGTAGCGAATGGTACTGTTTCAGCGGACAGTAAAGATGCGGTGAACGGTAGTCAGTTGTATGCAACGAACCAAAACCTCACGAACGTAACGAACGAAGTGGCGAAGGGTTGGAATCTCACCACCTCGAAGTCAGGATCAGGTAATGTAAGCGGCACAACCCA
Source organism: Rodentibacter rarus (assembly GCF_001998965.1). Lineage (GTDB taxonomy): Bacteria > Pseudomonadota > Gammaproteobacteria > Enterobacterales > Pasteurellaceae > Rodentibacter > Rodentibacter rarus. Next base: position 2,173 of record NZ_MLHJ01000006.1, read on the forward strand.
AGAACAAATCAATATGGGCGGATTGGTGACGGTTGATGCAGGTAATAACATCAACATCACGCAATCAGGTAATAATATCAGTATTGCTACTTCAATGACCCCAACTTTTAACAATGTCACCTTAACGGGAGCGAATGGAAACAGTGCCGCAACGCTTTATTATGGGATGGGGCGTGATTACTTAGGGGATAAATACCAAGAATTAGACGAAAACGGCAATCCGGTGGTGAATTTGGCTGATCGCCTTAGCTATAAATCTGAGAACGGAACAGTTAAACATATTGCGACTATGTCTGATGGTTTATATTTTGTCGGTGATGATGGAAGAGACATTCCAAAATTACTTGGTGAACGTTTAAACATCACCGGTGGTGCGGATAAAAATAACCTCACAGACGGTAACATTGGCGTGAATAACAACAATGGGACGTTGGAAGTGAAATTAGCGAAAGACCTGAACTTAACCGAGACAGGTAGTGTGAAAGTGGGCGATACCCTCTTAAATAGCACAGGGTTAACCATCAATAATGGTCCGAGTATCACAACAGGCGGCATTAATGCGGGTGGTAAAA
>NZ_MLHJ01000060.1 GCF_001998965.1 Rodentibacter rarus
GCAGTCAGCAGTCAGCAGTTATTTTTTCTTTTGTATATAAAAACTCAAGACACAATGGTCTTTGAATTAAGGCCATTGTGTCTTGAGTTTTCTGATTTTCTCACTTTTCTCAAGTCTTCTCAGTATGCTCAGAAACGGACATACTGAGTTATTTTTATACAATACTTAACTTTTTAAGAGGTTTTATATGACTAAAACGCTACTTTGTTTGGGGATTGTTATTGCACTGAGTGGGTGTGCGCGTGATGCAGGTCAACCATTGGAGGTGTGGAATAACTTCAAGGAAGGTAAAATTTCAACCCAATTAGGTGAAAATCAATCTTTAGCCGTATTTTATCGCCAAGGGGATTTTCAGGGTGCTGCAACCAATATTTATATAGATGGCAATTATCAAGCATCATTGCTACCTAATGCTTATACGGCAGTGCCGGTTTGTGCGGATAAACATTTATTCAGCACTTCTTTTAGTACCAATCACAAATTTGGTAATCGCACGCAAGGTGTGAGTTACACATTGCCGATAGGTGAAGTGGCGTATGTAAAAGTGTCACAAGAACCTAACGGACAGCTTTATTTACAGCGTGTTGAACGCTCGGTTGCAGAGCAAGAGATTGCAAATTTACCAAAAGAGAACCAAACCTTATCAAGAGTACCGAATGCGACTAACTGTCAACCTCCTGTCGTGATCGCAGCGATTGCAGTAGATAGCAGTGCATTATTTGCTTTTGATAAATATGGCTATAAAGATATTCTTCCTGCCGGTCGTGAAAAACTCGGACATTTTATGGATCACGTAAAAACGTTAAACGTTTCCCATATTGTGGTGGGTGGACATTCGGATAATTTAGGTTCTGATCGTTATAACCTCGCTTTATCGGAAAAACGAGCGAACAGCGTGAAACAACAATTACAGCAAGTCGGCATTACCGCTCCGATAAAAGCCATCGGTTATGGCAAAAAAGAGCCGGTAGTGACGAATTGTGGTGGCTTATCCGGTGCAGCAAAAAATCAATGCAATTTACCGAATCGCCGCGTTGAAGTGACAGTTTACGGAACGAAATAAATTTATTAGTTAAGGAATAAATATGTCGACTACATTAAAAGTATTAAGTGCAAAAAAAGTCATTGCCTCTCACCAAATTAAGCAAGGTGATACGTTAGTTATTGAGGCAAGAGACAAATCTAACTACCAATTAATTGATGATCAAACCGGTTTTGGTCCACAAAATATTATCGCCAAACGTGACGGGAAAGATTTAAAAATCTTCTTAGAAGACGGCGATATGAACCCGGATGTGGTGATTAAAGGCTACTACGGCGATGAAAATTCAGAAGATGTGACTAACCTAATTGTAGGTCAGCACGAAAATGGCGGTGTCTATGCTTATGTTCCTGAATCCGGCTTAAAAGCGGATGCGGTGAGTATGTTGGCAGAAGAAGTAGCCGCACCGCAAGCATTAGGTGGTGAAGAAATTGGGGCTTTTTGGGCGTTTAACCCATGGTGGCTATTAGCATTGGTGCCGTTAGCGGCGGGTATTGCGATTGCTGCCGGCGGTGGTGGCGGTGGCGGCGGATCAAAAGATACGGATGGACCGACTGCACCGGATGTTGAAGCGAAAGACAACGGCGATGTTGTTGTTACACCAAAAGACGACTCAAGCAAAACCACCGTGGACTACACCGATGAAGAGGGTAACGACCAAACGATTGTGGTTGAAAAAGACCCGGAAACCGGTAAATGGGTAGACCCAAATCCAAACGACAACATCACAGTTGATCCGGATACTGGTGTGATTACTATCCCTGAAGACAACATCAAGGGTGGTACGGATGTGACAGCGAAAACCGAAGACCCGGATGGCAATGAATCTAAAGAAACCATCGTTCCTTCAAAAGATACGGATGGACCGACTGCACCTGAGGTTGAAGCGAAAGACAACGGCGATGTTGTTGTGACACCAAAAGACGACTCAAGCAAAACCACCGTGGATTACACCGATGGAGAGGGGAAAGACCCAACGATTGTAGTTGAAAAAGACCCGGAAACCGGTAAATGGGTAGACCCAAATCCAAACGACAACATCACAGTTG
>NZ_MLHJ01000061.1 GCF_001998965.1 Rodentibacter rarus
AGGTTGGAATCCACACATTTTTCTGCCTATTATTGGCGACAAACAGACGATCTGTATTTACTACCACCAGGTAAGCACTCGCAGGCTTCTCCATCACGATCTCCATCTAAATTATAAGCTCCATTTTGTTCCATATATCGTTGGGCTTCAGCTTGAGTTGAAAAGTCAGAGCATCTAACTCTAGCGGCTAAAGAATCATAAGAGAGAGTCAAAAGTATTACACCCAGTAAGAATTTGTTCATTTATCTGCCTCCAGGTCGACGATCTGCGGCACGATCATCGCAGGCTGAACCATCTTTTGCGTATTGCCAACTATGATCGCATCTTCCAGCATTTGCAAAAGATGAAAATGTACTTAATGTGAATGTTGCCAATAAAATCATAATGCTCTTTTTCATATATACTCCAATGTGAATTAAACTTACTACGAATTATGCACGACACTTTGATGACTTTAGGTTAAAATCGCAAGGTTCGAGCATCCTTGCGCATTGTAAACGGATGTTTTTCATGATAAAGATTGTAATAGTTACAATATTCTATACTGTTTGTTACTTGACAACACGAGGAGAGGTAAATGGGGATAAATGAAAAAGTGCGATTGTTTCGAGAATTGAATCATTGGTCGCAAGAAGAAATGGCAGAAAGAATGAATATGTCTGTGACTGGCTATGCAAAAATTGAACGTGGTGAAACTAATCTTAGCCTGCATAAACTTAAGCAAATTGCTTCTGTTTTTCAAATTGACTTAATTGATCTTCTATCACCTAGTGATAATGGTGTGATATTGATTGGGGGAGAAAATAACCAAAATCACTTCCGTAACAATTATTATGGTAGTCAAGAGGCACAATTTACGATTGAAAAGCTAGAATTAGAACTTAAGTATAAAGATGAACTATTAGCCCAAAAAGATCATGAATTAGAAAATTTAAAAGAGTTAATGAATCTACTAAAGCAAAGTATAGGAAAATAGGTGATTTATGATTATTGTTTACGGTATTAAAAACTGCGACACGGTGAAGAAGGCATTGAAATGGCTGGCGGATCACCATATTGAGCATAAATTGCATGATTACCGTGTGGAGGGTTTGGATAGCGATTTTTTAGAGCAGGCGGAAGCTCAATTCGGCTGGGAAAATCTGGTGAATAAACGCAGTACCACTTGGCGGAATTTAGCCGATGAGGTGAAAAAAACGTTGTCAAAAACGACCGCACTTTCTGTGCTTGCACAGAACCCAACGTTAATCAAACGCCCGATTATTATGCAGGAAGGAAAAGCATTGATTGGGTTTAATGAAAAAGAATATCAAGCGGCATTTGGTCAATAATTTATTAAATTAATAAGCCCACGTTGGTTTAACATTGTGGGCTTATTGATGAGTTAATTCCCTGAAACTTTCATTTTTTCCAATAAAATCGAGCCGGTTTGAATGTTAGAACGGGTTTCGATATCATCAGCGACCGCCACCATATTTTTCAGCATATCGGGAAGTTGCCCTGCTATGGTGATTTCTGCCACGGGATATTGAATTTCTCCGTTTTCTACCCAAAAGCCTGATGCGCCACGAGAATAATCACCGGTGACAATGTTCACCCCTTGTCCCATCACATCGGTGACTAACAAACCTGTTCCCATTTCCCGTAACAGGGCGGTTAATCCGCCGGTTAAATTCGGTTGAACCAGCCAGTTATGAATCCCCCCAGCATGACCGGTACTTTTCATGCCCATTTTTTTGCCGCTGTAATGGGTGAGCAAATAAGTTTGTAATACGCCGTTTTGTACGATTTCTAAATTTTGCGTGCGAACCCCCTCGCTATCAAAAGGGGTTGAGGCTAAACGGCGGAGAAGATGAGGACGTTCGCTAAGGTTAAACCAGGAGGGGAGTACCGCTTTGCCTAAATGATCGAGTAAGAAACTCGACTTACGGTATAAACTGCCACCACTAATGGCGGCTGCAAAATGGGAAATAATACCGGTTGCGACATCGTTTAAGAAAACCACCGGTACTTCTCGGGTGGTTAATTTTTGTGGATTTAAGCGTTTCACGACTTTTTGAGCCGCATTTTCGCCCACCCAAATAGGTGAGTGGAGCTTGTCAAATTCCCGTGAAACCGTGTATTCGTAATCATTTTCCAAGGCATCTTCCACACCGCCTATAACGGAGCAAGATAAGGAATAACGGCTGGATAAATAACTTTGTAACATTCCGTGGGTATTGCCATAAACACGGACACCGCAATGAGAATTAAAACTGGCACCATTGCTATTGATAATACGTTTATCCGCCTCCAATGCCGCTTTTTCGGTTTGAAAGGCAAGTTCCATGGCTTTTTCAACATCAATCTCTGCGGGGTGATAAAGTTCCAAATCCGGTGCATGAAATGCCATTAATTCTTTTTCCGCCAAACCGGCACAGTCATCCGGTGAGGTATATTTGGCAATCGCCAAGGCGGCATCGACGGCATTTTTAATGGCACTTTCACTTAAATCAGAAGTGGAGGCATTGCCTTTTTGTTGCCCTAAATAAACGGAAATACCCAACGCGCCATCATTGGTAAATTCGACATTTTCAATTTCTTGTAAACGGGTTGAAACGGATAAACCACTCACTTTGGTGACCCCCACTTCTGCACTGGCGCCGGCTTTTTGTGCCATTTCCAAGGCAAAGCTGACGGCTTGGCGTAATTCCTGCTCTTGTGTCTTTAAAAGTGCGGTCTGATTTTCTGTTGTTTTCATTGTCTTTTTTCCGTTAAAAATTTTTCGCATTTTATCTTATTTTCAAAGTTTATGCTAAAATGCGCCCAAATTTTAGAGAAGGGATAACATGGCAAAGCGTAATAAAAAAGAAGTCTTTGACTGGGAAGATGAAGAACAAGAAGAGATCATTTGGGTCAGTAAAAGTGAAATTAAACGTGATGCACAAGAGTTAAAGCAACTGGGTGAAAAGCTGGTGAATTTGACGAAAAATAATTTGTCAAAAGTGCCACTTGATGAGGCTTTGTTAGACGCTATTGAGCTTGCACAAGGTTTACAAAAAGAAGCCCGCCGCCGCCAGTTACAATATATCGGTAAATTGCTTCGGGGCATCGATGTTAGCCCTATCCGTGATGCCTTGGATAAAATTGAAAATAAACATCTTCAACAACAAGCCATGCTTCATAAATTAGAAATATTGCGTGATGAATTGGTTGAAAAAGGCGATGTGGCATTGACCGAATTATTTAATGAATATCCCTCAGTGGATCGTCAGCAGTTGCGCAATTTAATTCGGGCGGCCCAAAAAGAGCGTGCGCAAAATAAGCCCTCAAAAGCGTATCGTGAGATTTACCAATTGTTAAAAGATCTCATTTTGTTAGATTAAAATAGTTTGTTTTTTAATCGCTTTTAGGGCTAGAACCCGGCTAAAATTGTGGTATTATTCGCCCTCAAATTGACACAGGACAAAACATTTTTATGAATATTCGTTGGAATATTATTTTGGGTGCGGCAGCACTTTGTTTATTGGGCTGGTATTATTCGTTAAATCAAGATAACGGCGATTTACAAAGTTTGGTGAAATCCCCGGATAGCCCTGATTATGTGGGTGAAAAAATGCAAACCACGGTTTTTTCACCGGAAGGCAAAAAGCAGTATTTCGCTTTGTCGGATCACGTTGAGTATTTTAATCAGGATGGTAAAACCAATTTTATTGCGCCATTGGTTTATCTTTTTGATGTGGCAGAGCCTAATTCCTCACCAAAAAATGACAAGGCAAAGGTGTTTGAAGCACAGAGTTGGAAGTTAAGTGCGAAAAAAGCCGTTCTGACAAAAGAGGAAATATTATATTTGGAAGGCGATGTTATCGCTGAAAGTTTGGAGCCAACTTCCCGTCTTCAGCGGGTTGAAACTCAATCCGCCCAGGTCGATTTAAAAACACAAGATATCACCTCTGAAAGTTCGGTGAAAATTAACGGACAAAATTTTTATTCCACAGGATTAAAAATGGTGGGAAATTTGCGTCAGCAAACGGCCACATTAAAAGAACAGGTAAAAACATACTATGAAATTAATAAACCATAAGCTTTTTCTTCTCACGACATTGGTGTTCACCTCTTTTTCGGCTTCGGCGTTGAAAGATGATACCAATCAACCCATTAATATCGTTTCCGATAATCAATCTTTAGATATGGAAAACAGTGTGGTGACATTTACCGATAATGTGGTAATTACACAGGGTTCAATTCTGATTAAAGCGAACAAAGTAGTGATTACCCGTCCGCCGGAAAATTCAGGTAAAAAAGAAACGGTGGAAGCCTTTGGTACGCCGGTTACCTTTCACCAGTTGTTAGATGATGGGAAACCGGTAGATGGTAAAGCCAATAAAGTCCATTATGATCTAGGAGCGGAATTTTTAACGCTGACAGGCAATGCAGAGTTAAAACAACTTGATAGCAAAATTAATGGCGAACGCATTACTTACGATGTGAAAAAACAACAGTTAAAAGCCAATGGGGGGAAATCACGCGTGAAAACCGTGTTAATTCCTGCTCAGTTACAACAAAAAGGTAAAAAATAACCGATGTCTGTTTTACATGCCGAATTTCTCGCAAAAAGTTATAAAAATCGTAAAGTCGTTTCTGAGGTAAGCCTTACGGTTAATTCTAACGAAATTGTGGGGTTACTTGGTCCTAACGGGGCGGGCAAAACCACGACTTTCTATATGGTAGTGGGATTGGTGCGACAAGATCAGGGTAAAATCATCATTGATGGCGAGGACATTAGCTTGTTGCCAATGCATAGTCGTGCACAGCGTGGAATTGGCTATCTCCCTCAGGAAGCTTCTATTTTTCGCCGTTTAAGTGTTTATGATAATTTAATGGCGGTGTTGGAAGTTCGCAAGGATCTTAGCCCGGAACAACGCCGAGAAAGAGCGGATGAATTAATTGAAGAATTTAATATCGGGCATATTCGTGATAGCCTTGGACAATCCCTTTCCGGTGGGGAACGCCGCCGTGTAGAAATTGCACGAGCCCTTGCCGCCAATCCTAAGTTTATTTTGCTCGATGAACCTTTTGCCGGGGTTGATCCGATTTCTGTCACGGATATTAAAAAGATCATTACCGATTTACGCAACCGTGGATTAGGGGTGTTGATTACCGATCACAATGTGCGTGAAACCTTAGATGTGTGTGAACGTGCTTATATCGTTGGCGAAGGCAAAATTATTGCCACAGGAACACCGCAAGAAGTGATGAATGATGAACATGTAAAACGTGTTTATTTAGGCGAACAATTTAAGTTATAGCGATGAAATTAACCGAGCTTTTTCGCCCTGAAAATATCCGTCAGGGTGTCTGCTTTTCAAGTAAAAAGCGTTTATTTGAATCCATTGCTCACTTTGTTGTAGAGCAATTACATTGCGACAAAGGCGAGCAAGCCTGTTTTGAGTGTCTGTTTAATCGTGAAAAGTTGGGTAATTCGGGATTAGGCAATGGCGTGGCGATGCCAAAAGCAAAATTACCGGCTGATGCAACGAATAAAGCTTTAGCGGTTTTTATGCAATTGGAAACCCCTATTGATTATGATGCCCAAGATGGCAAGCCGGTGGATTTGGTCTTTGCGGTGCTGGTGCCGGAAAAACAGTGCCAAACCTATATTCCGGTGCTTTCTGCGTTAACGGAAAAACTGGCTGACAAAAATTTTCTCAAACAATTACGTTCGGCAAAAAGTGCGGAGGAAATTTGGCAAATTTTTGAGATTGTGGATCAAATGCCGGAAAGCACAGAGGCTTTGCCTGAGGATAACGCATAGTATTACGAGGTTTTTATGGAAATTATCATTATCAGTGGTCGTTCAGGCGCGGGGAAATCCGTTGCATTGCGTGCATTAGAAGATATGGGCTACTATTGTGTTGATAATCTTCCTTTGGATTTACTCTCTCAACTGACGGAGATCTTGGCGAAAAACCACAGTGCGGTGGCCATTAGTCTTGATATTCGTAATTTACCCGAATCAAGCCATTCCCTCGATCAAATTCTGACAGCCATTCAACAACGCTATACCACAAAAATTATTTTTTTAGAATCCGATCGCAGCACCCTCATTCGGCGTTATAGTGACTCCCGTCGTCTGCATCCGCTTTCTGTGAAAGATCTTTCTCTTGAAGCGGCAATTGATCAGGAATATCAACAGCTTGAACCCTTACTTCAACATGCCAATTTCATTATTGATACCACGCATATTTCTACCCATAGCTTGGCGGAAAAACTACGCGAATTCTTAAAAGGAAATACGGAAAAAGAACTGAAAATTGTGGTGGAATCTTTTGGCTTTAAATATGGGATTCCCCTTGATGCGGATTATGTTTTTGATGTGCGTTTTTTGCCCAATCCTCATTGGGACCCTCAGCTTCGACCGATGACAGGATTAGATGAACCGGTTGCCCGTTTTTTAAATAGCCATGATGATGTGAATCATTTTATCTATCGCACACGCAATTACATTGAAACTTGGCTTCCTATGTTGGAACAAAATAATCGGAGCTATTTAACCATTGCCATTGGTTGCACAGGGGGGAAGCATCGTTCTGTTTATATCGCCCAACAGCTTGGTGAGTATTTCCAAGCAAAAGGAAAAAATGTCAAAATTCAGCATAAATCCTTGGAAAAACATAAAAAATAGAAAAATGAGGTGATAAAAACGATAATACCAACCAGCTCGCCCTGCTGACTGGCTTTTTTATATGATATTTAAGTGTTTTTTCTCTCACCATTCTTGAATAACTTCGCTTTTTCTTATCCTAGAGTCCATAATGTCCTAACTAATCTAAAAGCGGTTGATATGACTTAGGTAAATTTTCCTGGCTTAGTAGTGATATGCCACTGAAGTAAGTTATAACAGAAGCACTACATCTGGCAAAACTGAGTTTATTCAGGGCGGTTTACACTTTGCCGTTTCTGTCATCGTTTTTCTGATGAGATTATACAGTCGGTAAAATTCCCTAAATCTCTTGCTCGCTCCTCTCTGCTTTTCACTTCTTAGTGTATAGGCTTACTCCAATAAGTATTGCTTGACTTCTCAATAACCCAATTCAATTTCCCATCGGTGTCAATAAACTGAAAGGACCTCACTCGCTGGATAGGTTGTGCATAAGTCCTTCTGCAATGTAGGATTTTGTTTTCTTGATTGGAGCGTTGAGTTTAATCAGATGAGCTTATCTCCTTGACCTAATTTGTGCAAGAACGGTACAACCTGATAATTCCGTTTATATGCTTTCATAAATTTCTTTCAGAAGGTTGATGATACTTTGGATAGAGGCAGATCAAATTTTCAACCGCACTTTTATTTTCTCTTTTTCTGTTTTTTCTTACCGCGCTGTTTTTCTAGCACATCTAAGGGAGTATTGGTTTCGTCTTGAATGTTTCCCCGGTATCCAAGGAATCGGCTGATATGTAAAGAAAAGTTTTTTGGGTATTCAAAGAGGTTGGGGCAAGGCGCCTGATAGCCCTCTTGTCGGTTTTCTTCAACACTGATTATCACGCTACCTTTAATTTGTTCTTTTAAGGAATCCCAATCTATTGCCGTTCGGAAAGAAGGGAGCCCCTCGATTTTAGGGGATCCTTCTTTGAAGTAATGGGCAATTTTTCCTCTAAAAAGGCTTATTTAGGTAATTTCTTGCAATATAGCCCACCGTCAATCCAGTTGAACATCAAATTAAATAGCCATTCGAAAATGCCTTTTCTTCCGCTAATCGTGTTCAGGATTTCATCAATACGTTCTTGCGGTGTTTCAGGGTTCATAAAATCCACTAACACTATTTTTCAAATAGGGAACCCTATTAAATTTGACGAGCTCCTCTTTTAAAAAAGGTAACAATGTAATCCCTAACATCGGTAGACAAGCGGAGCGAGCGACAACGGCAATTTGCGGACCTTTAAAACAAGGCGTGCCGGTGCCTTTGTTGCGATAAGGATGTACCCAAATAAATAGCGTGACATTAACAGCGGAAATATACTCGGGAAACGGGCGCATCAGTTTATTGAGTTCGGTTATATAAAATTTTTTGACGACATAGGTATAAACAATGCCGCGTTTTCGATCGAAACGCACCCGTTTTTTAGCGGGGCTCAGCAGAATGAAAAAAAGGAGAAGGTATTTGCCAACGTAGTAATAGCCTTTCCAAACCATTCCTTTATGCTCTTCCCACATTTCCGCCATAAATTGTTCTTTACTTTCACCAGTCTCGGTAAATCCAATATTGTGAGGATCTTGGTAAAATTCCCAACTTCTTTGAAATCTGCTCTCAGGCTGGAAAGTAAGCTGTAAACTCTCCCAAGTGTTACGTCTATAAGTAGGTTCAATAAAATCAATATAGAGTGAAGCGATGGCAATGATAATAAAGGCGAATTTAAACAAGATGCCTTTACGTTCTTTCAGTTCAATAGTGTTTTGCTCGATTTTGACCAAGCAGCGACGAAGTGTTCGTTGCAATATTTTTTTAACATCTTTGTCATTTACTATTCTCCTAATTCTTCTGCCATTTTTATTGCTTTTTCATATTGTTGATTGAGGTATTTTTTTACCCCATCACTTTGATAAAGTTTACTTGTGGTATCGCCCTCGTTATCGGTGAATGTCACATAAACCGTAAAAGAATCGGAGGTGATGCCATTCTCGGATAATGAAAATCAACCACATTTTTCCCCTTGCCGGGAAATTCACGGCAATATATTGTTAAATTAGCCAGGGTGGAGGATGGATTTCGTAAATTTCGCATAGGTGATGCTAATCACGTCACCGGAATGCGTGATTTGTAATCCGTGTTGAATAAAGTAATCATAGAGCTCTTCGTCAAAACCATTTTTAGCAGTGATGTAATCTATTACATTATTATTACTTTCATTGTAACTACTATCGGATGATATTCCGTCAATTTGATATTCCAATAGCCACACTGAAATGGAGACAAGCCGTTTCTACAGAAAACAGTCCATTTTTAACGGTTTATATGACGGTTAATTTAAATTCAGGGGAGTGGGTTTGTTTTCGAGCTAATACAGCTAACCCATTGATTCTACTGTAATTAAATTGGGCAATCCAACGACGTAATGTTTGGTGATTGAGATGAAATTGTTTGTGTGTCAGCGACCTATTTTTATTGTGTTGGAGATAAAATTCGACCACTTGCTGTTTGAAAAGTGGGTTATATTTATTCATAAAAAATCTGCACCTTAGGGAGTTGGACGATTAGTCCAACTTTTGGGGTGAAGATCAAATTTTCAACCGCACTTTGATCTGCAATCCAAAACCTGGACACCTAATTTGAGGTGCAGATGATATCCTATTCTTATCAATTTCATTTAAAAATTATCAAACTTGTCACCGAGTAGAATTTTGGCATTCGAGAGGTGGCTAAACTTCATAAAAT
>NZ_MLHJ01000062.1 GCF_001998965.1 Rodentibacter rarus
GGGCGGTAATAGCACCGTTGCAGGTGACAGCACCGTGAAAGGCAATGCGACAATTGAAGGCACAACGACCACTAAGGATCTCAACGTAACAAACAACGTGACAATTACGAAAGATTTAACCGTAGGTGGAAATAGTACGGTTGCCGGTGACAGTTTAGTGCAAGGCAATTCAACAGTTTCAGGAAATTTAACGGTTGAAAAAGATTTCGAGGTTAAAGGAAATACCATCTTACAAGATGTCACGATTAATAATTCCCTAACACTTGCGGATGATGCCAAGATTGATTTAGGTAACTCGGATATTGAAGGCAACTTTGATATTTATGGTGATACCGATAAGAAAACGCTAAGTCAGGCATTGACACAATTGCAAATGGAAGGACCATTAGTTTACGTTGATCCTGAATCGGGTAAAGATGTTCAACGTCAAACAGAAGTTGTTCGAGTTAATAGTGGTTCGGATAAACCTGTACGGGTAACCAATGTTGCCGATCCTAAAGATGCGACTGATGCTGTCAATTTAGGCTACTTTAATCAAAAACTATCCTTAAATATGGGAGAAGTTCATAGTCGTATCAATCGTGTTGATCGCCGTTTACGCAGCGGTATTGCATCGGCTGTAGCAATGAGTTTATTACCACAATCCTCTCGTGCCGGAGAAAGTATGTTGAGTCTTGGAGGCGGCACTTACCGTGGTGCCTCTGCGATTGCTGTCGGCTATTCAAAAGTAACGGATAACGGTCGTATGATTATTAATATTGGAGGAAGTGCCAATAACTCAGGTGATTATGCCGGAGGTGCCGCAATTGGCTGGAAATTTTAATTAACGAAAAGTGCGGTCAAAATTGATGGTGTTTTTAATCGTTGTAGTTTGACTGTCACTTTAAAATTGAAATCAAGAATGGGTGTACAAAGTACGCCCATTTTTATCTGGAGCGCATAAGTTTTTGGAAAATATTCATCAGAAAGGTTTTTAATGGAATAACAACAGTTGATAAATTTTTTGCTATCGGTAAACTCAAACACACCATTTCAATTTTTCCTGAAAAACGGATCGTCTCTATCGGTTTTATTTTCAATTAGAGGATACATTATGAAACTAAAAACAACCTTAACACTTGTGACGGCTTCCTTATTTTTAGCCGCCTGTGATCAATCAGGCACTTCGGATAAAAATGCACAAGCAGCAAATCATTCAGCCTCATCAAATAATACGTTTGTGTATTGCACGGCGAAAGCCCCTTTAGGTTTTAGCCCGGCACTGGTGATGGAGGGAACCTCTTATAATGCCAGCTCACAACAAGTCTATAACCGATTAGTCGAGTTTAAAAAAGGTTCAACCGATATCGAGCCGGCGTTAGCGGAAAGTTGGGAGATTAGCGAAGACGGCTTAACCTATACTTTCCATCTCCGCAAAGGCGTGAAATTCCATACCACGAAGGAATTTACCCCAACTCGTGATTTCAACGCTGATGATGTGCTTTTCTCATTCCAACGTCAGTTAGATCCAAATCATCCTTATCACAATGTGTCAAAAGGAACTTATCCTTATTTCAAGGCAATGAAATTTCCTGATTTATTAAAATCTGTGGAAAAAGTCGATGATAATACGGTGCGTATCACTTTAAATAAAAAAGATGCCACCTTCTTGGCAAGCTTAGGTATGGATTTTATTTCTATTTATTCTGCGGAATATGCCGATGCAATGCTAAAAGCGGGCAAACCGGAAACCATTGATCATCGTCCTGTGGGGACGGGTCCTTTTATCTTTGTGGATTATAAAATTGACCAGGCTGCACAATATGTCGCCAATGAAAATTACTGGAAAGGTCGTACCCCGCTTGATCGCTTAGTGATTAGCATTGTGCCGGATGCCACCACCCGTTATGCCAAATTACAAGCCGGAACCTGTGATTTAATTTTATTCCCAAATGTGGCGGACCTAGCCAAAATGAAAACCGATCCTAAAGTTCAACTGTTAGAACAAAAAGGATTAAACGTGGCTTATATTGCCTTTAACACGGAAAAAGCCCCTTTTGATAATGTGAAAGTTCGCCAAGCATTAAATTATGCGGTAGATAAAAAAGCCATTATCGATGCGGTTTATCAAGGTGCAGGCACACCGGCGAAAAATCCATTACCGCCAACGATTTGGAGCTATAACGATGAGGTTCAAGACTATCCTTACGATCCGGAAAAAGCGAAACAGCTTTTAGCTGAAGCGGGTTATCCGAACGGTTTTGAAACAGATTTCTGGATTCAACCGGTGGTGCGTGCCTCTAACCCAAATCCAAAACGAATGGCAGAGCTTGTGATGGCAGATTGGGCGAAAATCGGCGTGAAAGCCAACCCGGTGACCTATGAATGGGCGGATTATCAAAAACGGGCAAAAGCCGGCGAATTAACGGCAGGTATCTTCGGCTGGTCGGGCGATAACGGCGATCCGGATAACTTCTTATCGCCATTATTAGCAAGTACCAATGCAGGCAATTCCAACTTGGCACGCTTCAAAAATCCCGAATTTGATGCGTTATTAGACAAAGCCATTGGCTTAACCAACAGAGAAGAACGTGCAGCCCTCTATAAACAAGCCCAAGTGATTGCACATGAGCAAGCCCCTTGGATTCCGGTAGCACACTCCGTTGGTTTTGCACCGCTCAGTCCTCGTGTAAAAGGCTATGTTCAAAGCCCATTTGGTTATGATGCTTTTTATGGTGTGAGCGTGGATGGTAAATAGTCTATCACATTGATATGTTAAGCCCTTATTTCTCATAAGGGCTTTTTTAACAGGAGACGAAAATGGATTTGCATAATATTCGAGAGGAATACCGTAAACGTGTGCTCTCACAACATGATTGCCATAAAAATCCTCTTTCACAGTTTGAATTGTGGATGAACGAGGCAATAACAAGCCAAGTTAATGAACCTACAGCGATGAACATTGCAACCGTTGATGAAAATCATCGACCAAGTAGCCGTATGGTATTACTTAAAGAAGTTAATCAACAAGGTTTTGTCTTTTTCACGAACTACCACAGCCATAAAGGGCGTGCTATTGAACATCATCCTTATGTGGCGCTGACATTCTTTTGGGCGGAACTGGAACGTCAAGTGCGGATTGAAGGTAAAGCAGTGAAAATCCCGGACGAACAATCTGACGAGTATTTCGCCAGCCGACCTTATACCAGCCGTATTGGTGCTTGGGCAAGTGAGCAAAGTGCGGTTATTTCCGGCTATCAATCGCTCTTAACAAAAGCAGCGCTGATAGCGGCAAAACATCCCATTAATGTTCCTCGCCCATCCCATTGGGGCGGCTATCTCGTTGTCCCGGATTGCGTAGAATTTTGGCAAGGTCGCCCAAGTCGCCTGCACGACCGTATTCGCTATCGTCTTGAAAATAATGACTGGATTCGTGAACGCCTTTCACCTTAGCATCATAGGTGCCAGATATAGTCACTAAAATAAGGAAAAAAATGACCGCACTTTCCACGCTTGATTCTCTCTACGTCCCGCTTCATCGCATTATTCCTTTTTCTAATGTGGAAGGGCAAGGTAATCGCAGTAGTATTTTTTTACAGGGTTGTAAACTGAACTGTCTGTATTGTCACAATCCCGAAACCATCCCACGCTATGCCGAAGGCGTAAGTCAGGTGAGTTTACGCTATCTCTATGATCAAGTGATGGAGGCTGTTCCTTTTATTCGTGGTGTCACGATTTCTGGCGGTGAACCCACACTCCATCATAAAAAGCTGATTCCTTTATTTCATACCCTGCGTACGCAAGGATTAAGTTGCTATTTGGATAGCAGCGGTTTTTTTGATTTTGAGCGTATTCGCCCGTTGATTGAGGTGACCGATAAATTTTTGTTCGATTTAAAAGGTGAGGGGATGGGATTACAAACCCTGTGTTTTGATCGGAAAAATCGTAAAGGGCTGATTCCAAATAACATATTATCCGAAACACAACGAATAAAAACCGAAAACCTTACTCGCAATTTGTCGAATCTCTCAAAACTGCTTCCTCTCAATAAAGTGGAAGAAGTGCGGTTAGTTTTTGTGAGGGATTTTTTTGATGCTTTTAAATTAATCGATCAACTTGCCATTCTCCTCAAACCTCATCCCAATGTTCTGCTGAAAATTATCCGTGTGCATACCAAGGGCGCACGAGATGAACAAGGCTTGCAGGATTTTGTACCAAGTCAAGGGGAAACCGACCAACTTGCCGATTATGCAAAAAAATGCGGGATTGATCACATATTGACGATTTATTAGATGATTGTGTTACTTTTTTGGGAAAAAGTTCACACAATTTTATAAAAAAACAGTAGAATGACGGCGATTTTATCTTTAACGATTCTGAGGTGTGTATGAGTATTTTAATGAGCATTCTTGGTATGGTGGTGTTAATTGCCATCGCATTTTTATTCTCAAATAATCGCCGAGCGATTAACTGGAGAACAGTATTAGGGGCGTTTGCGATCCAAATTGGATTTGCCGCCCTTATTTTATATGTACCGGCAGGTCAAAAAGCCTTAGGGGCAACGGCTGATGCCGTAGCGAATGTCATTGCTTACGGTAACGAAGGGATTAATTTTGTTTTTGGTGGATTGGCTGATCCCAGCAATATCGGGTTTATTTTTGCGGTGAAAGTATTACCGATCATCGTGTTCTTTTCCGGCTTAATTTCTGTGCTTTATTATTTAGGTATTATGCAGGTAGTGATTAGAATCATTGGCGGTGCATTGCAAAAAGTGTTGGGCACATCAAAAGCGGAATCTATGTCTGCCGCCGCCAATATTTTCGTGGGTCAAACAGAAGCGCCATTAGTGGTGAAACCTTATATCAGCCGAATGACCGAATCCGAATTATTTGCCATTATGGTGGGAGGCACCGCCTCTATTGCCGGTTCAGTGATGGCGGGTTATGCCGGTATGGGCGTGCCACTCACTTACTTAATCGCTGCCTCCTTTATGGCTGCACCGGCAGGTTTGTTATTTGCAAAAATCCTTTATCCTCAAACTCAACAATTTACCGATTCTCAACCTGAAGCAGACGACAGCGAAAAACCATCCAATGTATTAGAAGCAATGGCTGGCGGTGCAAGTGCCGGTATGCAATTAGCTTTAAACGTGGGGGCGATGTTGATTGCCTTTGTCGCCTTAATTGCTCTTATTAATGGTATTTTAAGTGGTGTGGGCGGTTGGTTCGGCTATGGTGATTTAACTTTACAAGCCATCTTCGGCTGGGTCTTTAAACCGCTTGCTTATTTGATTGGCGTATCTTGGGAAGAATCCGGTATTGCGGGACAAATGATCGGAATGAAATTAGCGGTAAACGAATTTGTGGGCTACCTTGAATTTGCCAAATACTTACAACCGGATTCCGCTGTCGTATTAAGTGAAAAAACCAAAGCAATTATTACCTTCGCCCTTTGCGGTTTTGCCAACTTCAGCTCGATTGCCATTTTAATTGGCGGGTTAGGCGGTATGGCGCCAAATCGCCGCAGCGATATTGCACGTTTAGGTTTAAAAGCAGTTATTGCCGGAACATTGGCTAACTTAATGAGTGCCACCATTGCCGGGCTTTTCATCGGATTAAGTGGCGCTGTGCTCTAAAGTGCGGTAAATTTTCACAATATTTTTTGCACCACGGTTGCCGTGGTGCATTGCTTTCAAATAATAGTCAAAAAAGAGGTAAATACTATGACTCCACATATTAACGCACCTGAAGGTGCATTTGCAGATAGCGTATTAATGCCGGGTGATCCGCTTCGTGCTAAATATATCGCAGAAACATTTTTAGATGATGTGAAAGAAGTCACCAATGTACGCAATATGCTTGGTTTCACCGGGACGTATAAAGGGCGTAAAATCTCCGTGATGGGACACGGTATGGGCATTCCGTCTTGCTCGATCTATGCAAAAGAATTAATTACCGAATATGGTGTGAAGAAAATCATTCGTGTCGGCTCTTGTGGCGCAGTAAAAATGGATGTCAAATTGCGTGACGTGGTGATAGGCTTAGGGGCTTGTACGGATTCTAAAGTCAACCGTATTCGCTTTAAAGATAATGATTTTGCTGCCATTGCTGATTTTGGTTTAGCCAGTGCAGCTGTTGCAGCGGCAAAAGAGAAAGGCATTGCAGTGAAAGTGGGTAACTTATTCTCGGCAGATTTATTCTACACACCGGATGTTGAGATGTTCGATGTGATGGAAAAATACGGCATTCTCGGCGTGGAAATGGAAGCAGCGGGAATCTATGGTGTTGCCGCAGAGTATGGGGCCCGTGCATTAACCATCTGTACGGTTTCCGACCATATCCGCACCCACGAACAAACCAGTGCGGAAGAGCGTCAATTAACCTTCAACGAAATGATTGAAATTGCGTTAGAAAGTATTTTAATTGACGATAAAAACGCCTAGTTCAAGGCTAGAAAAGCAAAAGAGCGGTCAAATTGATCGCTCTTTTCGATTATGCCAGTATTATCTAACTACACCACCGATTAAAGGCTTATTTCATCGCCTATGATATGCTATTTTGCCAAGTGGTTTGAGATCTTTAAACAGCATTAAATCAGGCTTTATGACATTTTATTATTTCCATCATTAATCTATTCAATTAAAGCAACTAAGCCCTGTGCAATACAACACCTGCCTTGCATAAAATGAGTCTAATGGCTAAGTTTTCTACGTTTTCAAGAAAGTACACGTAACAAAATCGGCTGAAACGCCGTTTGTTGGCCGAGTTTTTTGGTATAACGCTTAATGAGTGCAAAAGAAAGGGCGGTAAAAAGAAAAATCACGGTGGCTCGGCTTAATTCATTTTCGCTGATGTAATGGGATAACCCTGTTGTTATTAGTAATACAACAAGTGGCACGATATACATCAGTAAAGCAGAAAACAGCATAGATTTTTCCTCTAAACCAATTTCTACCACTTGCCCCTCACGGAGAGGCATCATACTTTCCACCGTAAAAATATGTTCCCCCCGCTTGCCATTGAGTTCAGAAAGGCTCGCCATACCACAGCTATTCTGGGCGGCACATTGTCCGCAAGCACTTTGGGATTGGCATTTTACTTTGGCGATGCCATTTTCATAGTGGATGACGATTGCACTTTCTTTTAACACTGGGCTTCTCCCAAATAAATATCAAAGCGGTGATTTTTAGTTTCACGGCTAAAGTGCGGTGATTTTTGGGCGAGAAATTCTGCATAGTCTGGGCGTTTTACCACCACCCGTTTGCGGGCAAGGTGTAATGCCGGAAGAAGCAATTCATCGGCATCTAAATCTGCCCCCACTAAATGCTGAAATACCCGCATTTCTTTTTTCACCAAAGCCGATTTTTGTTTGTGTGGATACATAGGATCAAGATAAACCACATCCACACAATTGGTTTCAGGGCTGAGCTCCTGAATATGGTGAACCGGTAATAATTGTAAATTTTGTTGCAACATTTTCCCAATTTCTTCATCTTGGTAGGCACGATTTAAGCCGTCTTGCAACAGTAAATGTACAACAGGGTGGCGTTCGACTAAACGTACTTGGCAACCGATAGCAGCAAGCACAAAGGCATCACGCCCTAATCCAGCAGTGGCATCGATTACGGTGGGGAGTTCATTTCCCTTAATCCCGACAGCTTTTGCGATGGCTTCGCCCCGTCCGCCGCCAAATTTTCGCCGATGAGCCATCGCACCGCCGACAAAATCCACATAGACCGCCCCGAGTTTGGGTTCGTCTAATTTACGTAATTCTAACCGCTCGTCCGTTTGTACCAAGGCAAGAGGGCTTTGCGCATCATGAATTACCCCTAAAGCATGACAAAGTGCGGTTAAATTTTCGAGTGTTTTTTCTGTGGATTCACAATGCAATTGAATCCTTACTTGCGAATCAGCCATACGCCACTTTCCATATGATCGGTGTAAGGGAACTGATCAAACAACGCCGCTTTTTCAATCCGGTGTGTTTTTGAAAGTTCTTGCAAATTATCACATAAGGTATGCGGGTTACAGGAAATATACAAAATACGATCATAATTTTGCACCAATTTTACCGTGTCGGGATCAAGCCCCGCACGAGGGGGATCCACAAAAATGGTGTTACATTCGTAGGCGGTTAAATCAATGCCTTTTAACCGATTAAAAGATCGCACGCCGTTCATTGCTTGGGTAAATTCTTCTGCCGACATTCGGATGATTTGCAAGTTATCCACCCCATTTTCGGCAATATTAAATTGCGCCGCCACCACAGAGGGTTTGGCAATCTCCGTGGCAAGCACTTTGCGGAAATTTTGTGCCAAGGCAATCGAAAAATTGCCATTGCCACAATAAAGCTCAAGCAAATCGCCTTCACTACCTGCGGTGCAACCGAGCGCCCACTCCAACATTTTACAATTCACCACCGCATTCGGTTGAGTGAAACTGTTTTCTACTTGGCGATAGACATAATTTCGCCCTGCAACAGGCAATACTTCGTCCACATAATCTTGATTTAAACAAATTTTTTGCTTGCTCGCCCGTCCGATAATCTGAACCTCAAAACCTTGTTCTTCAAGTAAAATTTTCAGAGTTTTTGCCGCACGTTCCCATTCTTCAGAAAGGGGTTTATGATACAGCAGGCTCACGATGATTTTATGGCTCAAGGTGCTGAGATAATCGATTTGAAATAATTTTTTATGCAATATTTCTTGTTGTTTGAGCAAGGGGAGCAAGCTTTGCATCATCTGATTAATGAGCCGACTTGCGATAGGAAATGTATCCACTCGGTAGCGTTGTTTGGTGGCTTGGTCGAACATAATATGATAAAAATCATCCTGTTCGTGCCAAATGCGAAACTCCGCCCGCATACGATAATGACGGGTTGGTGAATCAAACACTTGAAGAGGCGGGGCATTAAACGGGCGTAAAAGTGCGGTCAGTTTTTCCTGTTTTTTTTGGAGTAATTCGTAATATTGAGAAACGGGGAGTTGCATAGGATTTTCATTCTTAGATGACAAACTTCTTTCCTCCGCCCACAAGCAGGGATGAAGAATAATGCTAAAAAACAAAAGGCAGGCTTCTGCCTGCCTTGGTTGATTTCCTTATTCGCCGGAATAATCATCACCACCGGATGCGGCTTCGCTCACATCACCGGAGAGGGTGTAAACCCGTTTGGTGGTATTAATGCGGGTGCGGTATTTATGCCATGTTTTTTCAAAGAAAGTTTCCGGTGCACGCTCTCCACGACAGAATGCAACAAACTCTTTTTCTTCCTTTGTTGCCGGTTCACGTTCACCTAGTTCCAAAGCTTTAAACGCTTGACCGTATTGTTCAAGCACTTGTGATTCTTTGATGGTGTAATCACCGTGGCGGGAAAACCCTCGTGGGTAGTTTTTGTCGTCAAAAAAACGACGGGTAACACTAAAACTTGCAGCCATGATCATCTCTCTCTTTTCATTGATTAAAAACGGCAGGCATTAAACCAATTTTTCGTTATTTTTGCAATAAACCTTTTACGGTTTCCACATAATCCTTAACGAAATCATCATAATTTAAACCTTCAGGATTCACACGGAATTTTCCATTCACATAAAAATCCGGCACACCATGCACTTTAAATTGCGCCGCCGCATTCACTTGTTTATTCACCAAACCATTCACCGCAAAACTATTGATACCGCCATCAAATTGTTCTGCCGTAATACCGTTATCTAAAAAAATCGAACGAATATCGTCCATAGATTTTAAGCGATCTTTTTGTGCTGCCTGAAATAATGGCGCTTTAACTTTACCTTCCACACCTAATGCCATAGCTAATGCCCAAGCACGGGTTAAATTTTCAGACTGACGCCCTAAAAAATTCACGTGATATTGTTTAAACGCTACCCCTTCCGGCAATGCGTCTTTCACTTGCTGAGGAATTTTATATTCCATTTCAAAGGAATAGCAATGCGGACAATAAAAAGAGAAAAATTCAATCACCTCTTTTTGTGGTGCGGCTTGTTGGCTTACTTGAATATATTGTTTGCCCTCTTGTAAGTCTGCTGCCATGACATTGACGGAAAGAAATGCACCTAATGCGAGTAAAAATTTTTTCATTGTTTCTCCTTACTTAATAATGCCGCGTGCTTTTAACAATGCGGTTTTAAAATCGTCTTCATAGTCTTTTTTGATGCCGGGGATAGGCTCGTGTTTATCCGTACCATCCATTTTTAACTGATAAATAATCACTTCATCGGTTAATTCATTGAGTGGCTTTTGGAAACCGGACTCGTTGGCGATTTTTTGCAAGATTTCCATCAAGCTTAAATCCGGCGCTTTAGACCAATAGGGCTGTAAAAGTTCCAAAACTTCATTTAAACGTTTACATTTCATTGCTATTTCCTTTCCTATGTAGAAAAATAAGGCTAGATGATACTTGAAATAGCAACAGAATAAAATATGGTAATGACAATAAGTGCGGTAATTTTAGCGGGGGGAAAGGCAAGGCGAATGGGAGGACGTGACAAAGGCTTGCAACTTTTGCTGGGAAAATCGTTAATCCAACACGTTATTGAAGTGTTACAACCTCAAATTTCAACCATTGCCATTAATGCGAATCGCAACGTTGCCGACTACGCAAAATTGGGCTTTCCCGTGTTTTCCGATGAATTGCCGGATTTTCAAGGTCCGTTAAGCGGAATGTTGACCGCTCTTGAACAAGCCAAAACAGATTTTGTGTTATTCACCCCTTGTGATAGCCCTTTTTTTCCTAATAATTTGCTCGAAAAATTAAAAAGTGCGGTAGAAAATGACCGCACTTTAATTGCCTATGCCGCTGATGAAGCACGCCCTCATCCCACATTTTGTTTAATGTCTGTTCAATTAAAAGAAAAACTCCGTCAGTATCTTGCCTCCGGTGAACGCCGATTATTGCAATTTATGCACGAAAATGGCGGAAAATCCGTCATATTTAACCGCACTGAAGGCCGGTTTGTTAATTTTAATACCTTGGATGATTTACAATAAAACCCATTGAGTTCAACACCTTATGCAATCTATTCGTTTATCCCGTTATTTCACTCCACTACACCTCATCACTGCGATTTGTGTTGTGGTGTATTTATTACAACAAATCGGCTTTGAAGAAAATATCATGGAAATGTTCCATTACCCGGTTTACTTTGATCAGGATTGGGAACGTTGGCGTTATATCACCCATAGTTTTGTCCATTTGTCGAATATTCACATTATTGCGAACCTATCGTGGTTTTGGTTATTTGGCGGCGTGATTGAACGCCATTTTGGCGCAATGAAACTGTTCCTTCTTTTTCTTGTTTCTGCTGTGCTGACAGGCGTGGTGCAAAATTACTTCTCCGGTCCAAATTTCTTTGGTTTATCCGGCGTAGTCTATGCCGTATTAGGCTATGTTTTTATAGTGGATAAACTCAACGCCAATATTTTTGAGCTCCCCAAAGGTTTCTTTACGATGCTATTAGTCGGGCTGGTATTTGGGTTTATTAGCCCATTATTTGATATTTATCTTGGCAATGCCGCTCATATTTCAGGCTTGATCATCGGATTAGTTTGGGGATTCATTGATAGTAAAATTTCGTTGAATCGGTATAGAATATAAACATTATTCATTGAAAGGATACAAGAATGAAACAGTCCGTTCGTCATCAAAAAATTATTGAGTTAGTCAGTCAATATGGTTATTTAAGCACTGAGGATTTGGTGAATCGCTTGGAAGTGAGCCCTCAAACTATCCGGCGGGATCTGAATATTCTTGCGGAATTGGATTTAATCCGCCGTCATCATGGGGGGGCGGCTTCGCCTTCTTCAGTGGAAAATTCCGATTATATTGATCGCAAACTGTTCTTTTCTTCACAAAAAAACCGCATTGCCCAAGAGGTCGCCAAATACATTCCCAATGGTGCATCATTATTTATTGATATCGGCACAACACCGGAGGCTGTGGCGAATGCACTCCTTAATCATGAGCGTTTACGCATTGTCACCAATAATCTTAATGCCGCACATCTGCTCCGCCAAAATGAAAGTTTTGAAATTACCATGGCTGGGGGGTCACTGCGTATGGATGGCGGCATTATTGGCGAAGCAACCGTCAATTTTATTTCCCAATTCCGCTTAGATTTCGGGATTCTTGGCATCAGTGCCATTGATTCCGATGGCTCATTACTGGATTATGATTATCATGAAGTACAGGTGAAGCGATCAATTATGGAAAGTTCACGCCAAACCTTACTGGTAACCGACCATTCCAAATTTACCCGACAGGCAATTGTCCGTTTAGGGGAATTACGTGATGTGGAATATTTGTTTACCGATGAAGTGCCACTTTCTATTGCGCAGTATTTGCAAGAGACAAAAACTAAATTAGTGGTATGCAAGTAAAAAAGTGCGGTTATTTCTAACCGCACTTTTGTTTTTTGATATCCATATCAAACCAATGCGGTTAAGACCAATCCAAAAAACAAAATGGGTTATAGTACGACAATTAAAACACATCAAAATGATTTGTAAGCTAGGGGGAAAGACACTTGAGTTGTCAAGAAAAGCAAGGCTCGATAGTTCAAGAAATACGACGAGATTCCCTCTCAAATCGTGTATTTTATTATCCGGCAAATAGCCTAAAATGGAAACCATAAATATGTAAATTTGTGAACCCTATCACACTTAATGTTTCCTATTTTTCAATAAAATCTAATGCTTTTTCCACGACCTCAACGCCTGCGCCTTGTTTGAAAGCATTTTCACTTAAATAACGTCGCCATTGGCGGGCCCCTTTACAATGTTGAAACGCACCCAGCATATGGCGAACGATATGGTTGAGATAAACCCCTTGGCTAAGTTGCTGTTCAATATAGGGGAGCATCGCCAGCACCGCTTCTCTTGGTGTAATGATCGGCATCGTGACATCAAACAAAGCTTGATCAATCGTGCCAAGTAAACTCGGATTTTGATAGGCTTCACGACCTACCATCACCCCATCGACAAATTGTAAATGCTGCTGCATTTCCTCAATGGTTTTGATACCACCGTTAATGACAATTTTCAGCTGAGGAAAATCACGCTTTAACTGATAGACTCGTTCATAATCGAGTGGAGGAATTTCACGGTTTTCTTTTGGGCTTAATCCGGAAAGCCAAGCTTTACGAGCGTGAATAATAAACTCCTGCCCCCCTTTATTCTGCACTTTTTCGATAAAATCACATAAAAATTCATAACTATCGAAATCATCAATACCGATACGGGTTTTCACCGTCACCGGAATCTTTACCGCCTGTTGCATCTTTTCGACACATTCCGCCACCAAATCCGCTTTTGCCATTAAGCACGCACCAAACATCCCATTCTGAACCCGATCGGAAGGACACCCTACATTCAGATTAATTTCATGATAGCCTCGTTCTTCCGCCAGTTTTGCACAATGTTTAAGCTGCTCAGGATCGCTTCCGCCTAATTGTAGGGCAACGGGATTTTCACAAAGATCAAAATCTAACAGATCGTATTTAGCGTGAATAATGGCCGGTGTTGTCACCATTTCCGTATAAAGCAGCGCGTGTTTGGAAAATTGGCGATGAAAATAACGACAATGACGTGTCGTCCAATCAAGCATTGGCGCAACGGAAAAACGGCCACGATAAAAGTGCGGTTGATTTTGAGGCATTTTTTTATTTCTCTTGTTTATCGTTGCGATTCTGCGCACC
Source organism: Rodentibacter rarus (assembly GCF_001998965.1). Classification (GTDB taxonomy): domain Bacteria; phylum Pseudomonadota; class Gammaproteobacteria; order Enterobacterales; family Pasteurellaceae; genus Rodentibacter; species Rodentibacter rarus. The sequence continues at coordinate 13,688 of NZ_MLHJ01000062.1, forward strand.
AAAGACTTTTTACGGGCGGGAAATCTCTTACAACGGAAAAGGGCGTTCAAAATAAGGCGAAATTATGAGGAGAATAACCCGGGAAATCAAGCTCTATCCAAAAGTAGATATTTTGTGAATTACAGAATTTTCCATTGGGCATTTTCCCTCATCATTAAACCCCTACGACAATTCTAATGTGGATGGTTCAAACTGTCAGTAGAGGTTTGGATTTTCTCAGCAAAATTTATCTATTTATCCCTAAAAATGAATTCTTAATCCTGCACTAACAACATAATCTGAATGATTAACAAACCGTTGTTTTGCTGATTTTCCTCCGTTATAGCGGTATTTTGCCCCCTCAAGAAATGCGACGACTTGGCGATGTAATTTGTAATCTACGCCTAAAATAATTCCTTTTAATTTTCGTGTAGTGAAGTTTTCTTTACCATTTTTGATTGGTGATTGTGCTTTCCCCCACAAATAGCCGGCATAAATTTTACTTTTCGGATTAAATTGATATTTGGCAGCAGCGAGCCATTCTTCCACTTGGCGGAATTGGGCATTGCTTTGTTTGTTTTTTACTTCGACTTTTTGTCCTCGCCAACCAAAACCATATTGTTGATGATAGCGGCGGCGACCGTAATCCAAGCCCACAGAAAAATCGTGGTAGGTTAATCCTAACCCCAGTCCTAATGCCCGTTCGATATTGGTTTCTGATTTCCGTTGACGGCTAACACCCACTTTCACATCAACTTTCCAATCTTGAAAAGTATTATTGAAAAATAGTGCTAAAACATAACCATTGGTGTTCGGTAACGTTTTTACTTGTCCGCTTTTATCTACGGTTTGTTTACCGCTTTCACCAAAAATATAATCTGCTCCGACTTTAAAACCGTAGAACTCCCTTGATGTGAAATGGATGACCTGATCTGCCCGTTTAATCACTTTTTTCACATCGGTTAGGTTATAGCTGTAATCTGCCGCACTGAGTAAATCACCATTAGTAATTTGTTTACCAAAAGTGAAAGTGCCCAGTGGCTTATATTGAAAACCGGTGTAAAGATAGCGAGTGTAGAGTGAACTCCCTGTTTTTTTATCAGTAAAACGCATTTCGACATTACCAAGTGCGGTTAAATTTTCACTAATTTTATGGTTTATCCGCAAACGAATTCGTGAGCCATTATCGTCTAAATCGGTGCGTTCGCCTTGTTTATGGTGTATTTGGAATCGGAGCGAACCCCCTAAATCGATTCGAGAGCCCTCTTCTTGATAGATTGGTGCGGCAAAAGAGTAAGGGATAAGAGCTAAAGTTAATAAAAATAAGCCTAATTTTTTCATCATATTTACCTTATAAAAAGCGTGCTAAATCCCTTCCCCGTTTGTTTTTAAACGGGGGAGAGATGCTTGAGAAATTGTAGAGTTTTAATGATTATTGGAAACGTTGAAAATCACTGAGCGTGAATAATCCCATTGAGCGGGCAACATTGACATAGGTATAAAGCGCTTCAATCTGTTTTTTCTCAGCACTTGGTGCGCTCCCACCGCCAACGCCGTCAATTTTGAGCGGATAGCCCACATAATCAGCGTAACCTTTTAATACAGCGGTGGCTCTTGGGATATGAAGTTGTGTTCCGATACCAAGAATAGTATGCAGGTTATGGTGTTTAAACAGTTTTACCATACCAATTGCATTTCCCGGGGTATCTCGAGCAATCGGATCAAGTAAGAAACGGTTTGGATTTACGCCATTTTCTTTCAGCCATTTTGCCATCACATCGGATTCTGCGTAAGGCGTTTTGACTGGCCCTCCACTTAGTACCAATTTTGCATTTGGATATTTTTCCGCCATTTCTTTGGTTTTTTCTAAGCGTTGTAATAAGCCCTTTGATGGTGAACCGTCCGGATTGGGTGATTGCCCGAATACGGCAATAGCATCAAATTTCAATTGGGTTTGAGGTTGAGTGGAAAATGGCTGTTGTAGAATTTTTTCGGTGAAACGGAAAAAATTACGCATCGTCTGTGCCGCTTGTGGTGAACGTTTTTCTAAGGCATTGAAACGTTGATTGACTTGTTTTTCATCTTCCAAGGTTCTTGCTGCCAAAATACTGACTGCAAGGGCGTGTAGATCATCCGGTTTACGGCGTAAAATTTCATCTAGCTGAGAAAGGGCTTGGCGATAGTCTTTATTAATGAGATAGGCTTCAGCTTGAAGTCGGTATGTATTGAGATAATCAGGTTTTTCTTTCACTTTTTGATCTAAAGAGCGATAAAGCTTTTGCCATTCCCAGCGACGAAAAGCTTTCACATCATCTTTCAAATAAGGATCGTTTTCATAATCTTGAGCATAAGTTACAACGAGATGCTCAATCGCCTCTCCCCGTCCGGTTTCTTTACCTTTAGGTGCTTCAACGACACTTGATAAAGTAAAACCAAGCGGTGACATATCTTGGGTATTTTTTACGCATCTTGAAAGGGAAAGTGCCCCTATTCCTAATAAAAGTGCGGTAAAAAGTCGGCGGGTTTTAAACATTTTCATTGATGTCTCCTTAACGATATCAAATTTCAGTGATAATGAAAGATTATGGTTTAATCTTCCATTAACTATCGCTTTAAATGTTGTAATAATCCGGCATAAAAAAGAATTGATAATTAGGATTTTCACTTAAACAAAGTTGGCGTAAATCAAGTTGATGACCTACAATTTGTTTAATAATATTCATCAACATTTTTAGCTTCTGAGTATTCTGGTTAATATTAAGATTAATTACCATAAAGATAATTTCACCATGTAAAGTGAAATCTTCACTATCTGAGAAATGATAGATATCAAATTTTTCTTCTTTCGCAGATAAATTGCAGTAAATACCTATTTTCTGTTTTTTAGATAAAATATCTAAGTAGAGATAGTTTTTGCCTTGTTCTAAGTGGTTTTGGATAGGGAATATATTGAGTTTATATTCTTTTGAAATAAGTTTAGGTGTGATTTTAGGTAAGGTTTTATCATACTGATAGGTATGGTAGAAAATAGAGGAAAGTGAACTCACATATTCATTCTCTTGCATGTTGTCATCAGCATAATAGATAGGAGAATAAGGAATATCCATATTCTTACCATAGCTATTGCATAAGTAGTAGTCGTAATCGAGATTTTTATTTAACTCCAATTCATAGAGCATTTTGGTATCAATTTTGAGTATTTCATTACTAAAATAGTTTTTTAAATTGAATTTGATTTGTTGAGTGCTTAACCTACCATTAATTGAGATGATCGCTAATTTCAGTTTCTTTTTACTTAATTCTATTCGATTGAAAATGCCGGAAAGTACATCAAAAATAAAGTAATTTTCTCGTTGTGAAAATTGATAGTAATATTTTTGTTTAAACGAACGGTTTAAGTTTTCAATGACTTTTAGTAGTAAAGGGTTAGATTGAACAATACTTGTATTATAAAAACCGAGATCGACATCATCTGAAACACCGAGTGAAATTTTCATTGTGATAGGAATGAGGAGCTTAAATAGATCTTTGAATCCTGTTTGGTCAGAAGAAATATCGACATATAGCGTAGAGGAAATTTCATTAAAAATAAATTGATGAATTTCAGTTGTTTGTTTGATGAGGTTATTATAGTTTTCTTTACTACAATCAGCATAACGATAAAGATCATTGCTCATGATGAGAATGTAAGTGAGAAATCGCATTATTTCCGGAGAGAAAGAAAAGGCGTTTTTTTCCTGTTTTAGATTTTCACTCAGTTGAGTTAAAAACAGATATTCTTTTGTCTTTTTATAATGAAATGGTAAAACAGGGAGATCAATATGATAATCCCTTTTCTGTTCGCATTGGTGATAAAAATAAATCAAATATAATAGAAATCGTTCAGCATAAATATCAGAAAGCACAATTTCAGATTGAATTAATGTTTTGTTTAATGTGAGACGAATTTTTTCTTTGTTAGGATGATTAAAAAGTTGATTAAATTGAGGTATAAAAAAGTTTGGTTTCGTTTTATAGTTAAAATATTTATACATTCTCACCGTAAGCATGATCTTCTTGAAGGTTGCACCTTCAACTTTTATACCATAATAAGGTTTACTCACTAAATTAAGCTCATACTTTGCAAGTTTTTTCCTTACTTGATATAACTCTTTACTTAATGAGCTGTTAAAGCTTAGAAATAGTGCTTCTTGTAATTGTTCAATTTTAATGTACTGATCGCTAGAAAGTAAACGGCGTAAAATATAGTTAACCCGATGTTCAAATTTATTATTGATATTGGAAAGTTGTGAAATCTGGAAGTGAGAAAGGAGATCATTAGAAAGTTCTTCTTGCTCAATATGTAACTTATAGCCATAGGCCGCTTTAGAAAAAATAGAAATTTGATATTTTTCTAATGCTTCTTTTAAATATTTAATATCATTTTTTATTGTTCGGCTACTTACTTGTATTTCACTTGATAACTTTTCACTGTTGATATGTTGGTTGTTTCTTAATAGCAGTAGAAAGATCGCTTTATACCGTTTATTTTTATCTAATATTCTTAAGATTTGACTAATATCCATTTAATTCCCTTTCTTTAATGTATTAAGGCTGTCTGAAATAACAGCCTTTATTTAATCTAATCAAATGATTGATTTATAATTTCAGTCAATTTTGTTTCAATATCCGAATATGCACAAAATCCCAGTTCATTTTCTTTGCATTGTTCAAAATGAAGTTGAACGGACTGTGGTGGAGTGGTCAGTGTTAATGCTTGATCTTGCTGAATTTGTTCAATACTTTGATAAACATATTGTGTATTTACCCATTTTGTATTGTTCTTTTTATCCCGCCATATTTCAAAAAAGACTTTCCCTCCAATTGGAGTCGATTCATACTGATTTGGCAAGCGGTATGATTTTACCCCTAATGCACCGAGTAGGGTAATAATATTGGTATCATGTCCGACCAATAAACTCATTGTTCGCTGGGAATTGTTCAATTCTTGCTGCATAAATGTGGCTAAGGATTGGGCAAGGTGACTTGCGATGAATTTTTCGCCTCGTAACACGGTGAAATATTCATTTTTAATTTGATTGATGATTTCCCATTTCTCCGATGTTAATCGACTGAGTATTTTTGATGAAAGCGGATTAGCATAAAGCTCAATCAACAAATTATCCACAATCGTTTTACCCAGACGTAATGAACCGGATACTCCCACCTCTTTTCCTTTTTCAATTTTCAGTGTTCCTTCTTTAGAGAAAAAAGCGCAGTCGGTTTTGCCTTGGCAATGCGGGGATTGGGCATAATCAATCACCTCACCAAGCACTTGATATGCTGTTTGTAATTTTTGATGAGTTTGTTTTAACGGAATGCGTGAAATGGCCTCTTGTTTGAAGGTTTGGCTATCATTACGCACAATCGGATTAAATACCGGATCCATTGTGCCAAGGGCCACATTGTTTACCAGCTGAATGCCACAGCCGGGGAAGAGCCCCAATGTTAATGCTTGGCCTGTTGCTAAGGTTCGTTGAAGGCTATTGGTATAAATCAACACTTGTTCAGGTGGTAAACATTGGTTGATTTTTGTTAAACCTTGTTGATTGAGGTAATCTCGAATATAACGCCCGAATTTAACCTCCAAGTCAGCGCCTTTGGACATTAATTCTCCCGGGGCTTCTTGCCAAGCCGTCCATTGATAGGGAGTAACCTGTGTGAGTTGACTATCCGATTTGATAATCGGCGTTCTGACACCGTGTCGGCTAAAAATAAAGACTTTTTCCAGCTGATAGTCGGTCGTTGGCGTAGTATGGATAGAACCTATAGCATGATTTGATAAAAAGCTCATAGCACAGAGTAGAAAAAGACATGATTTTTTCATGTTAGACCTCAGTTATTGAGTCGTGCGGCATAACGCAAAAATATTGGCAAAATTGACCGCACTTTAAGAAGATATGACCTGATTATTCAAGATAATCTGCTTGCAATTGAATAATTTCAGCCTTACTGATGCCAAGTTGCTGTTCAGTATAGCGTTGAATTGAACCATATTTCTGTTCAATGGTATCAATCGACATTTCAATGAATTCGGGTTTGGTATCAATAAGTGAATAAAGATAATTCAATACTTCTTGATCTTGGGTGAGTTGACGGTAAATTGCCATTTTTTGACGATTACGTTCCAAGCGATTGATATGGGTCAGCATATAATCATCAATAATTTGATTTTTATCGACCCCTAAAACCCCTAGCAATAACATAGCGCCAAAACCGGTGCGATCTTTCCCCCCTCGACAATGTTGTATAAATGCCTCCCCTTTCAGATTAGCGGCAACTTTTAACATTGAAGCAAAAGCTTTTTGACATTCTGGTTTTTCCACAAAATTTTTGTATTGTTTCATTACAATATCATCATAATGTACCAAACAACCGTTTTGTTTCTGCTCAATAATTTTATTCACCAGATTTTCATCTTCATTTTCCTTTGATGAAGTGAATTGTGCAGCCAATTCTGCCGTGTGAGCGTTGGGGTCAAATTGGTAAATTTTCTCTGCCCCTATCACCTTATTGGGATATTTAGCAATTTCATTTGGGCTGCGATAGTCGATCACTGCCTGAATATTCAAGGGTTTTAACATTGCTATCCCATTTTCAGTCACATTGTATAAATGATCGGAACGATAAAGCCGATTCCATTTGACTTTTCGGTGATCTTGGGTGAGATAGCCCCCCATATCACGAAAGTTATTCATTCCTTCTATGGGGAGGGTTCGTAATTGGGCTTGTTGTTGTAAATTTGCCGTCATTTTACTAATACTCCCAAATAGACAAGCGCAATACAGAGGAGCATTGTGCCAATAATCAGTGTGGCAGCATATTTACCATTGGTTTTCTTCAGTATTGAATAAATACCGACCGTGACTAATAGGCTGAACAAACTGGGCATCACTTTATCGAACATTTCTTGCAGTTTGATCGTATTTTCACCCACACTAAACTCGACACCGAATTTCACCCTCACAACAGAAGCGATTAATGCGCCGATAACCATTAGCCCCACAACGTTCGCCATATTGCTGACACGTTGTAAAATATTGCTGTTACCGTTAATCATATCCATCCCTTTATGGTAACCATAATGGATACCATAATATTTGGAGGCAACATTGACAATGTTGTAGAGCAAGAACATTAAAATGGGGCCTAACAGGCTACCATTTAGTGCGAGTGCTGCACCGATACTGCCACAGATAGGTAACCAAGTGAATTTCAAAATACTATCACCCAATCCTGCTAGCGGCCCCATTAAACCGGTTTTTATTGCGGTGACGGTTTCTTTTTCATTTTCTTGGGTGGATTCTTCCACCGCTGCCGTAATACCTAGAATTAAGGCGTCTGAATTGACGTGGCTATTAAAGAATTTTAAATGGCGTTTCATTGCCTCGACTTTCTGTTCTTTAGGTTTATCTTGATAAAGTCGTTTTAAAACAGGGATAAAACTGGATAGAAAACCGATTGCCTGCATAGATTGATAATTATTGGTGACATTAAGTAACTGCATTCGCCAAAAGACTTTATTTAAATCCTGTTTAGTAATTTTGTGTGAAGTTTGCTGGGTCATAGGTCATAGTCCTCATCATTCGTATTTTGATTGGAAGCTACCGCTTGAGTATTTTTATGAATTGCCAAGTCATAAATTAGGGCTAACGGTAAGGCAATTAGGGTAATCGGTAAGACGGATAATTTAAGATAAACAGCGAGCGTGAAACCTGCGACTAAGAAGAGCCAGAGTTCTGCTTTTTTCAACATCATTAACATAAGTAAACCAATACCGATAGCGGGAATGATTTTGCCGGCAACATTTAAACCGGTAATCATTTTACCCGGTAATTGTGCAACGATTTGTGCGATTAAATCCGCGCCGAAATAGACGGCTAAAAAGGTAGGCACCGCACGAATTAAGAAAGCGATTGCCATTGGAATATATTGTATGCGAAAAATTTTATCGAAATTTCCTTCTTCGGCCCAACGCTCTGCAATTGGGTTTAGGGCTACAATGCCAGAACGGTATAAAATCAAAAGTTGCTGAGCAAGTAATGAGGTTGGAACAGCAAGGGCAATCGCTGCTTCTGTACCTCCTGCGGCAATGCCTAATGCCGTGCCAATTGCGGTACCTGAAATCATATCCGGTGCGGAATAGGCACCAACATTCCCTACGCCCATCCACATCACTTCTAAGGTTGCACCAATTAAAAGTGCGGTCTGTAAGTCACCCATAATTAAGCCGACAACTGTTGCGATCAAGAGTGGTCGTCTAATCATTTGCGTACCGATATCATCAATCGCACAAATACCCGCCCATAATGCAACGAAAAGTGCAGTTATCATTTAATCACCTCCGTTAAGTTTACTTTTTCATCATTGGGTACCATTTGAATGGTCACCGTCACCCCTTTATCCAAAAGTTGTTGAAAAGCCGAACGCTCTTCGTTAGTCACAGATAAAGCTTTCGTTAATTGGGTTCTCCCCTCTTGAAAACGCATTCCGCCAACATTTAGTTCATTAATAGGAACGCCTGCATTGACGGTTGATAACACATCAATACTGTTGGTAAACAGTAACATTGTGCGTCTGCTGAGTCCTTTGGTTCGATAAATTTCTGCAAATTTTTCAATTGTCAGTACGACAACTTTGATGTCTTGTGGAGCAGCCATAGCTAAAATATTTTTTTGAGTTTGATCGGTCGCTAATTTATCGTTTAGCACCACAATTTGTTCTACTTTGAATAGATTGACCCAAGTGGTAACGACTTGTCCGTGAATTAAGCGATCATCAATGCGACTAAAGCAAATCATCTTCGTCCTCCTGTTTTTGTAAATCATTGAAATCTCGAATGGTTAATCCGTTTTGATAGGCTGTTTGAATAAGCGATTTCATTTCATCAAATGGTAAATCACGATTCATTAGTACATCGAGTAATAGGGGTAAATTTAATCCGCAACAGACTAAAATATTTTCTTTTGTGATTAAGTGAGAGGCCAAATTCATCGGCGTGCCACCGAGAATATCGGTTAAAAAAATCAACCCTGATTGCGTATCTAATGAGGCGATTTTCTCTTGTAGTTCTTGTTTTAAGTGAGAAACGTTATCTACGGTAAATATTGATAAGGTTTCAAAGTTTGTTTGTTTTCCCACAATTAATTCCGCACTTTCTATTGCCGCTTTGGCAAAGTTTCCGTGGCTCATTAACACGAGGGCAATTTCTTTTGACATTGTGTTTTTCTCCATTGAGTTAAGTATTGATGACAATGTAGGAGAAAGTGATGATTGACTCAATTTTTAGAATTGCACGATATATCGCGCAAACTAAATTCGAAACAAGAGGAAACGGAGTGAGGATTTCCGGTCTTGGCGTATGTTTAATTATTGACAAGAGTGGGGGAAATCATTAGAATTTGCCGTCTATTTCTATATCGGAAGTAGATTTTTTGAACAACATTCTATTATTGAATAACATTTAAACTGGAGCTTTTTTAATGGCAACTATCAACCAGCTAGTACGCAAACCGCGTGTGAAAAAGGTTGTAAAAAGCAACGTTCCTGCATTAGAGGCTTGCCCGCAGAAACGTGGTGTATGTACTCGTGTATATACTACAACTCCTAAAAAACCTAACTCAGCGTTACGTAAAGTATGTCGTATTCGCTTAACAAACGGTTTTGAAGTAACTTCTTATATCGGTGGTGAAGGTCACAACCTTCAAGAGCACAGTGTTGTATTAATCCGTGGCGGTCGTGTTAAAGACTTACCGGGTGTGCGTTACCACACAGTACGCGGCGCATTAGATTGTGCAGGCGTAAAAGATCGTAAACAAGGTCGTTCTAAATACGGCGTTAAACGTCCTAAAGCTTAATGGTTCTCCGTTAAGTAAGGCCAAACGTCTAAATTAGCAAACAATTTAAACCATAAACTCCAGTCAAAAGCGCACTGCGCTGCAAAATTTCTCAACAGAGAAAGATTGCTGATGAGTTTTGGATATCCTGAAGATTAAAATACGGAGAAATTCGCAATGCCACGTCGTCGTAGTATTGAACCACGCAAGATTCTTCCAGATCCGAAATTCGGTTCAGAATTACTTGCAAAATTTATTAATGTAATCATGGTTGACGGTAAAAAATCCGTTGCTGAATCCATCGTTTACGGTGCATTAGAAACCTTATCTGAGCGTACAGGTAAAGAACCTTTAGAAGCTTTTGAAATCGCACTTGAAAATGTGCGTCCAACCGTTGAAGTTAAATCTCGTCGTGTTGGTGGTTCAACTTACCAAGTACCGGTTGAAGTTCGTCCGGTTCGTCGTAACGCATTAGGTATGCGTTGGATCGTAGAGGCTGCCCGTAAACGTGGTGATAAATCAATGGCTTTACGCCTTGCAAACGAATTATCAGATGCTTCTGATAACAAAGGTGCAGCAGTGAAAAAACGTGAAGACGTTCACCGCATGGCTGAAGCGAATAAAGCATTTGCTCACTACCGTTGGTAATAAGCTTTTGAACTTAAAGGGCTTCATCATTGATGAAGCCTTACCCTTATATAAACAGATATTAAACTAAACAAGGTTATAATAATGGCACGTACAACTCCTATTGAAAGATATCGCAATATCGGTATTAGTGCGCACATTGATGCGGGTAAAACGACTACTACTGAACGTATCTTATTCTATACAGGTGTGAGCCACAAAATCGGTGAAGTACACGATGGTGCGGCAACAATGGACTGGATGGAACAAGAGCAAGAGCGCGGTATCACCATCACCTCTGCGGCAACCACCGCATTCTGGTCTGGTATGTCTCAACAATTTCCACAACACCGTATCAACGTTATCGACACCCCGGGACACGTAGACTTTACTGTTGAAGTAGAACGTTCTATGCGTGTTCTTGATGGTGCGGTGATGGTTTACTGTGCGGTAGGTGGTGTTCAACCACAATCAGAAACCGTATGGCGTCAAGCAAATAAATATGAAGTTCCTCGTATCGCATTTGTCAACAAAATGGATCGTACCGGAGCAAACTTCCTACGTGTAGTTGAGCAATTAAAAACGCGTTTAGGGGCGAATGCTGTTCCACTTCAACTTCCAATCGGTGCTGAAGAAAACTTTACCGGTGTAGTTGATTTGATCAAAATGAAAGCAATCAACTGGAATGAAGCTGACCAAGGTATGACCTTCACTTATGAAGATATCCCTGCAAACATGGTTGCTGATTGTGAAGAATGGCGTCAAAACCTTGTTGATGCAGCGGCTGAAGCTTCGGAAGAATTAATGGAAAAATACCTCGGCGGCGAAGAATTGACGGAAGAAGAAATCAAAGAAGGTCTTCGTCAACGTGTATTAGCGAACGAAATCATCTTGGTAACCTGTGGTTCTGCCTTTAAAAACAAAGGTGTTCAAGCCATGCTTGATGCGGTGGTTGAATACTTACCGGCACCAACAGACATTCCTGCAATTAAAGGAATTAACCCGGATGAAACTGAAGGCGAGCGTCATGCAAGCGATGAAGAGCCGTTCTCTTCATTAGCGTTTAAAATCGCAACCGACCCATTCGTGGGTAACTTAACCTTCTTCCGTGTTTACTCTGGTGTGATTAACTCAGGGGATACCGTGTTGAACTCTGTGCGTCAAAAACGTGAACGTTTTGGTCGTATCGTTCAAATGCACGCAAACAAACGTGAAGAAATCAAAGAAGTTCGTGCAGGCGATATTGCAGCGGCAATCGGCTTAAAAGATGTGACTACGGGTGATACGTTATGTGCGATTGAAGCGCCAATCATTCTTGAGCGTATGGAATTCCCAGAGCCGGTAATCTCTGTTGCAGTAGAACCGAAAACCAAAGCAGACCAAGAAAAAATGGGTATTGCATTAGGTCGTTTAGCACAAGAAGACCCGTCATTCCGTGTTCATACGGATGAAGAATCCGGTGAAACTATTATTTCAGGTATGGGTGAGTTACACTTAGATATCATCGTTGACCGTATGAAACGTGAATTCAAAGTGGAAGCAAACATCGGTAAACCACAAGTATCCTACCGTGAAACTATCCGTACCCGTGTTAATGATGTTGAAGGTAAACACGCAAAACAATCCGGTGGTCGTGGTCAATACGGTCATGTAGTTATCGATTTATATCCATTAGAGCCGGAAGGTCCGGGTTACGAATTTGTTAACGAAATTAAAGGTGGTGTGATCCCAGGTGAATACATCCCTGCGGTTGACAAAGGTATCCAAGAACAACTTAAATCCGGTCCATTAGCGGGTTATCCGGTAGTTGACCTTGGTGTACGTTTACACTTCGGTTCGTACCATGATGTGGACTCATCCGAACTTGCGTTTAAATTAGCCGCTTCTTTAGCATTTAAAGCAGCGTTCGCTAAAGCAAACCCAGTTCTACTTGAGCCAATCATGAAAGTAGAAGTTGAAACGCCACCTGAGTATGTGGGTGATGTAATTGGTGACTTGAGCCGCCGTCGTGCAATGGTTAACGGTCAAGAAGCGAACGAATTTGTTGTTAAAATTGATGCAGAAGTTCCACTTTCTGAAATGTTCGGTTATGCAACAGACTTACGTTCACAAACCCAAGGTCGTGCATCATACTCAATGGAACCGTTAAAATATGCTGAAGCACCAACAAACGTTGCTGCAGCAGTGATTGAAGCGCGTAAAAAATAATTTTTGTAAACCAGCGGTATAAAATCTCTTCGGTTTTATACCGCACTTTCAGGAAATATTAGCAATGTCTAAAGAAAAATTTGAACGTACAAAACCGCACGTAAACGTGGGTACAATCGGTCACGTTGACCACGGTAAAACAACTTTAACAGCAGCAATCACCACAGTATTAGCAAAACACTACGGTGGTTCAGCGCGTGCATTTGACCAAATCGATAATGCACCTGAAGAAAAAGCACGTGGTATCACCATCAACACTTCACACGTTGAATATGATACCCCAACCCGTCACTATGCAC
>NZ_MLHJ01000063.1 GCF_001998965.1 Rodentibacter rarus
AAAATATGACCGCACTTTTTGTTTAATCTATCATAAGAAACTATTTTTTCTCGCCTATTGGTAGCACGGTTCTACCGTAAGACTCATTTAATACTTCAGCCGCCGCTAAATAGAAGGCACAAAGTGCAGTGATTAACCCTAAATATCCCCCGATATTCACAATGGCGTGATTGCCTGTGGCATCACCAATGGCTAATGCGTAAAAGGTTAAGGTTAAAAAGAAGAAAATCGCTTGTAATGCACGCGGTTTTGGGAAAGTTGCGAAGAACATCATTAGCGTGAACGTTCCCCAACAGCCTAGATACCAGCCGACAAATTGCGCCGAGGTTTCTCCTTTAAAGAACGCCACAAATAACGCCCAAGACCACCAGAATGCGCCATAGCTGATAAATGCGGTAAATCCAAAAGTGTTGCCTTTTTTAAACTCAAACATCCCTGCGATCATTTGAGCGGTACCGCCAAAAGCAAATGCCATACCGAATACCAAACCGAGGTTGGAACTATCAAAAATCCCTGCATTGATTAAACATAATAACCAAGTCGTTAATGCAAACCCACATAACCCGAGGGGACCCGGATTCGCTAAACCCTCTTTCGCTGACATAAATTTTTTCCTTAATAATTTTGAGTATGAAAGTCGTGCATTATGGCGAAATCCTGCTCGGAAATAAAGAATAAAATAGAAAAAAATTTGCCCTATATCAATGGGATTGATCAAGATCAGCTTTTCATTAAATAGGTCTTTAATGTGATCGAGATCACAGAAATGAAGGCGTATAATCCTCTTTAGTTAAACTTTAAAAAAATATTAGGAGAAAACTATGAGTAATGCAGTTGAAAACGCAATCAGCCCGGCTCAAGCAGAAGTGAATGCTTTGGTAGAAAAAGGCTTAGTTGCATTGGAGGAGTTTCGTCAACTCAACCAAGAACAGATCAACTATATTGTGGCGAAAGCCTCTGTTGCCGCCTTGGATCAACACGGTGTGCTTGCGATGCACGCCTACGAAGAAACCGGTCGTGGCGTATTTGAAGACAAAGCCACCAAAAACCTGTTCGCTTGTGAATATGTGGTCAACAATATGCGCAATTTAAAAACCGTGGGCGTGATCAGTGAAGATGATGTCACTGGGATTACTGAAATTGCCGATCCTGTCGGTGTGATTTGCGGTGTCACGCCAACCACCAACCCAACCTCAACAGCGATTTTCAAATCACTCATTGCGTTAAAAACCCGTAATCCTATCGTGTTTGCGTTCCACCCCTCAGCACAACAATCTTCCGCTCATGCGGCACGTATTGTTTATGAAGCAGCGGTGGCGGCAGGTGCACCGAAAAACTGTATCCAATGGATCGAGCATCCGTCAATGGAAGGCACGTCCGCTTTAATGAAACATCCCGGTATTGCGACCATTTTAGCCACCGGCGGTAACGCTATGGTGGAAGCCGCCTATTCTTGCGGAAAGCCGGCTCTTGGCGTAGGGGCAGGGAATGTGCCGGCTTATGTGGAAAAATCTGCGAATTTAAAACAAGCCGTGCATGATATTGTGATGTCAAAATCCTTTGATAACGGTATGGTCTGTGCATCCGAACAAGCCGCTATTGTTGATGAAGAAATCTACGCCGATTTTGTAAAAGAAATGCAATCTTACGGCGTATATTTGGTGAATAAAAAAGAAAAAGCGATGTTGGAAGAATTGATGTTTGGCGTAAAAGCAGACAGCAAAAACTGTGCCGGTGCAAAACTTAACGCCAATGTCGTGGGTAAACCTGCCACTTGGATTGCAGAACAAGCGGGATTCAAAGTGCCGCCACGCACCAATATTTTACTGGCTGAATGTAAAGAAGTGGGCGAAAAAGAACCGCTTACCCGTGAAAAATTATCGCCGGTACTTGCCCTAGTGAAAGCCACCTCGACTGAGGACGGCTTAAATAAGGCAGAACAAATGGTCGAATTCCACGGATTGGGTCACTCTGCGGCAATTCACACCAACAATGCCGAATTGGCAAAAGAATTTGGCGAACGTGTTAAAGCCATTCGTGTCATTTGGAATTCGCCTTCCACCTTCGGCGGCATCGGTGATGTGTATAACTCCTTCCTTCCTTCCCTCACACTTGGTTGCGGTTCTTACGGCAAGAACTCGGTGGGCAACAACGTAAGTGCGGTCAATTTAATTAATATAAAACGTGTGGGAAGACGGAGAAATAATATGCAATGGTTTAAAGTACCTTCAAAAATCTACTTTGAACGGGATTCAATCCAATATTTACAATCAATGAAAGGGATGGAACGTGTGGTAATTGTTACCGACCGCACTATGGTGGATCTGGGCTTTGTCGAAAAAATTGCCGAGCAAATTACCGCGCGTGGCAACCACGTTACCTACCAACTTTTTGCGGATGTTGAACCGGATCCATCTATCGAAACCGTGCGCCGTGGTACCGAATTATTACGCAGCTATCAACCGGATACCATCATTGCTCTTGGTGGGGGTTCCGCAATGGATGCCGCAAAAGTAATGTGGTTATTCTATGAGCAACCTGAAGTGGATTTCCGTGATCTTGTGCAAAAATTTATGGATATTCGCAAACGTGCGTTCAAATTCCCACAATTAGGACGTAAAGCTCGCTTTATCGGTATCCCAACCACTTCCGGCACCGGTTCTGAGGTGACACCATTTGCGGTGATTACCGAAGGCGATAAAAAATATCCAATCGCTGATTATTCTTTAACACCGACTGTGGCAATTGTGGATCCGGCTCTCGTGATGACCGTACCGGCGAATGTTGCGGCGGATACCGGTCTGGATGTGCTCACCCACGCAACGGAAGCTTATGTTTCTGTGCTTGCTAACGACTTTACTGACGGCTTAGCGTTACAAGCCATTAAATTGGTCTTTGAAAACCTAGAGCGTTCCGTGAAAGAAAAAGATCCAGAAGCTCGGGAAAAAATGCACAACGCCTCTACTATGGCAGGGATGGCATTTGCCAACGCTTTCTTGGGGATGAACCACTCTCTGGCACACAAAATCGGGGGGCGTTTCCATACACCACACGGACGTACCAACGCCATTTTAATGCCGCATGTGATTCGTTATAACGGTACTCGTCCGGAAAAAACCGCAACTTGGCCAAAATATAACTACTACAAAGCGGATGTGAAATACCAAGATATTGCCCGTATGCTCGGTTTGCCTTGCGCAACACCGGAAGAAGGGGTGAAATCCTTCGCCCAAGCCTGCTATGATTTAGCGGAACGCTGTGGTATTAAAATGTCCTTCAAAGCCCAAGGCTTGGACGAAAAAGCGTGGATGGATGCCCGCCGCGATGTGGCATTGCTCGCCTTTGAAGACCAATGTTCACCGGCGAACCCACGCTTGCCGTTAGTGGCGGATATGGAAGAGATTTTAACGCGCGCCTACCATGGTTATAATCCTGAAGATTATTAAACGTTAAAACCTTGCGAAAAATAACCGCACTTTAA
>NZ_MLHJ01000064.1 GCF_001998965.1 Rodentibacter rarus
TTGAAGTGCCGGATATTTTAAAGGGATAAGAAATGCAACTAATTGGAACTAAAAAAGCTGCTGAAATTTTAGATATGCACCCAGTTACACTAAGAGAAAAAGCGGCCAAAGAAGAAATCCCAGCATACAAGATCGGCAAAAAGTGGAAATTTGATCTAGAAGCTCTTGAAAATCACCTTAAAAAAGATAAAGATAGCCTCGAACAAGAGATGGGGCATAAGGAGAATTTATGTCACGTCAAATCATCTCCCTCAAAAAGAGGGGTGAAATCTGGCATTTCTCGTTCACCTCGCCAAATGGTGAGCGGATACGCCGAAGCGCTAGGACTAGCGATAAAAACCAAGCATTACAGTTAGCCTCAAAAGAATACAACGAATGTTGGCGAGTATTTAAACTCGGTGAACGCCCGGATTATTCTTGGCAGCAAGCTGTAGTGCAATGGCTTGAAGAAAAACCAAAACGCAAAGAAGATCGCAATATGCTTTACGGCTTGCGTTGGCTTAATAAGTATTTAGGCGATAAAAAACTCAACGAAATTGATCGTAATCTCATTAAGTTCATTCAGTCTGAAAAAGCAAAGGAAGGCGTTAAAAATCGCACCATTAATGCGATTTTACAGCAAATCAGAGTGATACTTAGAGCGGCCGTTGAGTGGGAATGGCTAGATAAATGTCCGGCAATCAAATTTTTACCTGAACCGAAAAGACGTGTTCGATGGTTAAGCGAATATGAAGAAATTCGGTTACTTGAAGAGCTGCCGGAACATTTAAAGCCAATAGTTAAATTCGCTATTTTAACCGGGTTGAGAATGTCAAATATCACTCAGTTAAAATGGAGCCAAATTGATCTTCCGAAAAAGCAAGCATGGGTTAATTCGGAAGAGTCAAAAACAGGAAATAGCATTGGTGTCCCACTAAACGACAAAGCTATTGAAGTAATTTTATCACAATTTGGCAAGCATAAAGAGAACGTTTTTACATATAAAGGAAAGCCAGTTAGAATTGCAAACACTAAAGCATTTAGATCTGCTTTAAAGAGAGCCGGAATCAAGGATTTCAGGTTCCACGACTTGCGACACACATGGGCAACAAGACATATTATGTCAGGAACACCGTTATATGTATTACAGGAGCTTGGTGGGTGGAGTAAAACAGACACAGTGCGGAAATATGCTCACTTATCTGTCGAACACTTACATAGCCATGCAAACAATGTTCAGCTTTTTGACACAAAATTGGCACAATGCCAAAAAGCAAAAAACCTTACCAATCACTAACTAATTGATAAGGTTGATAAATTTGGTGGAGATAATCGGGATCGAACCGACGACCTCTTGAATGCCATTCAAGCGCTCTCCCAACTGAGCTATATCCCCAAAGATGGCGGTATCTTAAATTTTACCGCTATCACTGTCAATATGAAATTATCTCGAAAAAAATCAGACGATTAAATATTAAGCATTTTGAGATTGAATAAAATCAATCGCACGTTGAATACGAGCAAGCACTCGTTCACGTCCAATTCCAACCAAAGTCACATCCATTGATGGCGATTGTCCGGAACCTGTCACAGCCACACGTAATGGCATTCCTACTTTCCCCATACCCATTTCAAGTTCCGTAGCGGTTTGTTCAATCGCTTCATGGGTAGAATGTAAATCCCAAGTAGAAAGTGCGGTCAATTTTTCTTTTACTTTTTCAAGGGCTTCCAATGCATTGCCTTTGAAATGTTTTTTTACTGCCGCTTCATCAAAGGTTTCAAATTCCTCAAAAAAGTAACGGCTTGTGCTTGCCATTTCTTTTAAGGTTTTACAACGCTCGGCAAGCATTGTCACAATTTCGCTTAATGCGGGACCGCTTGAGGTATCAATATCCTGATCTTGATAATGCCATTCCAAGTGTTTTGCCACATATTCCGGCGGTAACTCACGGATATAATGATGGTTTAGCCACAACAGTTTATCGGTATTAAAGGCACTGGCTGATTTGCTTACCTGATCTAATTCAAAATACTTGATCATTTCTTCACGGCTAAAGATCTCTTGATCGCCATGTCCCCAGCCTAAACGCACGAGATAATTGACCAAGGCTTCCGGCAAATACCCTTCGTCACGATATTGCATCACACTCACTGCACCATGACGTTTAGAGAGTTTTTGTCCATCATCCCCGTTGATCATAGAAACATGGGCATACACTGGAACCGGTGCGCCAAGGGATTTGAGAATATTAATTTGACGTGGAGTATTATTAATATGATCCTCACCACGAACAACGTGAGTAATCCCCATATCCCAGTCATCCACCACCACACAGAAGTTATACGTCGGTGAACCATCGGTTCTGCGAATAATTAAATCATCCAATTCACTATTGCTGATTTCAATACGCCCACGCACCGCATCATCAAAGACTACCGAGCCTTCCGTTGGATTTTTAAAGCGTACTACATGAGGTTCATTTGTCGAATGGCTATGATCATTTAAGCAATGACGATCATAACGTGGTTTTTCTTTATTCTGCTCTTGTTTATGACGTAATTCTTCCAAACGTTCTTTTGTACAATAACAACGATAAGCCAAACCTTGCTCGAGCATTTCATCAATCACTTGGTTATAACGATCGAAACGTTTGGTTTGATAATAAGGCCCGTGCTCCCAAGCCAAATTAAGCCATTCCATTCCCTCTAAAATTGCTGCTGTCGCTTCCGGTGTTGAGCGTTCTAAATCCGTATCCTCAATGCGTAGTACAAATTCACCTTGATTATGTTTTGCAAATAACCAAGAATAAAGTGCCGTACGTGCACCGCCTACGTGTAAATAGCCCGTTGGACTTGGGGCAAAACGTGTGCGTACTTTAACGTTAGGAGAGAAAGGGAAAAGAGTTTCAATTTTCATTTTAGTATCACCTGTGAATTTGAGATAAAATCACGCTATTCTACTATGGTTTAGGATGAATCATAGCAAAAACTTTAAAAGTGAAAATAAAAATCTTGGCAAACCAGTATAAAGATATAAATTTTGTTGACAAATTTTTCGATATTTTATAGCTTACTTTTCTATCAATTCAATAACGGACGCATTTAAATTCAAGAGACAACTGTAAAACATTTACTCACCTTCTCACTAGATCGTTGTTATTAATTTAATCATTTTACATACTCCAAGCAAACCGATGATTCATAATTATATCCAATCAATCTCTATTAGCCTTACTGTTAACTTTTTTCTATTTTCTTTTTTGTTTTCTACTATTCGATATATAATGATCAGCCAATTTCTTCCTAGAGAACTCAAGAAAAATAGTAAATACAGAACATCATTTAAACGTCTTTATCTTTTTGGCTTGCGTTTTGATTTAAAAGTCATTTCGATTATTCTATCTCCTTTCTTTATATTAGGTATAATAACTTCCTTTATTGATTATAACCTAATGATATATGCTCTACTATCATATATTACTTTTATCTCCTTAATATCCTCAGCAATTCTAATTGGAAATATTTATTATTATAGAACTTATAACAATCATTATGATCTTTTTATTTTTGGATTGATAGAGGATGATACAAAAGCTATTATAAAAAACATTTATGATGATTATCCTGTCATTTATTTAATCATTACTATAATTTTTATCTCATCACTATTCTTAATCATTAACCTTTCAATACTAAATAATACTCATACATTTACCTTGGATATACATATCAATTATTTATTTTTAGTTACAATTCTATTTACTCTATTTCTATTTGCTCGTGGTACGTTACGCTCAGAGCCTTTAGGAAGAAACCATGCTCAGGTTAGCGACAATACGATTATTAATAAAATGGTTCCAAACGGGATAATTGCAATGAAATGGGCCTTTTCAGATAAAAAGCAACAGATTAATTTCACTAAAGTTGAGGAAAAAGAGGGAATCAAACTGATAAAAGCAGTTTTCAATACTGATAGTTTAATTAAGAAAACAAATAAAAATGATTATTTAGCAAAAAATAAACCTCATGTTGTATTTTCTTTAATGGAAAGTTTTGGCTATAACTTTTTAGAGTACGATGATATTGATAAGAATGATCTACTCGGTAATCTACGCCCTTATTTTACTCAAGGTTTTTTATTTAATCGTTTCCTTGCTGAATATGTAGGAACAGCATCAACGGTATCTAATATATTTTTCAATAGCCCAATTGAAAATATTTCTCAATCTATTGCACAAAAAACGTCACTTCCCTTTAGCTCGTATCTAACTTACAAAAAACAAGGCTACCGAACCATTTTTATTACATCAGGTAATATGATGTGGCGGAATTTTGGAAATTATTTTCTTAGACAAGGTGTAGATGAAGTATATGATCAAAATAGCATTATTGATTACTTTCCTGAAGCAAAAGAAACCCTATCGTATTGGGGGATCGCAGATGAATACGCCTTTAAATTAGCAGAAAAACTATTAGTTGAAAGTGATTTTCCCGTATTTATTAGTATATTAACAATGACAAATCATCCACCTTACCAAATTCCTAGAAGCTATGTAGTAAAAAATTTAACACCTTCTTTGTTAAGGGAAAAATACGGTAATAATGATAGAGAACGTTATAATACACTGGCAACATATCAATATGCCTGTAATGCTTTAGGTCGTTTTTTTGATAATCTCACTAAAGGTCATTTAAAAAATCGCATTATTCTTGCCGCAACAGGAGATCATCATGTTCGTTCATTAAGGGAAGATATGCCAAAAGAGGTATTTTCATCAAATTCCGTTCCCTTTTTAATCTATTTGCCTGAAACATTAAAAAAACATTTACCGATTCATTTTGATAAAAATAGGATCGGTTCACATAAAGATATTATGCCAACACTTTTCTCTCTTAGCTTATCTGAGGCGGAATATTGGACGGTCGGCGGAAGAAATATGTTAGCTTTACAAGATGAACCACAATATGCTTTTGCTATTACTCCTTGGGCATGGGCAGATAGTTCAGGAGTGATTGATATTATGGGAAAAGATAATATCAAATATCATTGGGAAAATGAAAAATATGTGTATACGAAAACTCCGTTTAATTGCACATCTCAAGAAAAGCAAAAAATTAAAGACTATCAGCAATTATTGCATTGGCAAATTAATTACCTTGTTCAAAATGGAAAAACAGTATGATTCTATCTATAGCTTAACTCCTTTCTTTTTTGAATTTGGCGCTCTCTTTTTTAAAAAATAATTTTTAAGATTAAAAAAACATCAATTAAACCTGATTTTTAAAAAAAAAGTTTGACGAAAAGCCCCAAATATCTATAATCGTGACCCACAACAGAGGGCGATTAGCTCAGTTGGGAGAGCACCTCCCTTACAAGGAGGGGGTCACTGGTTCGAGACCGGTATCGCCCACCACTTTTTAAAAGTAGTTTCCTGTTGTAGAGTTTGACCAAGCGGGCGATTAGCTCAGTTGGGAGAGCACCTCCCTTACAAGGAGGGGGTCACTGGTTCGAGACCGGTATCGCCCACCACTTAATTAAATTTAAGTATCCTTTCCGCTCAAACTTCCCTTTTATTTAAACGCTGTCTATAAGTGGGCGATTAGCTCAGTTGGGAGAGCACCTCCCTTACAAGGAGGGGGTCACTGGTTCGAGACCGGTATCGCCCACCACTTACCAAGTGTTTAAATAAACCGAAATATGAGGTTCAAATCTTAGTATTATCGGGCGATTAGCTCAGTTGGGAGAGCACCTCCCTTACAAGGAGGGGGTCACTGGTTCGAGACCGGTATCGCCCACCAGTCTAAATTTTTCTAAATTAGTTCAGTTTACTTTCTGATTTCACGCTTTCTAATACCGTAATAGAGGTAACCATCTTTATAGAAAGCGGTGAACATTATCATTGATAGCATAGAACAACACCGAACAGAGCCTAGCACTTCCCCCTAACATAACTGCATACTTGCAATCTGGCCTTAGAAGGAAAAACCAGCATTATCCTAGAGACAAATTTACTTATACACAAAACATCTTTGCTAATTAATATTTTCAATAATGGATAAGGAAAAAGGAAATGGACTAATACTCAAAGTAAAGATTCATTAAAGTAAAACTTATCTTGGTGAATGAGGAACTAAATGGCACGCCCTAAAGGATTCGAACCTTTGACCCACGCCTTAGAAGGGCGTTGCTCTATCCAGCTGAGCTAAGGGCGCATTTTAAGGGTTACATCTTCTGTATGAAATTTCGAGGAAAATATAAAAGAAGTGGTCGGCGAGATAGGATTTGAACCTACGACCCACTGGTCCCAAACCAGTTGCGCTACCAAGCTGCGCTACTCGCCGACAAGTGCGGTCAATTATAGAGAGGTTTATTATTCAGTCAATTAATTTTTTTTTCATTTTTATTTAATTGCTCAAAATTATCTCAATTTTCCATTCACGATATTTGATTTTGTAAATTTTCCCATTGTCAGCTAAAATAGCAAACGTTTACTTTTTATTGTTAAGGCTTTCCAATGACTGCAAAAATTATCTCCGGCACGGCACTATCCAAACAAATCAAATCGGAGGTTTCACAAAAAATTTCCGCTTACCATAATGAAGGTAAACGCGTACCGGGACTTGCCGTAGTTCTTGTCGGTAGTGATCCTGCCTCTCAAGTTTATGTGGCAAGTAAACGTCGTAGTTGTGAGGAGATCGGTATCTTCTCCCAGTCTTATGATTTACCGGAAACGGCAACCGAACAAGAATTACTCACACTAATTGATACATTAAATGCAGATAAAACCATTGATGGCATTTTGGTACAGCTTCCCCTTCCAAAACAAATTAATTCAGAAACCATTGTTGAACGCATTGATCCAAAAAAAGACGTGGATGGTTTCCATCCATATAATGTTGGACGACTATGTCAACGCATCCCGACTTTACGTGCTTGCACACCATATGGCGTAATGAAATTATTAGAAACAACCGGTGTTGATTTACATGGTAAACACGCTGTAATTGTCGGAGCCTCAAATATCGTTGGTCGTCCAATGTCCTTGGAATTATTACTTGCAGGCGCAACGGTTACCGTCACTCACCGTTTTACAAAAGATCTTGAAACCCATGTTCGTCAAGCAGATATTTTAGTCGTTGCAGTTGGCAAACCTAACCTTGTACCGGGTGAATGGGTAAAAGAAGGGGGCATCGTCATTGATGTCGGCATCAATCGTATTGAAGGAAAATTAGTCGGTGATATAGAATTTGAAGTCGCTGCCCAAAAAGCCAGCTATATAACCCCCGTCCCAGGCGGAGTAGGACCTATGACCGTTGCAATGTTAATGTATAATACTCTTTATGCCTATGAACACAACAATGGTTTGGTATAACAATTTGATATAACAAAAAGAAGTGCTCCCCCCTAAAAAAAGTTGGATACCTAACCAGAATCTGCACCTCAAATTAGGTATTCAACTTTTTAGGTGAAAATCAAAGTGCGGTCAAAATAACCAGCCCCAAAAATTGGACTCATTTAATTCAAGGACTGAGTTCTGTATTCCACAGGGCTTAGTTCTTTTAGTTTTGCTTGAATCCGTTCATGATTGTAGTCATGAATATATTCATGAATCGCTTTTTCAAGTTGCTCAAACATTTCAAATCGCTTGCCGTAATAACATTCCGTTTTTAATCGGGTAAAAAAGCTCTCCATCGTACTATTATCAAGGCAATTGCCTTTTTTCGACATACTTTTCCTAATCCCATTTTCCTTCAACAAACATTGATCCCCCTGCATTTGATACTACCCCCCTTGGTCTGAATGAAGAATGGGGGCATCATCCAAATTTAAAATCGCCTGCTCCATCATTCCAGTAATCTGCCCAAAATTTGGGCGTGGTGCCAAGTTATAAGCGATAATTTCGCCGCTAAACAGGTCTTTAATTGGTGATAAATAAAGTTTGCCTTCAACACATTTAAACTCACTGACATCTGTTACCCATTTCTCATTAATTCCACTGTGATTAAATCGGGTAATCAAAAATCTTAACGTACTCTCTTTGAGATGAAATTGTTTGCGTGTCAGTGATCGATTTTTATTATGTTGGAGATAAAATTCGATCACTTGCTGTTTGAAAAATGAGTTATATCTAGTCATAAAAAATCTGCACCTTAGTGAGTTGAAGTTTAGTCTAACTTTTTGGGATCAGATCAAATTGACCGCACTTTTTCATAGATCAATGTAACTTCAATCTCGGTTTTAAATAGCGGTTAATTTTATCAACCAAAATAATCAAGCCTATTTTGATACAACCGTGTAATGCATGTTGATGCATTCGATAAAGAGAAACATAAGCAAACTGTGCAAATTTACCATGTACGGTTAATGGATTTTTGCCAAATTTATTGGTTAAACTGCCCAATGCGGTGAAACTGGAAAGTGAAACCAATGTCCCTTTATCATTATATTTAAAGGCTTTCAGTGGTTTATTTTCAAAAATTGCAAAGATATTTTTGGCACAAGCCTTTGCCATTTGATGTGCTGCCTGAGCACGAGGCGGTACTAATTTACCGTTTTCTTGAGTGAGTGCGGCACAATCACCAATGGCAAAAATGCTGTCATCTACGGTGGTTTGTAAAGTATCTTTCACCACCAATTGATTGATGCGGTTGATTTCTAAGCCGTCAAAGCTTTGGGTTACTGTTGACGTTCTCACACCGGCAGCCCAAACAATCAGATCAGCTTTGATTTCTTCTCCGTCTTTAGTCAGAAGTGTATTAGGCTTCGCCTCGGTGATCATAGTATTCAGTTTTACATTCGCCCCCATTTCACATAGTTCCTCTAACACTGCGGTAGAAAGATCTTTAGGCAATGCGGGCAATAAACGTTCTCCGGCTTCGACCAGTGTCACTTGCAAACAAGAGCTGTCAATTTTACCGTAGCCATAGGAGGATAAATCCTCTGCTGCGTGATAAAGTTCTGCGGTCAATTCCACCCCTGTCGCACCACCGCCAACAATGGCGATATTGACTTTATTTTCATCTACCAGTTTTTGTTTTGATTCTTCTTCACCAATGTCATCTAATACACGGTTTTCAGAAAACTTCAAAAAGAGTTCCAACATTTTATGTTGGAAACGCAAGGCTTGATCGGAACTGTCTAAGAAAATCGCATTTTCTGCCACGCCTTTGGTATTGAAATCGTTCGATTTACTGCCAATTGCCACCACTAAATAATCGTAAGGAATGCGGCGGGCAATAACAAGCATATCGCCTTCTTGCCCATAAATCGGTGCAAGTTCTATATACTTTTGTTCACGGTTGATACGTGTAATTGAGCCTTGCTCAAAGCTAAAATAATGGTTTTTACCATGAGCACGGTAGCTTAACGAATCCACACCGTCATCCATCACACCTGTTGCAATTTCGTGTAATAACGGTTTCCAAAGATGAGTCGCGTTACGATCCACAAGGGTGACTTTTGCTTGTTTTTTACGACCAAGTTTATCGCCTAAGAAAGTTGCCAGCTCAATACCACCGGCACCGCCACCAACGATCACGATATTTTTCATAAGGTTCTCCTAAAATAATAAATTTGTTAAAAAATGTTAAATTAATGTAATGATAGCATAAGGAGATGAAAAAAATCAGTATTCAATGAGAAGGGAATTCAATTTGATGTACACGCTCGTATAATGGTGTGAGTTCTAGAATGGTTTGTGTAATAAATTCAACAGGGTTCAACTGTGCGAAATCTGTTTTTTCTATATTTTTGCCTATGCACCAAAAATCCTTATCGTGACGTAGCGTTAAATCATCTTGCGAAAATTGAGCAACTTGTTGGAAGTCCGCATACTCGCTTTCATCCCCTCGCCATAAATCAAATTGTGCAAAGCGTGAAAAATCAAAATTTTCTAACCATTGATTATATTGCCACACATGAATTAGTGAGCGATCTGCACGGTAACAATGCCAATCCAAACTCACCAAAAGACGGCGACGGTTCAGCAAAACGGAAAAAATAGCCGCTGAATTCTGATGAAATTCATATTTAAAAAAAGCAAAAAAGTGGGCGCGCACTTGCCATCCATTCGTCCAACTTTCAATATGAGGTTGGGCAAAGGGCGTTCCAAGTTGGTGAGATACTGCTTGAATAATCCTTTTCCAATTGTCCCACTCCGCTTTATAACGTGCTTTGATCATTGGAATATCTTCAGGACAAAATTTCTTCATTTGGGCAAATTGAAAAAATGGGCGATTAAAAAGATCACAAGATTTTTCGGATAAGCTGAACATTGTTAAGGTATCGTAAGAAAAACAAGTTGGGGCGCTATCTTGGCACTCCCTCATTAAAAATCACAGTAATTTTTGACCGCACTTTGGCTGAAACATTGTTTATCTTCCCAACACAACAGGGTCATTCGGTTATTCCACACACAACCTGTATCAAGGGCGTAAATATTCGGTGGGGTGGGTTCATCAACCAAACTTGCCCAATGGCCAAAAATAATCGGTATCCGCTGATAAAGCGGATTATCCAAATTAAACCAAGGGGTCAGCTCTGGCGGTGCCTCTTTAGGTGGCTGTTTGCAAGCAAAATCCAAGCGGTGATCCCAATAGCAAAAACGCATACGGGTAAACACATTGATCGTATAACGCCAGCGTTCAATACCTTGTAGGTTCGGCGACCAGCGTTCCGGTTGATTGTCATACATTTGTGAAATCAGTTTTTTTATATCGCCCTGTTGTAAAATCGTTTCGACTTCTTTTGCACAGGTTTTCGCCGTTGCCAAATCCCAGTCTGGGGAAATGCCCGCATGCACCATCACAAATCCTTGGTTTTCGTTGTGGACTAATAAGGGTTGATGACGTAACCAATCGATCAGCTCTTCAAAATCAGGCGCATTAAAAATCGCTTCCACTCGATCACGAGGTTTCACTTCCTTGATGCCCAGTGCGGTCGAAATTAAATGCAAATCGTGATTGCCTAACACTGTTTGAGCTGCATTGCCTAAAGATTTGACAAAACGTAAACATTCTAGGGATTTATTGCCCCGCGCCACCAAATCGCCCACAAGATAAAGCTTATCTTGCGTAGGATTGAACTGAACACGATCTAATAAAAGCTGGAGTTCGTCAAAACAGCCTTGTAAATCACCGACAAAATAAGTTGCCATAGTACCGCTCTTTAATTAATCATCCGTATCAATGATATCAGTCTTCGCCATTTCTTCAGGTGGGTTATCTGATAACCAATTCGCTAAACGGGCATACTCCGCAATAGTGAGATTTTCTGCTCGGGCATTTAAATCAATACCAAGCGCGGTCAAATTTTCAGGCGAAAAGAGCGTTGAAAGTGCATTGCGCAATGTCTTACGACGTTGGTTAAAGGCTTGGGAACAAACACGATTAAGCCAGTATAAATCCTTCACCGGATGAGGCAAGGTGGTATGCGGAACAAGACGAACCACCGCTGAATCCACTTTTGGTGCAGGTTTAAAGGCAGTTGGCGGCACTTCTAACACCGGCATCACTTGACAAAAATACTGCGCCATAATGGTTAATCGCCCGTAGGATTTACTGTTTGGTGCTGCACACAGACGTTTCACCACTTCTTTTTGGAGCATAAAGTGCATATCTTGAATGATGTGATGATACTGGAATAGATGGAACATTAACGGGGTAGAAATGTTATAAGGCAAATTACCGAATACCCGCAATTTTTGTTTTGGCGATTGGGTTTGTTCCTCGTAAAGTTGCCCAAAATTAAATTGCATCGCATCGGTTTCAATGACCGTTAATTTTTGATGCAAAAAAGGGTGGTGGCGTAAGCGTTCAGCCAAATCACGGTCAAGTTCAACCACGGTTAAATGCTCGACCTGCTCGCCAACCGGTTCGGTTAAAGCGCCAAGCCCGGGGCCGATTTCAACTAAAAATTGGTCTTTTTGGGGATAAATCGCCGCCACAATATTTTGAATCACATTGTTATCGTGCAAAAAATTTTGTCCGAAACGTTTACGGGCGGTATGTCCTAAGTGTTTTTTTGAATTCATTATCGTCATTTTTCTGTTAAAGTGCGGTTATTATAGAGCCTGTTTTAGGTTTGTAAATCGTTGCAAGTACCGACTAAATTGACTTTTTTCTGTTCAATTTTATTTTCATCTTTCGCATAAGCCCAAAACCCGCTATAATCCGCGGGTTTTTCAAGATTGACCCAAAGTGCGGTCATAAACTCCATTATTTTTAGAGGATACCATGGCAAAAGAAGATAGCATTGAAATGCAAGGGACCATTTTGGAAACCTTACCCAATACCATGTTTCGTGTGGAATTAGAAAACGGTCATGTGGTGACTGCGCATATTTCAGGCAAAATGCGTAAAAACTATATTCGTATTTTAACCGGCGATAAAGTTACCGTGGAAATGACCCCTTATGATTTAAGCAAAGGGCGAATTGTTTTCCGTAGCCGTTAATGTTGATTTGAACAGCGTAAAAAGCCGATTGTTTATCGGCTTTCTTTTTGTCCAAAAACACCTCAAGTCTATTGCGGAAAGTAAAATTTTCTGTATAATCCGCAACCCTTAGCCACATTGAATTTTCGTTCCTTGCCTTTGCAGATTGGTGGCTAATCTCCGTCAAAGGCTGATTAACCCGTAAGGAGCAGTCATGCGTCACTACGAAATCGTGTTTATGGTTCATCCGGACCAAAGCGAGCAAGTACCAGGTATGATTGAACGTTACACAGGTTCTGTAAAAGAAGCCGGTGGTCAAGTTCATCGCCTAGAAGATTGGGGTCGTCGCCAATTAGCGTACCCAATTAACAAATTACACAAAGCACATTATGTGCTTATGAATGTAGAAGCGCCTCAACAAGTCATCGACGAGCTAGAAACGACTTTCCGTTATAACGATGCTGTATTACGCAGTCTTGTTATTCACACTAAGCACGCCGTAACAGAAGCGTCCCCAATGGTTAAAACTAAAGAAGATCGTAAAGTTTTAACTGAAGTTGAAAACAACGATTTTGAGGATGCTGAAGAGTAATTCAACCATTGATAATCGTTTTTCGTTAATGGGTATCGTCACTCAGTTACCGAAACGATTTAAAAGCCCAAGCGGGATTGAGCATTGTCAATTTTGGTTAGAACATCGTTCTGAAAAAATCGAAACTGACTTACCACGTCAAGCGTGGTTAAAAATGCTCATTCAAGTGAGTGGTAATCAATTAATAGAGAAAACTCAAAGCATTACGGTCGGCAGTCGACTATTGATAGTGGGTTTTGTTACCTCACATAAAACCTCAAAAGGTTTAAATCAATTAGTGTTACACGCCGAGCAAATCGAATTTATAGATTAGGAGACAGCCAAATGGCACGTTATTTCCGTCGTCGTAAGTTCTGCCGTTTCACAGCGGAAAATGTTGTTGAAATCGATTACAAAGATATCGCTACATTAAAGAACTACATTTCTGAAAGCGGCAAAATTGTACCAAGCCGTATTACCGGTACTCGTGCGAAGTACCAACGTCAATTAGCTCGTGCGATCAAACGTGCGCGTTATTTAGCGTTATTACCTTACTCTGATGCACATCATCATTAATAAGGAGAAGGTCGAATGCAAGTTATTCTTTTAGATAAAATCGTTCACCTCGGTAACGTAGGTGATCAAGTTGATGTTAAATCAGGTTTTGCCCGTAACTTCTTAATCCCACAAGGTAAAGCAGTAATGGCAACCAAAGCTAACATTGAACACTTTGAAGCACGTCGTGCCGAATTAGAAGAAAAAGCAGCGAAAGCATTAGCTGCTGCGGTCGATCGCGCAGAACGTTTAGAAGCCCTTGGTTCTGTGACCATTGCTTCTAAAGCGGGTGATGAAGGTCGTTTATTCGGTGCAATTACCACACGAGATGTGGCTGAAGCCGTAGTCGCAGCCGGTGTTGAGATTGCGAAAAGCGAAGTGCGTTTACCAAATGGTCCAATCCGTACACTTGGTGAACACGATGTTCGTTTCCAACTTCATGGTGAAGTATTCGCATCATTAAACGTTATCGTTGTTGCTGAATAATTTATTCATACATTCAAAGAAAACCCGGCTTTAAGTCGGGTTTTTTAATTAGTAATAAAAGAAAAATTATCTCCCCCCCAAAATTGGACTAAATACCAACCAACTTAAGGTGTAGGTAGATTTCTATGACTAAGTACACCCGCTTTTTAAACAACAAACGCTTGAGCTTTGTCTTTAGTAAAGTCAAGCCTCATTTTCTATGAATGACGGATTTTTACTGATTTAGGCATAGTAGACAAAATAGTTGATCTTTTTTTCCTATGCCATAATGGACGGATCATTAATTTATGATCAACTCTTTTTATTTAAAATAATCTTTAATAAATAATATCTACTTAAGTTCTCCAAATAGTCCCTCTAGTCGATTATTCGCCTTTTCTATTTTCAATTCCGGGTATTTTTCAAAGCAAAAAAGATAATCTTGGTTCTCTTTAAACCTAAATAAGCACCTCTTAAATTTCTATATTTATAGAAATATTTTCCTTTATCATTAGGCTTATCAGAACGCTCTTCCAAATATGTTTTATATTCAAGATACCATTTATGTAGATTAACGTAAAACGCTGATTTACTACTTATTTTAAAGGGGTTGGTTAATATTTTTAGGGTTTTCTCCACCTCTGATTTTGGATTCCTTGTTCGGTTTCTAATCACAATTGCAACTTGATGAAACTGACAAAATTGAGTGGAAATATTCAGCTCGTTTTTCAATAACTCCCATCTGCAATCACAAGTAATTGATTGAATTTTATAGCCTTTTTCTCTAAGTTTGATGATAGCAATAAAGTAATAAATATCTTTCTCGCTTTTGATAATTTGATGATAAACCATTTTTTTAGAGAGCGAATCCATTAGGACAAGTACACCAAATTCTCTTCCCCAAAAGCTCGAATCAATGAGAAGGTTAAGTGTATTATTTTTAGGTAGGTTTAATCTTGTTTTAGGTGCATTTAAAACGTATCGCTATATCGTTCTAATCAAGTATAGATATTTATTAGCAAGCTGTTTATAAGTTTGTTTTCCCTATGAATAATCTTGACAAATTTTTATTGGTTCTAATTTTTCTTTAAAAGAAAACATTTTATGACATTCATTACATCTATATGCTGAATATTATTTCTAATACCAAACTTACAGATATTTGGACTTTGACAGAAAATGTAGTTTTTTACTCATATTTCAAGAAAGTGGGTTAAAGCCTTTTGCTATAAGGACTTAACCCACTTTTGATCAACCATTTTGTCTATTATACCCTTATATTTTCCAGCACAACTCTTTTCAAAATATTGAAAATTATAAGTTTATATAGAGCAATACTTTATCTCATAATGCCAAAAATTGGATATAAAAAAGCTGGCATAAGCCAACTTTTTTGTATATCTAAAATTAATTACTTTTTCAATAAGTCACGAATTTCAGTAAGTAATTTTTCTTCATTAGATGGTTCGGCCACTGCTTTTTCAACCGGTTTTTTAAGCTTATTAATACCTTTCACCATTAAGAAAATTGCAAATGCAATAATCACAAAGTCAAAGACATTTTGTATGAACATACCATAATTGAGTGTTACCGCCGGGGTGTCACCATTTGCCGGTTCCAAGATGAACTTCAAATCTTTGAAATCTACGCCACCGGTTAATACCCCTAATACTGGCATCACCACATCACCGACCAATGAACTGACAATTTTACCGAATGCACCACCGATGATGACCCCCACAGCCATATCGACAACATTGCCACGCATCGCAAACTCGCGAAATTCTTTTATAAAGCTCATAAATTTTCCTTTTGATAAATGAATAAATGGGGCTGTATTCTATATGAGCTGTAGCTAAAAAGTAAACACTTAAATAAAAAATGCACTTGGTTGGAACAATTTCTCAATTTCAGACACCGCTTTTTTATCGCTGAGATAGACGACAACGTGATCACCATCTTGAACCTCAATATTTTTATGACCAATTATTACCTCGTTATGACGTAAAATTGCGCCGATAATACAGCCTGCCGGTAATCGAATATCACGTATCCTGCGCCCAATAATATTGGAAGAGTCAACATCCCCATGGGCGACAATTTCAATGGCTTCTGCGGTGCCGTGATGTAAACTTGCCACATTTTTAACATCGCCTTTTCTCACATAACCTAACAAGGCTGAAATCGTAGCTTGCTGTGGGGATACAGCAATATCAATCGTGCCGCCTTGGATAAGATTGATATAGGCCATACGTTGAATCAGAACCATCGCTTTCTTTGCTCCTGAGCGTTTTGCTAATAGCGCAGACATAATATTCGCTTCATCATCACTACTCAAAGAGAGAAATACATCCACGTTTTCAATATGCTCTTCAAATAATAAATTTTGGTCTGAGGCATCCCCATGGAAAACCAATGTTTTTGATAATTTTTCCGCCAAAGTTTGCGCACGTTCAGCATTACGCTCAATGAGTTTTACCATACAATGGTCTTCCAATTGTTTTGCCACCCCAGAGGCAATATTTCCACCACCGACAATCATTACCCGTTTATAGGGCTTTTCAAGGCGTTGTAATTCACTAATAACCGCTTTAATATGCTCAGTCGCACAAATAAAGGTAATTTCATCACCGGCTTCAATAATAGTCGAACCTTGAGGGCGGATGCTTTTGTCATGACGCAAAATAGAGACAATACGGCATTCAATATGTGGCATATGTTCCTTAAATGCCGATAAAGCATGACCGACCAACGCACCACCGTAATAGGCTTTTACCACCACGACACTGATACGATTTTTAGCAAAATGCGCCACTTGTAATGCACCGGGATAGGCGATAAGGCGCGTGATTTCATCGGTGACTAAATTTTCCGGTGAAATAAGGTGATCTATCGGGATATTTTCATCATTAAATAGTTTATCTTTTTCACGCAAATATTCCGAATTACGAATACGTGCGATACGTGTTGGTGTATTAAATAATGTGTAGCCCATTTGACACGCCACCATATTGATTTCATCTGATGAGGTGACCGCCACCATTAAATCGGCATCTGCCGCACCGGCATCACGCAACACTTTGGGGGAGGAAGGAGAGCCTTGAACCACCCTCAAATCATGTTTTTCCTGTAAAGCTTGAAGCTGTGGTGATTCATTATCTACTAAGGTAATATCATTATCTTCGCTAACCAAATTTTCCGCTAATGTCGTGCCAACTTGTCCGGCACCAAGGATCATTATTTTCACGCCTCACTCCTTGTTAAGATCAGGGGGCGAATACCAATTTGCTGCGAATTTAGACCGCACTTTAAGGCTTCCATTCGGCGACAGATTTCATCCGTTACTGCATTTGCCTGCGCCATTTTTTCCTCTGTTACCCCTTCGGCTGTTTTTTGAAACAAAATCGCCTCTAATAATCGCTCAGCGTGCATACCCGCTCGGCAATAATGTAACACGCCCACCTCATCGAATAATGTCGCCACTTTGCCAATTCTTGTTGTGGCAATTCCCAATGCGCCGTCTTCACCGCCCAGCTCACGGAATAGTGCATCTTGAGGAAAACCGCCACAGGCTAGGAAAAAAGCACGGCGAAACACCATATTCCCACCGCAGGTCATTCTCATATGCTGCCAAGCAAAATCAAAATTAGGATGTTCCACATAGCGGCTTGCCAATCCTATGGGCTTTAAGGCTAAACGTACCACCGATGTGTCCGGTTGAAAATGAAAGGTGGCAGCCGCCACTTCCAATGCACCGGGCTCATAAGCATCGTCAGCATCTAAAAAAGCGATAAATTCGTTGGTGGATTGTAATGCGCCCCAATTTCTCGCTTTCGCCACTCCGCCATTGAGCGGCATTTTTTCCACTCCGATCCGCTCGGGACAATCTTTTGCCCATTTTTGTGCTAATGCGAAAGTGTTATCTGCTGATGCATCATCAATCAGCCAAATTTTGCCTAAGCAAGGTTGATTTAACACCGATTCTACCGCACGTGCTAATGTTTTTTCCGCATTATAGCAAGGAATGATCACATCAATATGGGGGAACATCTCCGCCTCCTTTTTGTCTACGCACGTTTACGCAACTTAGCATAGTAAAATCCATCTCCTCCCATTTCTTGCGGAATAAACTGAAAACCAACCGCTCTTTTATCGTCACTTATCACCTCTTCAAAAGGGAGGGGTAATAATTCCGCATCGGATTGTTCCGATAAAAAAGTACGAATTTGCTCATCATTTTCTTCCGGTAACACGGAGCAGGTGGCATACAGTAAAATACCGTTCGGTTTCAATTTCGCCCAAAGTGCTTTCAAAATATTGTTTTGTAATGCCGTAAGTTGTGCAATATCCGTTTCTTGGCGTAGCCATTTTATATCGGGATGACGGCGAATGACACCGGTAGCGGAACAAGGGGCATCTAATAAAATACGGTCAAATTGCACCGCACTTTTTCCAATTTCTGCCAACCATTCATCGGGCAAAGTGGCATCACCACAGATTACGGTCGCCTGCTGATTCAAACGTGCCAGATTTTCTTCCACTCGTTTCAAACGATGGGCTTCCACATCCAATGCAATCACATTCGCTTGTGGAGCGAGCTCTAAAATATGGGTGGTTTTCCCCCCGGGGGCGGCACAGGCATCTAAAATCCATTCGCCATTTTGGGGTTCCAACAAAATGGCTGCCCATTGAGCACTCAAATCCTGTACCGTTACCACACCTTCCGAAAAATAAGGTAATTTTTGTACCGGCGTTGGTGAGGTTAAACGTAACGCCTGAGAATGAGAGCCGGTTTCTGCCAAAATGCCTGATTCCACCAATAAAGTGCGGTAGTTTTCCAGGCTATTTTTTTGTACATTAACCCGTAGCCACATCGGCGGTTTTTGGTTATTCGCATGAATGATATCACGCCAATTGGGATAAGCCTTTTTCAACTTGTTGACAAACCATTCGGGATGTAAGGTTTGCCAATGTTTATCCACTTGCGCCAAAATACTTTCTTGTTCACGCAGAAAACGGCGTAATACGCCATTGACTAACCCTCGGAAACTGTCTGATTTCAAGGCTTTTGTGGCATTCACCACTTCATCCACCGCCGCGTGGGGAGGAATTCGCATATAAAGCAACTGATACAGCCCGACCAACAATAAACAATGCACAATCCGCATTTTGCCTTTGAGTGGTTTATCCACAAGGTGTTGGATAATCTGTTCCAAACGAGGCAATACACGGCATATGCCAAAACAGATTTCTTGGAGGAGCGGTAAATCCTGTGTTTTCAGGGAAGCTTGAACATCAGGAATTAAGCTCGAAAGGGATTTTCCCTCATCAAGCACCTGTAAAATAACCTGTGCCGCCACGGCTCTAGAGGAAAGTGCGGTGGATTTTTTCGCTATTTTTTTCATTGGTTTAGGTTTGTCCGCTTGGGGTTGTGAGGGGGTATTTTTCATTAAGCTAACACCTTACCCAGAGGAAACCAGTCCGCACGCCCATTCAATAAATCTTGAACCGACATCGGCTTTTTCCCTGCCGGTTGCAGTTGCAAAATATTTAGCACACCGTCAGCCGTGGCAATCTGAATGCCGTTTTTATCCGCTCGTAAAATTGTTCCCACCGGTTTATCTTGATGGGGTAACACTTCCGCTTGATACACTTTTAAGGTTTGTAAATTTCCCTCTTTATCTTCCGTACTGAAATAAGCCATCGGCCAAGGGTTAAAGGCTCGAATATTCCGTTCAAGTTGTTCGCTTGAAAGCGACCAATCCAATTTGGCTTCCTCTTTGGAAAGTTTATCTGCATAGTTGCTTTGGCTATTCTCTTGTTTCTCGGCGATAAATTTTCCGCTTTCCAATTGATCAAGCACCTCAATGAGTGCAGGAGGAGCCAGTTGAGCCAATTTATCATAAAGGCTGGCTGAGGTTTCTGTGGGCAAAATATCACAATAGATTTTGTGTAACATATCCCCGGTATCTAAGCCCTCATCCATTTGCATAATCGTGACGCCTGTTTGCTCATCCCCAGCCCAAATCGCACGTTGAATAGGTGCTGCACCACGCCAACGGGGCAAAATAGAACCATGCACATTCAAACAACCCAAACGGGGAGCATCTAAAACCGCTTTAGGGAGAATTAGGCCATAAGCCACCACCACCATCACATCAGCGTTTAAGGCTTGTAATTCAGCTTGTGCCTCAGCGTTGCGTAAAGATTTAGGTTGGTAAACCGGGAGATGATGTTGTTCGGCAAGCTGTTTCACGGGGCTCGCCTGTAATTTTTTACCACGCCCCGCCGGTTTATCAGGCTGCGTATAAACCGCCATCACCTTATGTTGGGAATGGAGTAAAGCCTGTAAATGCTGTGCGGCAAAATCAGGCGTACCTGCAAAGATTATATTGAGTGGTTTCATCATGATGTTCTGCGTTATGTTGAATAATGTTCTAAGTCGTATGAGAAAATAAAATGCGGTCAAAATTAACCGCACTTTTCGTGATGATGTCTCTGTTGCACAAGGGTAGGGAAACACTGCGTGCGTCCGTTATAAAATCAAATTTCAATATATTACAGTGTGTCCCTACATTTCGTTGAAATCCCTGTGTTGTACGTGGACTACATAATATCGGTTACTGCTTCGCCATCTGTTTTTTATATTTAATCAATTTTTCTTTAATCCGTTGACGTTTGAGCGGTGAAAGATAATCCACAAACAAAACGCCGTTAAGATGATCGATTTCGTGTTGAATACAAATCGCCAGTAAACCGTCCGCATTTAAGGTAAATTCTTGCCCATCACGATCAAGCGCTTTTACGGTCACTTTTTCTTTCCGAGGTATAAGTGCACGCACACCGGGAATCGACAAACAGCCCTCTTCAATACCGGTTTCACCTTCTGAGGTCAAAATTTCCGGATTAATCAAAACCAATTGATTTTGTTTGTCGCCCTCAATATCAATGGTGATAATGCGTTGTAAAATATCAACCTGTGGGGCAGCTAAACCAATGCCTTCTTGTTGATACATAGTATCGAACATATCATCAACAATTTTACGAATATCATCATTGATGTCAGATACGGGCTCACAGACCACTTTTAAATGGTCGTCAGGATAAATTAATACATTAAGTGCGGTCATAATTTCTCTTATTTTTAAATGGTGTCATTTGTTGCGTGATTGTAGCACAGGAAGGTATCCCTGTCCTTAATTTGGGCGCTTGACATAAACGCCATTATCCGAACTCCAACTCAACCGCACTTTCGCCTAACATATTGACCAACTCCGTCAAAATTTCGTCAGTAGGTGTGATTGACCATTGAATCCCAAGCCGCAGTAACGCTCTCCCTTTCGGACTTTGGTAATAAACATTAATCGGTAGAGCGCCACCACTCACCGGTGTCAATTTTTCTTTTAGTTGTTTAATAAAAAGAGGCGTTATTTGTTCCTCTGATAGACTAATGGCAAGGGATTTAGCATAGCGGGAACGGGCTTCGTCTAAGGTCATCATTTCCCTTACGGTCATTTTTAAACCACCGGAAAAATCATCCGCACTGACTTGCCCGGATACCACCACCACCGTATCTTTTTGCAATTTTTCGCCAAATTGCTCCAAACTTTCACCAAATAAGGTGATATCCAAACGTCCCGAGCGATCATCTAACGTGGCAATGCCTAATCGATTTCCCTTTTTGGTGATGGCAATACGTGAAGCAACAATTAATCCTGCGGCAGTGCTGATTTGCCCTCGGCGGTTAGGCGTTAGCTCTTTTAAGCGTATTGAGCTGTAATGAGAAAGTTCTTTCAAATAACGGCTAACAGGATGACTGCTTAAATAAAGCCCTAGGGTTTCACGCTCGCCGTCTAAAATTTGTTTTTCCGTGTAAGGCGGGGTATTCGCATAGGCATTTTCCACTTCTTCATAGGTTTCGGTTAATACACCAAACATATCCGATTGTCCCATCGCCTCATCTTTAGCGTGTTGATCGGAGGCTTTTAAGGCATCTTCTAAATTTTTAGACAATGCGGCACGATGTGGTCCAAGTTTATCAAACGCACCGGACATAATCAGGCTTTCAAAGGTTCGGCGATTGATTTTTTTCAAATCCACACGAGCGCAGAGATCAAATAAATCTTTAAAAAATCCCCCTTTATTACGTGCCGTAATTAATGCCTCAATCGGACCTTCCCCCACGCCTTTAATAGCACCGATACCATAGACTATTTCACCGTTTTCATTCACACTAAAATGGTGTTTGCCCACATTAATATCCGGTGGGGTGACTTTTAATCCCATACGCAAACATTCATCGTACAAACCGACAATTTTATCCGTATTGTCCATTTCCGATGTCATTACCGCCGCCATAAATTCTGCCGGGAAATGGGTTTTCAACCAAAGGGTTTGATAAGAAACCAAGGCGTAGGCTGCCGAGTGGGATTTATTAAAGCCGTAACCGGCAAATTTTTCTACCAAGTCGAAAATCTTCATAGAAAGTTCACCGTCAACGCCATTTTTGATCGCGCCCGCCTCAAAGACGGAACGCTGTTTTGCCATTTCTTCCGGTTTTTTCTTCCCCATTGCACGGCGTAATAAATCCGCTCCACCGAGCGTATAGCCGGCGAGAACCTGAGCAATTTGCATCACTTGCTCTTGATACAAAATAATGCCGTAGGTGGGTTCTAAAATGGGTTTAAGGCTTTCGTGTTGATAATTGGCATCAGGATAAGACACTTCCTCACGCCCATGCTTACGGTCGATAAAGTTATCCACCATACCCGATTGCAATGGACCGGGACGGAAGAGTGCCACCAAGGCGATAATATCCTCAAAGCAGTCCGGTTGTAGGCGTTTAATTAAATCTTTCATCCCCCGCGATTCCAACTGGAACACGGCAGTGGTTTCAGCACGCTTGAGCAATTCAAAAGATTGTGGATCATCCAAGGGGATGGAAGCAATATCCACTATGGGTTTTCCTTCCCGAACCATACGGGCATTCACCATATCCAACGCCCATTTGATGATGGTGAGGGTACGTAACCCCAAAAAGTCAAATTTGACCAAACCGGCATATTCCACATCATTTTTATCGAAATGAGTAACGGGATGAAGCCCTTCGCTGTCGCAATAAAGGGGAGAAAAATCGGTAATGAGTGTAGGGGAAATCACCACACCACCGGCGTGTTTTCCTGCGTTTCGGGTCACCCCCTCCAGTTTGCGAGCCATATCAATCAGCGCTTGTACTTCCTCATCACTGTCATAGGCAACCTGTAATTGCGGTTCGGCTTCAAAGGCTTTGGCAAGGGTCATCCCCGGATCGGGTGGAATTAATTTAGAAATGCGATCCACAAAACCATAGGGATGGCCTAGTACCCGCCCCACATCACGGATAACCGCTTTTGCCGCCATCGTACCGAAGGTAATAATTTGCGACACTGCACCACGCCCATAGGTTTCCGCCACGTGCTCAATCACCCGATCTCGTCCATCCATACAGAAATCCACGTCAAAATCGGGCATAGACACACGTTCAGGGTTGAGGAAACGCTCAAAGAGTAGATCAAATTCCAAAGGGTCGAGATCGGTAATTTTTAACGCATACGCCACTAATGAACCCGCACCTGAACCCCGTCCCGGCCCCACGGGAATGTCATTATCTTTCGACCATTGAATAAATTCCATCACGATCAAGAAATAACCGGGGAAGCCCATTTGGTTGATGACATCAAGTTCAACTTGCAAGCGTTCATCATATTCCGCCCGTTTTTCTGACCGCACTTTTTCATCGGGAAATAAAAATGCCAAGCGTTCTTCCAACCCCTCTTTCGATTTCATCACCAAATAATCTTCCGTACTCAGCTCTCCCGTTGGAAATTGCGGTAAGAAATATTGCCCAAGACGCAATGTCACACTACAACGTTGAGCAATTAATAGGGTATTTTCCAGTGCGGAGGGAATATCGGCAAAGAGGGCACACATTTCCTCTTCTGTGCGGAAGTATTGTTGTGCGGTGTAAAGTTTAGGACGTTTTGGATCGTCTAAGGTGTAGCCATCGTGAATGGCAACCCGAATTTCATGGGCTTCCGCATCATCGGATTTTAAAAAGACCACATCATTAGTCGCCACAAGAGGGAGATTTTGTGCTTCGGCTAAGGCACAGGCGGCTTTAATATAGCGTTCTTCATCAGGCTTGCCGGTTCGGGTTAATGCCAAATAAAAATGATCAGGAAAAAATTCTTGATAAAAATTGACCGCACTTTGCGTTTCAGCAGCATTTTCTTTCAGCAATTTTTTCCCGACATCGCCTTTAGTACCACCAGATAAAATAATCACGCCCTCGCGGTGTTCGATCAACCAATCTTGATCGATATAAGGCAAGTCGTAATAACCCCGTTGATACGCCTTCGACAAGAGCAGCGTGATGTTTTTATAGCCGGTATTATTTTTCGCCAACAAGGTCAGCTCAAATAACTCCTCACCGCATAGCTCACTACGCACCCGCACATCTGCCCCAATAATGGGTTTGATGCCGGAAGACAAGGCTTCCCCATAAAAACGCACAACACCACAAAAATTGGTGAAATCCGTCAGTGCCATCGCCACCATATTATTCGCTGCACAGGTTTTCACCAAAGGTTTTACTTTGGCGATACCATCAAGCATTGAAAAATCACTGTGTGTGCGGAGGTGAACAAAACGGGGATGCGCCATTTAAAATCCTTGAAAGTGCGGTTGATTTGAATGAATTTTATGGGCGGGTATTATACGAAAATTTAGAGGGAAGGGAAAATAAAGGGTCTAAAGTCCCTTCTATATTTATACCGATGTATTGTCGGATTTCAACCGATGTTTATATCTCCGATATTCATGAGGGAGATCATACACTACATTTCCTTTCTCATCAGTGAATTGACACGTTTCTTTCAGTTCCTCCTCTGTCAGTGGTGGAACTTTTGATTTAGGATTGTGCGATGTAAGCAAATCCATCCACGGTGTGCTCTTTCTTAATTTACGATAAAAGTTTTTTGACATAAACATAATTATTCTCCTCTTTTATCTTTCAGCAAGACTTACTCTACGATATCGGTCGGAATTTCACCATAGTAGGTTTCAGCAATCGACCCGGTTATAGCGGCAAGCGTATCGCTATCGCCTCCAAGGGAGACGGCAAGGCGAATAGCGTGTTCAAAATGATCACTTTCTAAAAATGCGATTATCGCTTGGGGAACAGTACCTTGGCAACTTTCGTTAAACTTATATATCGGACGGATTTCATCACAGGTTTGTGATAAATCGTAACCAAAACAAGGGGTTCTTCAAGGGTTTCCAATGCCCAGCCCACCGGTGAAACACGCATTGCCGAACCATTTCCCCAGCTGTTGTAAGATTGTGGCGTAACTTTTGTATTGAGCCATTTATAGAATATTCCACCATAGCCGGCATAGGAATATTTGTGACACCAATTAACGCACAATTTCCACCAAATTATCTCGACAGCCTTGCTGAACCCAATCCGCCACGGCAACCGTACAGACCAAATCATCAGTAAACTGAGACGCTGAAGTCATCAACTCAAAATCTGTTGCACGGTAATTTTTAAACTCAAAACGAGAACCCACAACATCACCAATAATTGCTCCTTATCAATAGATTGTGCTGTAATAAGCAAGCTAAATATAATGGTCATGCCATAGATTGATAGATTGTCGTGACAGGTTGTGTCGCATACCAAAATAATGTTGATGGCTGAGAAAAAAATGAATCAAGCCTTGTTAAAGAAGATAGTGCACTTTTCTATGAAAGCGTTTAAAAGCGTGATTTGTAAGTACATTTATTTGGCTTGAATGTATTCCGTTAAAACTAAAAGGACTCAGTGCTACGCAATATAGCACTCAGTCCTTAAATTAAACGTCTCGCTTTTAGGGTTAGCTTATTTTTTACCGCACTTTTTAAGAAATATTAAAGCATCTTTAATAACTGACCAAAATCATCCAACACCCAATCCGGATTCGATTCGCTAATTGGAATATTATAATTATAACCGTAGGTTAATCCCACAACGGCACAACCGGCAGCATGGGCTGCCAGAATGTCATTTTTAGAATCGCCCACAAATAAGAGTTGGCGAGGCTCAATGCCGAATTTACCACACAAATAATAAAGTGGTGCAGGATGCGGTTTGATTGCAGGTAAAGACTGCCCGCCGAGCATTTCGCTAAATAAGTGATCGATACCAAAGGCGCTCAACACCGGTTGAACGTGTCTGGTCGGTTTATTTGTTACTACGGCTAAAGTGTAACCTTTCGCTTTTAACGCTTCTAAGGTTTCTTTCACATTGGGATAAAGATGGCTCACATTGCAAAGGTTTTCACCATAATAGTGGTTGAAACGTGCTTTAACTTCTTCTACCTCTGCTTCGCTTAATGCTCTACCGGTTTGTGCTTTTACCCAATCTAATGCTCGGGCAATTAACACAGGTGCCCCATTGCCAATCCAGGTTAACACTAAAGACTCCGGTGCTTGGGGCAAATCAAATTCGGCTAAGGCTGAATTGACGGATAGGGCTAAATCCGGCAAGCTGTTAACGAGCGTGCCGTCTAAATCAAAGCCAATCAATTTAAATTGTGTTTTCATTTAATCTCTCTTTTTTATACAACGATAAGGAAACTAAAATTCTCAATTAGCCACGGACAGTGGAAAGTTGATCTCTCATTTGAGCAATCACTTGTTTGTAATCCGGGCTGTCAAAAATCGCTGAGCCTGCGACAAACATATCTGCACCGGCAGCGGCAATTTCTGCAATATTATTGACTTTTACACCGCCATCCACTTCTAAACGGATATCAAAACCGCTGTTATCAATGATTTTTCTAACTTGTTGTAATTTTTTCAACGTTGCCGGAATGAAAGATTGTCCGCCAAATCCCGGATTAACCGACATCAACAAAATGACATCCACTTTATCCAATACATAATCCAAATAACTCAGTGGTGTGGCAGGGTTAAACACCAAACCGGATTGGCAACCGTGATCACGAATCAACTGTAAAGAGCGGTCAATATGCTCAGTGCTTTCCGGATGGAAGGTAATATAATTTGCTCCGGCTTTGGCAAAATCAGGAATAAGCCGATCCACCGGTTTCACCATTAAATGCACGTCAATAGGGGCGGTAATACCGTAATCACGCAAAGCCTGACAAATAGCGGGGCCAAAAGTCAAATTGGGCACATAGTGATTATCCATCACATCAAAATGAATGAGATCTGCACCGGCATTAAGCACATTTTGAACATCATCACCAAGGCGGGCCAGATCGGCGGAAAGAATAGAAGGGGCAATAAGGTAAGGTTTCATCGTTATCTCCTCGGGGTAATCACCGCTCTAGTTTACTACGTTAAAACAGAAATTGCCTTGATTATTTCTCAGAAAATT
Organism: Rodentibacter rarus; assembly: GCF_001998965.1. Classification (GTDB taxonomy): domain Bacteria; phylum Pseudomonadota; class Gammaproteobacteria; order Enterobacterales; family Pasteurellaceae; genus Rodentibacter; species Rodentibacter rarus. The sequence continues at coordinate 27,426 of NZ_MLHJ01000064.1, forward strand.
TTGAAAAAAATGACCGCACTTTCCTGTCTGTTTTGACAAGAATGCAAAGTGCGGTCAGTTTTCTGTCTTTTTATTGATCCAAAATTGTCGTTATCAATTTTAAATATTCAATAGCAAGGCTTCGTTGATCGCTACTGGCATTATAAACAAGATCTTCTGAAAGCACGCCGCAAGACTGGGTTTGAGGGATTTCCCCTTGTTCATAAGCTTCAAAATCCGCCATCCAATCCCCTTCAAAATAATAACGTTCTAAACGTTTCATTTTCGGTAAAAAGGTTTGCCATTTTTCAAGAAAATTTTCTGCCTCAGCCAAAAATTCATTGGCTTCATCCAATATGTTTTCCATTTCGGCTAATTGTGCCAAACGAGTTTGAGATAGCATAGTTCTCTCCAAAATGAGGTAAAAAGAAACCGCACTTTGCTTAAAGTGCGGTCAATTTATCTTGCCTTTTACCAATTACACATCATAGGTGGTGGAAGCGGTGTTACCGCCACGCCCTGTCCAGTTGGTGTGGAAAAACTCACCACGCGGTTTATCTGTACGCTCGTAGGTGTGCGCACCAAAATAATCCCGTTGGGCTTGCAATAAATTCGCCGGTAAACGAGCAGAAGTGTAACCATCCAAGAAGGTAATCGCAGAAGCCATACAAGGCATCGGAATGCCCACTTCAATGGATTTTGCCACCACTTTACGCCAATCGCTCATGGCATTTTCTAAAATGCCTTTGAAATAAGCGTCTGAGCCTAAGAAAATCAAATCCGGGTTAGCCTCATAAGCATCACGAATATTACCTAAGAAACGGCTACGGATAATACAGCCTTCACGCCATAATAGTGCAGTTGCGCCATAGTTGATATCCCAACCGAAGTTTTCGGAGGCTTCACGAATCAGCATAAAGCCTTGTGCATAAGAGATAATTTTTGAGGCAAGTAAGGCTTTACGCACCGCTTCAATCCAAACTGCTTTATCGCCCTCCACTTTCCCAATGGTTTTGCCGAATAATTTTTCTGCCGCCACCCGCTGATCTTTGAAAGAAGAAACACAACGGGCAAACACCGATTCGGTGATTAAGGTTAATGGAATACCAAAATCAAGAGCGTTGATGCCCGTCCATTTACCCGTGCCTTTTTGTCCGGCAGTATCCAGGATTTTTTCCACAAGCGGTGTGCCGTCTGTGTCTTTATAGCCCAAAATATCTGTTGTAATATCAATTAGATAGCTATCCAGCTCTGTTTTTTTCCATTCAGCGAAAATGTTTTGCATTTCCTCATAACTTAAGCCTAGTCCGTCTTTTAAGAATTGGTAAGCTTCGCAAATTAACTGCATATCACCATATTCAATGCCGTTATGCACCATTTTCACGAAATGACCTGCGCCCTCTTTTCCAACCCAATCACAGCACGGTTCGCCTTTATCGGTTTTGGCAGAAATTGCTTGTAAAATCGGTTTGACATATTGCCATGCTTCCTCGTTACCGCCCGGCATAATGGAAGGTCCATGGCGAGCCCCCTCTTCACCACCCGATACCCCGGAACCCACAAAGCGAATCCCTTTTTCCGCTAAGGCTTTCACACGGCGGTTAGTATCCGGATAGTTAGAGTTGCCGCCATCAATAATGATGTCGCCCTCTTCCAAGTGCGGTAATAGTGCATCAATAAATTGATCCACCACTTCGCCCGCACGCACCATCAGCATCACTTTTCTTGGTTTTTCCAATTTAGACGCCAAATCTTCCAAGGAATACGCCCCGATAATGTTCGTGCCTTTCGCCGCCCCTTGTAAAAACTCATCCACTTTTGACGTGGTACGGTTATACGCCACCACTTTAAACCCGTGGTCGTTCATATTTAAAATGAGGTTTTGCCCCATCACGGCGAGTCCAATCACGCCGATATCGCCTTTTTGTGACATTTTTTTCTCCTGCTGGTGAGGTGCAATTTATGAGTTACACCGATTGAGTATAAACTTAGTTTGTTGAATTATTTTGTAATAAATCCTTTTCAGGAATTTGTTGTAAAGAAAATTGACGTTTTCCCACAATTTCTTCCACTTTGTCAGCAGACAATCCTGCTTGTAATAGTTCTTGACGTAAACCATCAAGTGAACGATTAAAGGCTTCTCGTGCCCGTTGCACACCTTCAACAATAAATTGTGCATTAAAATCATCTTTTAATTCATAAAACTGAATATTAGAGGCACAGTGATAAAACCATTCAAACCTTGCGGCGACTTCTTGCAAAGCAAGCGTGCCATGAGCTTGTTTAATACCTCTATCACTCAAATAAACTGTTCCTTGAATATTGCTAAAACCATGTTTTTTTAAAATACATTGAATATCCGAATAGGCGTTACGCCAACTGGCATTATGATAGTTTTCTTCCAAACAATGGGGATCCATATCAAAAACAATTAATGTACGATCCATTTTATCCTCATTGCATCATGTCTTTACCAATGTATATTACTTTGGAGTACATTGACATACTTCACTCGCCAAATAACTGTGCACAGGCTTATTTCTCTGCAACCACCACATACTTTTGTTCAATAATTTCTCGAAAACTTTCGGACGTTGTCGCCCAATCAAGCACATCCACTTTATAAGGGAGATCGCTTTCGCTAAAGGCTTCGCTGACCTCCGCAAAAAGCCGTAACGAGAGAGGTTCTTCGCTCATTACCACCAAATCCAAATCCGAAAATTTACGCGCTGTACCTTTCACTCTTGAACCAAATGCCCGCACTTCATAGCCTGCCAAGTGAGTTCGTAAAATATCTTGTACAATAGTAAGATGTTTGGGTTCAATATCAAAAATCTTATCCATTTTGACCGCACTTTAATTTCTCTTGGAGATATTTTGCTTCACTTAAAAATTTAGGAATACCCTGCACCACAGCGATTGCAATATCTTCATCGTAAGTATGACTGGTTCGGCTACGCATTTCACGATATTGTTTCCAATCGCTCCACTCTCCTTGCAATAAGCCATATTCATTGCCCGTGCGAATCAGATCTTGAAAGCTAATGCCATCATAAAGTTCTGGATTAGGCGAAATCGCAACCAAATAACGCTTTAGCATTTTGTGGCTGAGTTCATAGGTAAACTCAAAGCGTTGAATTAAACCATCACGAATTTGCAGATCACTCACATCTTGCAGATAACGGTTTAACCCTTCTTCTAGACGAAAAATAGCTTTTTCTAATGGGGTAAAATCAAGCATTATTTGCCTCTTTAATTGCTCATCCATAAAGATAGATTACTCTTTCACCACAACCTCACTCTCGAATATTGGTAAATGCCAAAAGCCACCGCCAACACCTTTACATGATCCGCTTGTCCACTCTGAAGTGCGGATAAAAATTTTGCCATTCCAAACTGCGTTCTGACCAAACCAGCAATCACCGATTCCACGACCTTTATAAGATCCATTAACGGCTAAAAAATGTTTCTGTTCATCATAAAAAGCTCCATTATATTGATGAGCTAATTGCTGTTCGACTCGGGTTAATTTATCATCCATCACTGCATAATAAGCTCCCTCTTGATAAGCGCCCCTCCAACAAAGAGATTCTGCCAATACCTTACTATTCGTCAGCGGGTAAATGGTAATCCCATCAAGCCAATTATCATCCTGATGCAAAACAGGACAATAGCCATCGGATTCTTCATCCGTGCCATTAGCTTGACGTAAAAGTGCCATTACTTCATCAAATTGTTTTGTTCCCTTTTTCAGGATATATTCTTGACGGTTTGGAATAGCTATCGCCGTAATTTTAGGCGCAGGGCGTGGGGCTAACACCGGTTTTGTGCTATTTCCCTTGCGTATCAGGGCTGAAGGCGTATTTAATCTCTGCTGAAATTCATCCATACGCAACATTGCCGCTGCCGCACCTTTATCCGATAATTTACCTTTAAACTCACCGGAAACAATCTGGATTTCGGTGTTTTTTTTCAATGCGTTAAGTAGTGTCGTTATTTGGGTGTCCGTGAGAGAATATTCGGTTTGAATATCATCAACATTTTCTTTTTGCATTTTTCCTAAAGATTGCCCATTTATCAAAATTTCGGCAAATTTACCAATAGGAATGTTCTTCTCTTTTTCCTGATCGTATGCCAAAAAAGATAATTTCCCTGACACCTTTGCATTTTCCCCTGCCGGACGGGTAAATAAAACCGAAACGGGTATATCATACCAACCATCTGATTGATACCCTGTCAGACGGCAAGTACCGGTATTATCACAAACCAAATTCCAATCTTGGTAAGACTCATCAATCCCTTTGATCGGTGAAGCCAATACACTCATTGGCAGTAATATGAGTAATAACAACTTTTTCATTTATCTATCCTATGAATAATTTATATAACAATCTGCAAAACCAACGCCAACACCGCCGGCAACCCTTGCTTTACAAAAATGCCCTTATTGGCGGTGATTGCGCCAAAAATGGCGGCAGTTATCACACAAACTAAAAAGAAATAAATCACCGACATTTGGTTTATCACATAACCGAAGAGAATTCCTGCCGCCAGAAAGCCGTTGTATAACCCTTGATTGGCAAACATCACCTTCACTTTCTTTTGGGCGATAAACTCATCCGTTAAACCGAAAATGCGTTTGGCCTGTTTTCCCTCAATAGCGAACATTTCTAAATAGAGAATGTAAAAATGTTCGATTGCCACAAGTGCGGTCAAAATATGGGCTAAAATTTCCACTATAAAAACTTCGCTGCCGCTTTATCCAAATACCACTCCGTCACCCCATTTTTCGCTTTAATTTTCGCTGCCGGATAAGGGAGAGTTTCCGCTGGTGTGGTTTGGATTTCTTTTAAAATTTCCGCTTTGCCTTCACCTGTCACAAGATAAGTAATGCGTTTTGCCTGTTCGATGAATTTTGCGCTTTTGGAAATACGGATTTGCCCGCTTTCAGGGTGTTTTGCCATCACCGCAAGGTTTTTATCATCAAAATAAGTTTGATGTGGGAATAAGGAAGCTGTGTGTCCGTCTGCCCCCATGCCTAAAATAATCCAGTCAAAAACACCGTCAGGAATGACCGCACTGAGTTCCTCTTGGAAACGTTTTAGCTCAACGTGCGGTTCATTTTCACCACGAATTCGATGAATATTTTCCGCTGGAATCTGGATATGGTCGAATAATAATTTTTGCACTTCGCCGTAATTGCTTTCGGGATCTTGTGGTGAAACCATACGCTCGTCACCCCACCAGAAATGTAAATTTTGCCAATTGATTTGCTCTACATAAGGGGGGTGCGCCAGTGTTTTAAAGAGTAGTTTTGGTGTTGAACCACCGGAAAGGGAAATATGTATAGGGTGGATCGATTGGCTATAAATAACAAATTCTTGTGCTATTTTTTCAACCGCTTGTTGCGCCGTAGAAAACGTGATCGTGTTCATTTTATTCCTACAAAAGTGCGGTTCGATTTTCCGGTATTTTTGAAAAAACAAAAAATGGATAACCAAACCTATGATAAAAATTATAGGCATTTTACCATAGCAAACCGTTTAAGTTATCCATTTGAAACAAGAAATTGTCAATTAAATTAATGCGAATTCTCTTGCAAAAGTTGTTTTAATTGTGCCGCACTTGGCGAGACGACCGGCAAAAATGCGCCTTCATTCCAACGGCGAATAAAACTCAATGATGAGTCTTTAAAATAAGCCGCACCACCGCTTGCTTCTAACTCCAATAATAGGCTTTTAGCCACGAGATCCACCACTTCTAAACGCAAAGCAAGGAGTTCTTTCGGACGTTCAATAAAATATTGTTCTTCCGTCAATCCCTGATATAAACGCTGTTTAAGAGAAGTAAAATGTTCGCTTGTTTGCTGCCAGTCTGTCGCTAATGCCGCACGATAAATAAGTCGTTGTTCGGCTTCTTGCAACGAACGTTTCGCCAACCCTAAAGCCAAACCGAATTGATAACCTAAAAAATAAGGGCGGGTTTGAGCTAAAAATTCAGGGGCGTTGTCGGATAAAATCCATTCCGGCTTTAATTCTACCTCATTGAACGTTAAACTTGCGGTGTTTGCACCTTGTAGGGCGATAAACTCTAAATCAGCCGAACGAACCAACCCAATTGCATCTGACGGAATCGCAATAACCCAAGGGGTTTTCCCTTCCAATCCTGCACTAAATACCGCTAAGAAACGATCTTTTCTCACATTGGTTACCCAAGGTAACTTGCCATTTAAATAATATTTCCCGTCTTTTTGGCTAATTTTTACGTTTAATTCTTCCAAATTAGCTAAATATTTAACCGTATTGGAAAGCCCGGTCGCCCCTGCAATATCCGCATTAATAAGTTCATTTAAATAATGTTCTCTAAAATAGGGATTTGAGCTGGTTAAAATTTGTTTAATAAAAGTATAATGTCCCCACGCAATAAAACTCGCCGTGAGTGAATGTGATGCTAATGTTTGCAATATTTCAATCACCTCTTTAGCGTCCCCACCCTGTCCGCCTAATGGCGTTGGGACACCCACTTTAAATACGCCTTCAAGCGCTATTCTTTTTAACAATCCTTCCGATAATTCAGAAGAAGTTTGATCTAATTCATTTGCGTTATTTTCTAACCAATGAATAAAATGTTCTGAAAAAAAAGCCATTATTTATTCTCCTTTGTTAATTTGATTGAAAAGGAAAATACTATAGAAAAATAAGGTTGCATAATATCCATTATGCATATGATATATATTTTTTTAATATAGAAATAAGATAATACTGATTAGATGAAGGGAAGCGCTTTTTTATTATAAATAAATATAAATTATAAAAAATCAATATAATATTAAACAATAAGTTTAGGTCGATTAAATATAAAGGGTATGTAAAACTCAGCGTTCACATACCCAATTCATCAACTAGATTTTTTTCTTCATCAAACCGCTTGGTTTACGCCATACTCTACCTTGTCGGGCAATCAGTTTATCTGCTGCCACCGGTCCCCAAGTGCCGGCTTCGTATTCGTGGATTCGTCCGCCGTTGGCTTTGTAATCTAAAATCGGTTGAACAAATTGCCAAGCCGCATGAACGGCATCCGTACGGGCAAAGAGTGTCGCATCGCCTTTCATTGCATCCAGCAATAGACGCTCATAAGCGGTCAATACTTGTGCTCCGGCAAGATCAGCATAGCGGAAATCCATCGAAACTTCTTTTGCCTCAAAGCCTGCGCCCGGTTTTTTCAAACCGAAACGCATAGAAATGCCTTCGTCCGGTTGAATACGGATGATGAGTTTGTTTTCTGGGGCGTTTTGGCTAAATACCGGGTGAGGTGTGGTTTTAAAATGGATCACAATTTCTGTGACACGAGCAGGTAAGCGTTTACCGGTACGCACATAAAAAGGCACGCCCGCCCAACGCCAGTTTTCGATTTCACAACGCAACGCCATATAGGTTTCAGTGTGTGAATCTGCCGGCACGCCTTTTTCTTCTAAATATCCCTTCACGATGTTGCCATTCACTTCACCGGCAGTATATTGACCCAACACTAAATTATGTTCCACATCTTCTTGCGTAAGTGGACGTAAACAGTGCATCACTTTTGCCACTTCATCACGCATAGAATCCGCATTGATGATTGCCGGCGGCTCCATTGCTACCATTGCAAGCACTTGCAATAAGTGATTTTGGAACATATCCCGCATAGCACCGGAACCATCATAATAGCCGCCACGCTCCTCCACACCGATAGATTCCGCCCCAGTGATTTCTACATAATCAATAAAATTACGGTTCCAAAGCGGTTCAAACCAGCCATTAGAAAAACGCAATACGAGTAAATTTTGAACGGTTTCTTTACCAAGGTAGTGATCGATACGATAAATTTGATGCTCTTCAAAGAAACGGTGAATTTGCACATCCAACACTTGTGCGGTTCTTTCATCATACCCAAAAGGCTTTTCTACAATAATACGCTTCCAACCGTATTCTTCTGTATTTAAACCATGTGCAGCCAAACATTCGGGAATTACACCATAAAGGCTTGGTGGGGTGGACATATAATAGAGTGTATTACCGCAAGTTTGATATTTATCGTGTAATTCGTCCAAACGGGGAACCAATTTTCCATAGTCTGCGGCATCTGCCGTATTCACGGCTTGGTAGTAAAGATGATGACAAAATTCATCAAGGGTTTCAGGTGTGGTATCTTCGTTTTTGATTAAGGCTTCACGCATTTTTGTGCGGAAAGTTTCATCATTAAGTTCCGAACGTGCCACACCAAGCACGGAAAAATTTTCGCCTAATCTTCCGATTTTGAAGAGATTATAAAGTGCCGGGATGAGTTTTCGGTGGGTTAAATCCCCGGATGCGCCAAAAATGACGATACAGCTGTTCTCAGTTTGCATAATTATCCTTGTAAAAATACCGAGTGAAATGACGGGCTATTCTAACGAAATTTTTCCTGCTAACCAATCAATTAAATTGAAAGATAGAATCCCAGTTGACAGATTTATCCGCCACCATCACAAAATTGGGATTAATCAAGGTTTCACGTCGATTATAGGTGAGCGGTGCAAAGTGTGAATCAAAAATCTGTCCATTCGTTTCATTGAGTAACACTTCTGAGCCCGCCGTATCCCATTCACCGGTTTGTCCCAAACGAACATAGCAATCCACCTCGCCTTCAGCCACCAATGCGCCTTTCAAACTACTAGAGCCCAGCACGACAAACTCATAAGCAAAATCCTTTGATAACATTGACCGCACTTTTTCTTGCGAAGTGGTGGCGCCCACCGCAATGCGTAATGTTGGGAAGGAAGAAGTGCGGTTAAAATCCACGGTGTTTTTACCCAGTTTTTTCACCTGTTCGCCTTGTTTTTTAAATGCGCCAAAATCTGCCATCGCATAATAGGTAAGGGATAATATCGGTGCGTGAATAATGCTTAGCACAGGTTTATTTTTACGAACAAGGGTGATTAAAACGGAAAATTGATCAGTGCGATTAATAAATTGTTGCGTGCCATCGAGGGGATCGATGAGCCAATATTCTTTCCACGTTTGGCGTTCCTCAAAAGGAATATGACAATTTTCTTCGGAAAGCACCGGCGTTTGTGGGAAAAGTGCGGTCAGTTTTTCCGTTAAAAATTGACTGACAAAAAGATCCGCTTCGGTGACCGGTGTATTATCTTCTTTAATTTGTACATCAATATGCTGTTGATAAAAACGTTGTAGATGATTACCGGCTTGGTAAGCAATCAGTAGAACTTGATTAAGTAAATGTTCATTGAGTGGCAACATAAAACCTCCCGACAATATTTTTCATCATGATTTTGTTTTGGGTAATAAAAATGGTAGAACAAAGAGAGAATAAAATACCATACCGCACATATTTAATAATCCCAGCACTAGCCCATCTTTAATTAACCATGTCCAGATTGATATATCCGCTTCTTTTATTACGACCAGTAAATAAGCAATGAAATAAAAATAGAAAAAACCGATCAATGATGAACATAGCACAATTGATAGGATATTATAGCGTACATAGCGATATTTAGTGGCGACCAAGGCAATCAGAAAAGCGGGAATGGTTGCTAGGATAAAAGCAATGAAAAGGTAGTGGCTAAAAGGTACGCTTACATCAAGATCCCAATCCAAAAACCAAAATAATGCGGTGGCTAATCCTTGCAAAATCAACGGAAATAAAATTAATGCTTTAAGATAAGGTTTCATAAAATCTCCCTACAATTTCTTATGATGATTTGGTTTTTGGCAAGAGCCAAGGCAGTATAAATAAAGTGCAAAATGTCATAAAGCACATACCCAATAAAGCTCCCCAGAATGAAATAGTAAACTCAATAAGATAGATGATGGTGAGATAATAAAAAAAACTCACTAATGCTGAGCATAGTACAATAGCGGCAATGTTATAGCGCATATAACAGAATTTAGTGGTGATCAGGCTAATCAAAAAAGCGGGAATCGCCACGAGAATAAAAACAACAAGAAAATTTTGGATAAAAGGCAATTGGTAATATGGATCTGCATTCGCATTCAAAAACTCTAAAAGTGCGGTCGCTAACCCTTGCAAGATAAGAGGAAATAAAATTAATGCTTTAAGATAAGGTTTCATAAAAAATAGGCTATCGGAAAAGATAGCCTATTTTAAAGGAATTTTAGGGATTAATCAGATTTTTTCGCACGTAGTACACGAGAAGCAAAAATAATGATCCCGGCAATAAATACGGTTAAACCCAATATTTCACCGATGCGGTCCCAATTTTCAAGGTGAAGTGCAAGTGGCGCTTCAGAACCGCCGGAAGTGACGGAAGCGGCAATCACAAAGGCTAAAATCACGCCCATAAGACTTTCCCCTACGATCAAACCAGCGGAGAAAAGCGTTCCAAAACGTTCTGCTTTAGCGGAGATTTGTTGATTGCCGGTGCGTGCCGCATAGCTTGCAATATGGCGGTTAATGAACCAGGCTAAGAAAGCCCCAATCACTACCGGGGTATTAATGGATGGGGGCAAATAAATACCAATCCCTACTGCTAATACCGGTAATGCAAAGGCTTTATTACTCACTTTTTTCAAGAACGCATCAATAACAATTAACACCGCCCCTAACCCCACACCGGTTAAAATGTATGTCCATTCTAATTGGTTGGTAAAAATCCCTTGTGAGATGGTTGTCATAATCGTGGCTTGCGGTGCAGAAAGCGCTTGGGTCGGATCCATATCCGCCCGTGGCAATGCGCCACTAAAACCATAGGCGTGGTATAAAATCTCCAACACCGGTGCAATCACCAATGCACCGACAAAACAACCAATAATCAATGCCACTTGCTGACGCCACGGCGTGGCTTCAACTAACAAACCGGTTTTTAAATCCTGTAAATTATCGTTAGAAATCGTTGCCGTGGTCAGCACGATAGAGGCGGTAAAGAGTGTCAGTGCAGTTAAAAATTTCTGACCGTCAGTGGTTTCAAATAAGCCAGTCGCATTACCAATAGACACCAGCACAAGCGAAATGACAATTACCGAGATAATCCCGATACCGGAAATTGGGCTGGATGAAGACCCGACTAATCCCGCCATATAACCGGAAGCCGCAGCCACAAAAAAGCCGATAAATACCGCCAAGAAAGTACAAACTACCACTAATAAAATCGCCAGTTCCGGTGAAATCGGTGCTGCAGCGATAAAGTGATGCAATGAAATCACAATCAATACCACGGTCGCAATCAGGATATAGATCATAGTTTTTGGCGAAAGGTCGATATCAATACGGTGATCGGATTCTGATTGACCGCTTTTTAACATACGGAAAGAATGCACCATACCTTCTACCATCGGTTTCATTAAAACCAACAATGTCCAAATTGCGGCGATACCAATCGTGCCCACCCCAATAAAACGGACTTTGGTTTTCCATGTACTCATGGCAAAGTCGATCAAACTCATCTCCGTTGGCATATCACCGGACATCGTAAAGAATGGCACGGCAACACCCCAAGTCAGCACCAAACCGACCAACATCGCAATACCGCCAACGATACCGATCAAATAACCTGCGCCTAATAACGCCAAAGAGAAGCCCATTGGCAACTGGAAGGCGGCTTTACCGGTTTGAAACCATACACTCGCACCGTCTGCCATTACCCGTAAACCATTGGTTAAAAAGGCCACCACACCGGCGAATACCCCGCCATAGGCAATATCTTTTACCCCGGTATCGCCTTTATCGTGATTACCCGCTTTCAAAATTTCAGCCGCTGCCACACCTTCCGGATAAGGTAAATCACTATTCACCACCATCGCACGACGTAATGGAATGGTGAACAATACCCCTAATGTGCCACCGGCGGCACAAATCAACATGGTTTGCCAAAATGGAAAATCATTCCAGTAACCCATCATTAATAAACCCGGTAAAACGAAAATCACAGAGGATAACGTCCCCGCCGCAGAAGCCTGCGTTTGTACCATATTATTTTCCAAGATACTGGAATCTTTAAAGAATTTTAACACTGCCATAGAAATCACAGCGGCAGGAATGGAAGAGGCAAAAGTCATCCCGACTTTTAAGCCTAAATAGACGTTAGATGCGGTAAAAATCACCGTAATTAACGCCCCGAGAATCATCCCACGAAACGTGAGTTCTTTTAAATTTGAATGAGGCATAATTTTTCCTAAGTTAAACAAAAGGCGCTTACTGTCCCAAGAAACAACAAAAAATTCAAGAATTGTTTAATATTTCTTTAACTAAATTGAAAGATATTTAATAAATACTCGATTTATTAGAAAAATTATTAATATTTCCTCATCCAAGACTATTCAAATAATCCCTCAACGCATAAAGTGCGGTCAAATTTCTTGCCTCATTGAAATCGGGATGAGCAATTAATTCATCTAATTTCGCCAAGGGAAAACGAACCAATTCTAAGGGTTCCGGCTCGTCTCCTTCAAGTTTGCAAGGGTAGAAATCCTGCACAATAAAAATATGCATTGGGTTACGCATATAACTTGGGCTAGTAATGACCGTACGTAAAAAATGGATGTGCTTTGCGCCAACGCCAATTTCTTCCTTCAATTCACGATTGGCAGCCTCCTCCGGTGTTTCCCCCGCATCAACGCCCCCTTTAGGAAAACTCAGCTCATAACGCTCTGTCCCCACCGCATATTCTCGAATCATTAAAAGCGCATCCCCCTCAATCGGCACCATCATCACCGCCTGATGCGCCCCCGGTTTAAAGCGTTCATAGGTGCGCTTTTCACCATTGCTAAATACCAAATCAACCGCTTGAATTTCAAATAAACGTGATTTTGCAACAGTACGTGTGGAAAGAATTTGAGGTAAGTTTTTTTGAATGTTTGATAACATCGGTTTTCCTGTATTTTGTGATACCATTGGGCGCAAACTGTATCACAAATTGAGCAAAGAGAGAGCGTAAATGGAAGAAAAAGATGTTCGCCTTGATAAATGGCTATGGGCTGCCCGTTTTTATAAAACCCGCAGTCTTGCCAAAGCGATGATCGAAGGGGGAAAAGTCCACTACAACGGACAACGGGCAAAAGTCAGTAAAATTGTGGAAGTGGGTGCTGTCTTAAAATTACGCCAAGGTAATGAAGAAAAAGAAGTGGAAATCTTGGCATTAAGCGATCAACGCCGTGGCGCCCCCGAAGCACAATTACTTTATCGTGAAACAGAGCAAAGTGTGAAAAAACGGGAAGAAATGACATGGGCGAGAAAAAACAACGCACTTTCTATGCCTCACCCCGAACGCCGTCCAAACAAAAAAGAACGTCGGGATTTGTTGAAGTTTAAACATCAGGTATAAAAAAGTGCGGTTGAAAATCCCAGTATTATGTAGCAAATGCACAAAACAGAAATTTTAACCAAAACGTGGGGACACACTGCGTGTGTCCGTTATAAAATCAAATTATTTCAATAGGTTAAAATTCGGACACACGCAGTGTGTCCCTACAAGATAACAAAAAAACAACGTTGTGCAACTGCTGCATAATACCGG